>JAQCJQ010000040.1 GCA_027593035.1 Bacteroidota bacterium | reverse complement strand
ATCTCCAGGAATTTGGTTCTCACGCGGCATCACGACTTCATTGTCCTCATCGTCCACCAACAGAATTTCTCGCTTCCAGATTTGATAGACCTCAGCGGAGATGATCTCACCTACGCGCTCCTTGTATTTCTGGTAAATGGAATCTTTCTCCAATTCCATGATCCGCCCCGCCAAGTTCTGACGCAACGACAAGACATTCCGTCGACCGAATGACTCGAGTTTGATTTCCTCTGAATACTCTTCACCGACCTCGAAGTCGTCCTCGATGCACAAGGCATCCGTAATGCCGATTTGTTGGTTCTCATCTTCGACCGCATCATCTGCTACGATGTCGCGATTCCTCCAAATTTCCAAATCCCCCTTGTCCGGGTTGATGATGATATCAAAGTTGGAGTCGTCTCCATACTTCTTTAAAATCATTGCGCGAAATACATCCTCAAGAATTCCCATCATAACCTCGCGGTCGATGTTCTTGAATTCTTTGAATTCCTTAAAAGAATCCACCAGATTGAGTTGCGTCATGCGTTCAGTGTTGTGCTGTTGCGGTTAATGACAAAATCAAAATATCAGTTTTGCTTGAATGAGATTTGAACCTTCGTCCAGTCCAAGTCTGTCAATGCAAAGGTTGTTTCTTCTTCAACCCATTCTTTGGCCTTCCGGCCTTCGATGCGTTGTTTTTCCCTCGTCTTAATGGTCACACTCTCTTCCGTTGCCCCTACCAATTCCCCCTCGACTTTCCCCGCGTTCCGAATCTTGAGTTGCACCCCACGCCCAATGTTCTTGATATACTGGCGGAGTATTTGAATCGGTTGATCCAATCCCGGCGAACTCACATCCAAGGCAAAGTCCTCTGCTTCTCGGTCCAATTCATCTTCCAAGTGACGGCTCAAGGCCATGCATTGACTAATGCTCGTCGCGGCGTCATCATCCAATAAGATGGAAATGGCGTTGCTTTCGCCAACGCGAACGTCAACGATGAAACCGGAGGTTCCTTCGAGGTAGGCCTCAGCCAGCTGACGAATGGTCGATGCTTGAATCAATGCGTTTGGTCAAAAATGATGAAGAGAAGAGGACAAAAAAAGAGGGGCTGGAACCCCTCTTCACTTCGTACATCTTCGATATTCCCTGCAAAGATAGCTATTTCAGATGGATATCCTAAAACTTGCTTTCTCAATCTGAAGATTAACTTCGTCGACTCACAACACCCCCAAATTTTATTGCCTTTCGCACATGTCCTATGTCATCCAAATGATTGCTGAAGGGGAACACCAAAAGCAAGACTTTAAAATGCGCATCGAAGACGCAGGCAAAATTGCGCGCACGCTCTGTGCGTTTGCCAACACCGAAGGCGGGCGTCTTTTGATTGGTGTCAAGGACAACGGGAGCATAGCAGGGGTTCGGGCCGACGAAGAATTCCACATGATCCAAGCAGCGGCAGAAATGCATTGCAAACCCCCTCTTGCCTTTGACATCCAAATTTGGAAGGCCGACATGAAAACCGTGATGGAAGTCCAAATTCCTCGCTCGGCCGCCCGGCCTCATTTCTGTGCCGACGAGAAGGGGCAGCTCCAAGCTTATTTAAGACGGGAAGACCGCATCCATCGGGCCAGCCCTGTTTTGGTCAAAGTGTGGCAATACGAAATGCGATTGGATCGTGCGGAATTTCGCTACGATCAATTCATCGGAAAGCTGTTCAGCGCTTGGCGATCCGGGAGGGCTTTGTCCTTTCTTCACGTCGTTCGCATCGGGCGTCTTGATTTCGATGCTGCGGAAGACCTGCTTTGCTTGCTTATCGTTTGGGGAATCGTCCGCTGGGAATACGGTCCCAAAGGTTGGATTTACACTTTAAGCAACGGTGATGCGTTGGACCAATTGGAATCCTCGGGTGCAGAGGCATTTCGATGGAAAGACCACCGCTGAACCACACAATATTCCGACCTTTGATGCGTATGCAAAACACACCCCTTCCGCTGTCACCATCCATGTACTTTCCATCCAGCCCCATGCTTCACGCGCTGCTCTGTTGCATTGGCTTGTCCATCGGGTTGGATCGGGCAGAACTTTCGGCACAATCAGCGCTGGAAACCTCGGAGGTCATCTTCCGAGATGTTGGCACGTGGACTGATCTTTTACCCTATAGCCATACCGAAGAGACGGTGTATTGTGGTGCATCGGATGTACCAGCAGGGGACGATGGATTCTGGGCGGTGCGTGCTGAAAATGGTCTTTTCCTGGTCTTTTCCGATGGAAGCCTTCAGACCATTTCGAAGGTCAACGGAATGAGCGGAAGCAATCCATCCGCATTGGCTTGGGATGCCGTCGGCCAAATGCTTGTCGTTGGTTACGCCTCGGGTGTCATTGATTTCTTTTCCAACCAAGGGGTCCGTCTTTACACCATGAGTGACATCAAAGACAGCAACCTCATCGGTGACAAAACCATCCACTCCATGGTGACCGTTACCACAGACGAAACAGACCGCATTTATGCCGCCTGTGGATTTGGTATTGTCGAAATCAATCCACGTGAGTTCGATGTTCGGGACACATGGTTCATCGAAGGACAGCAAGATTTGCGCTCGTGCCATGGACTGCAATTCCGGGAGAATAAAATTGTCGTTTGGACCGACGCCGGTATTTTCGAAGCCGACCGAAACCATCCATTTTTAAGCGCTCCAGATGCTTGGACTCGCTGGGATGACATCCCGCTGGAAACAGGGGATTATCGGCACGTCATCTTCCATCCAGAAGGCCCCATCATTGTTCACATGCGCGTGGACAACGCCAGCCAGCCGGATGAGTTGTGGTGGAGAAGTCAAGGGCTTTGGGCTCCATTCCCACAATGGGAAAGCAACCAAGTCTACGACATCGCAGCCGGAGCAACCGGCGCGGCTTCCACAGATTGGCTTTTAGCCATCTCCGATTACCAATCCATCCAACTGTTCAACGCTGCGCTCGAGCCGATTCAATTGGATTATTCAGCAGATGGAGTTCCCTTGCGTGCTCGTCATATGGTCTTTCACCACCGAGCATTCGAAGGCGCCCAAGGAACCAGCTATGCCTTTGCCGATCTGATGATTGCGAACCAAGAAGAAGGCTTGCTTCGACTCGACATCACGGGCGGTGAGATGGACGCGCACTGGTCACCATCAGGTCCCCCCACTTCATTGGTTCGTTGCATCGACGCCTGGAACGATCGCATGTGGATCGCATCAGGGGGGGTCGATGAAACCTGGACCAGCATGTACCATAAGCATGGCTTTTATGGTTTGAACGGATCAAAATGGGAGTGGATTTTCCCTGAAGCAGGAGAAAACGACATTGCCGGAATCAACGACCCCATGGTGGTGAGCATCGACCCGATCAATCCGGCGCATGTCTTTTTTGGAACCTGGGAGGAGGGGCTCATCGAGGTGATGGACAATGCGGTGGTTGAAACGTACAATGCCACCAACAGCACCTTGCAGCTTTCCGATTTCGGCGGGTCCCCCCGCATTGGTGTTGGCGGCGTTGATTTCGACTCATACGGAAATCTTTGGTTTACGAATGCCTTCGCTGATCATCCCTTGCACGTGCGCTTAGCAGATGGCACTTTTGTCGCTATGGATTTGGGCAACGCCATGGGAACCTCCGGGTGGATGAGTGACGTTTTGGCCGCACGCAACGGCTATGTGTATTGCATCATGCCTGACAACCAAGGGCTTTTGGTCTACGACACGAACCAAACTCCCGGCAACACAACTGATGATGACTGGCGATTGCTCACCGATGCCGAAAGTCAAGGGGCGTTGCCTTCGGATGACATTTATTCCATAGAGGAAGATTTGGATGGTGAGATTTGGATTGGCACCTCGGCAGGCCCTTGCGTCGTGTACCTCCCTAGCGCCATTTTTGATATCCAAAACACCAACCCCGTGGCTTCCCAAATTTTGATCCAACAAGATGGTAATTATCAATTGCTTCTTGAAACCGAGATCATTCGAAGCATCTGCATCGATGGCGGCAATCGGAAGTGGCTGGGCACTCAAAATTCCGGCTTGTACCTCCTCAGTCCTGACGGAGCCACGCAAGAAGCTCACTTCACCGAAGCGAACAGTCCCCTTTTGAGCAACTCGATTTTCGACATCGCCATCAACCACCGCAATGGCGAAACCTACATTGGCACGTCCCAAGGGCTTCTAGCTTGGCGCAGCGATGCCACCAACTTCGTAAGCGAAATTGACGCGCTAGAGGTCTATCCCAATCCCGTCCGGTCGGGTTTCGAAGGGTGGATTGCCATCAATGGATTGGCCTATGAATCCACGGTTCACATCGCCACGACTTCTGGGCGCATGGTTGCTCTTCTGGAATCCAATGGGGGCCGAGCCGTGTGGGACGGCAAAGACATGGATGGAACCGATGTTCCTCACGGAGTCTATCTGATTTTCGCAACCGATTCCGATGGCAATTCTGCCGGCTCCACGAAATTGGCCATCACACGCTAACATACCATGGCCCGCCCCATCCATCTCCCGGATTCAAAATTGCCCCATGTGGGAACCACCATCTTCACCGAGATGAGTGCCTTGGCGGCTGAATGCGGCGCCCTCAATTTGAGTCAAGGGTTTCCTGATTTTGATCCCCCCATGGCATTGCGCCAAGCCGTAACCGCGGCCATGAACGAAGGCAAAAATCAATACGCCCCGATGGCAGGGGATGTCGGCTTGCGCACATGGATTGCCGAAGACACCGAACACCGGACCCAACGCCACTACGATGTCAACAGCGAAATCACCGTGGGAGCAGGTGCCTCGTCCCTTTTGTTTGCGGCCATCCAGGCTTGGGTGCATCCTGGTGACGAGGTCATCGTGCTCGCACCCGCGTATGATTTGTACCAACCCGCCATTCAACTGGCCGGTGGTTCCTTGGTCGTGGTCCCCCTTGGAGGGACTGATTACCATCTCGATTTGGAAGCGATCGCCTCCGCGCTCACCGCCTCAACGCGCATGCTGATCCTGAATGTTCCGAACAACCCCACTGGGAGCGGATGGTCTTATGAAGATTTCGAGGCCTTGCACCGGTTAGTGCAAGACACGGACATCATACTGCTGAGCGATGAAGTCTATGGGCCGTTGCAGCACGATGGCCGAACGGCGCTGAGCTTGTCCAGCCATCCCGCACTGTCCCAACGCGCGCTCGTGGCCGCTTCGTTTGGAAAGATTTTGCATGCTACCGGATGGAAAATCGGGTATCTCCTAGGACCTAGCGAACTCATGAGCGAAGTGCGCAAGGTGCATCAGTACGATGTGTTTTCAACGGGGGCACCCCTCCAAGCGGGCATCGCCTCTTTCCTCAAGAGCCCGGAGGGGAAAGATCATTTGGGGGGATTGCCTGCGTTCTATCAAGGCAAACGCGACCGGCTTTTGAGCGGTTTGAATGGCAGCCATTGGAACTGGACGCCTGCTGAATCGGGTTACTTCCAGGTGTTGGACTACGGCCGTTTCGATGACCGTGACGACCGTCAGGTCGTGCAGGAATGGTGTCGAAAAGGAGCGCAAGATGGCGTCGCCTTGATTCCATTGTCTCCGTTTTATCCCAATGGCATTCCCGAAGGTCATTCCACCCATCGCATCCGAGTCTGTTTTGCTAAAAACGAAGCCACGCTGGATGAGGGTATCCGGCGTTTGCTTCTGCTCTCCAATCCCTCCTAACAGCTGTTCATGTCCACTACGGCAGATCTCAAAATTGCGTTGCTTCAACTGGACTTGGCGTGGGAAAACCCCGATGCCAACATGGCTCAAATCGATGAGCACATGAGCGATCGCGTTGTCAGCGCCGGCGATTGGGATGTGCTGGTGCTTCCGGAAATGTGGGCGACGGGCTTCACCATGCAGCCGCTGAAAATGGGCATTCCATGGAGGACTTCTTTTGTACAGACAGCCGACGATTGGCCGCTTCCGCTTCAGGCCATGCTGCGATGGAGTCGGCAACACAACGCGGCAGTGGTTGGTAGTTTATCGTGCCACCTCCAGGACGATAATCGCTCCGTGAACCGGTGTGTTTTCATGACTCCCGAGGGCCTGCGCGGGTGGTATGACAAACGGCACTTGTTTCGATTCGCTGGGGAAGATGATGCCTACAGTGGCGGTAAAGAGCGGATCACCTTGGCGTGGCGCGGCTGGAATATCTTGCTACAGATTTGCTATGACCTGCGGTTCCCAGAGTCCAGTCGGAATCTTCAGAATGAACCCTATGACGTGGCGCTGTACGTGGCGAATTGGCCTGAAGTCCGCGCTTCTGCTTGGACCACTTTGCTTCCAGCCCGTGCGATTGAAAACCAAGCGTACGTCGCAGGGGTTAACCGCATAGGAGTCGATGCCAACGGCATTCTTCACAAGGGGTTGAGCGCCATCCATGACCCGAAAGGCCATGTGCTTGCTGCTGCTCGTGCCCATGAAACTCAATGGATTTCAGCGACGTTGAGTCGACTTGAGCTGGATCAGTACCGTGAGCGTTTCCCCGTCCTGAAAGACGTCCTCTAATCAACGGCGATCAAACGAACGCATTCAATCCTGTAACATCCAAGCCCGTAATCAGCAAATGGATGTCGTGGGTTCCTTCATATGTCACCACCGATTCCAAATTCATCATGTGGCGCATGATCGGATATTCTCCAGTGATGCCCATTCCGCCTAACATCTGTCGGGCGTCCCGAGCGATCGTCAAGGCCATGTCCACGTTGTTCCGCTTCGCCATGGAGATCTGGGCAGACGTAGCCGTTCCAGCGTCGCGCATTTGACCCAATCGTAGCGTCAACAACTGGGCCTTGGTAATCTCCGTGATCATCTCGGCCAACTTCTTTTGCTGCAACTGGAATTGGCCGATGGGGCGATCGAATTGGATTCGCTCTTTGGCATAACGCAACGCGGTGTCATAGCAATCCAAAGCGGCTCCGATCGCGCCCCAAGCAATGCCATACCGCGCTGAGTCCAAGCAGCTCAAAGGAGCGCCAAGCCCGTCTCGTCCCGGTAAGATGTTGGTCTTGGGAACGCGAACGTTGTCAAAAATCAATTCGCCCGTATCGGAGGCGCGCAAGCTCCACTTTCCATGCATGGTGGGCGTTGTAAACCCTTCCATTCCACGCTCAACAAGAACGCCGGTGATGCGGCCTGCTTCACTTTTTGCCCAAACCACGGCAACATCCGCAAACGGAGCGTTGGAGATCCACATCTTGGCGCCATTGAGGATGATGTCATCACCATCTTCTTTGAAATGGGTGGTCATTCCCGATGGATTCGAACCGTGATCGGGTTCCGTCAATCCAAAACAGCCCATCATTTCACCGGTCGCGAGCTTGGGTAAGAACTTTAGTTTTTGCTCCTCACTTCCATAGCGCCAGATCGGATACATGACCAAGCTGCTTTGAACCGATGCCGTTGAGCGCAATCCGCTATCGCATCGTTCCAACTCCTGCATGATCAATCCATAACTGATCTGATCCAAACCAGGACCGCCATATTCCTCGGGGATGTAGGGGCCAAACGCACCGATTTCACCCAATCCAGGAAGCAAATGCTGCGGGAAAATGCATTTTTCAGCAGCCTCTTCAATGATGGGGCTGACTTCTTTTTTGACCCAAGCGCGCGCGGTCTCACGAATGAGTTTGTGCTCCTCGGTGAGCATCTCATCCATCATGTAGTAATCGTGGCCTTGGTAGAGATCGGTCCGCATGCTTTCAATCGGTTATTGCGTTGAGCGCACAAAGATACAAAGCCGGTCTCGAAGATGACTTGCTTCTGAGCCCCGTTCAGGCCGTTGATGCCTCATAAGCTGCATCAATAAGCAAGCTGCCCTTTTGGTAGGCTCCCACAGCCAGTTGATCCACATGTTCGTTATAGGGATTGCCCGCGTGTCCCTTGACCCAATGAAAAATCACCTTATGCTGCCGGTAGACCACTAAGAATCGCTTCCACAGATCGGGATTCTTTTTATTCAGATACCCCTTTTTCTCCCAATTCATCACCCAGCGTTTTTGCACCGCATCCACGACGTACTTGGAATCGGAAAATACATCCACTTCCATCCCAGGTTTGTTCAAGGCTTCCAAAGCTGTGATCACCGCCAATAGCTCCATCCGGTTGTTGGTCGTCAATCGGAAGCCGCCACTCAGCTCCTTTCGATGCTCTCCGTACATCATGAGCGCGCCATATCCTCCCGGCCCAGGATTGCCACTCGCTCCTCCATCCGTATAGATTTGAACACGTGCCATCAGGAAAAGTGGGGATTAAGGGGGGCCATGCTATTCACGGGTTAAATGTCGTTTGTTCGAGATGACAAGGGGTCGGATGTGCGCCGTGTTTCACGAATGACACTCTCCAATACATCCGCATAATACCGGTGTTCCAGCGCCAATACTTTCGCTCCAATGATGTCTGCTGTGTCCCCTTCCTCCAGAGCACATGAGGCTTGGAATAAGATGTCACCTTCGTCGTATGCGGCGTTGACCCAATGGACCGTCATCCCCGACTCCAGTTCTCCGGCTTGCGCAACGGCTTCATGGACGTGGTGATTGTACATGCCCTTGCCTCCAAATTTGGGCAACAACGCGGGGTGGATGTTGATCATGCGGTGGTCGAATGCCGCGACCATTTCCGCAGGAATTTGCATCAAAAAACCCGCCAAGACAATCCAGTCAATCCCCTCTTGTTGCAGCACATTCGTCAATTGTCCCGAGCTCAATTCGTCCCGGCTGAATTGTACTGTTTCCAACCCAAAGGCCATGGATCGCGCATAAATCCCCGCTCGATCGGGGGAGCGATTGCATCCCACGAAGACGACCTCTGCCTCCGTGTGATCTCGGAACCGCTCCATGATCACCTCCGCATTCGAGCCAGAGCCAGAAACCAGCAGGGCGATCCGTTGTTTTCGAAAAAGGGTCTCTTCAGTCACCGATCAAAAGTCATAGGAGCCCATGTCGTAAAAGGCGCGTTCCGCGTCCTCAATCATCTCTTCCAATTCCTCAATATCCCTTTGCAAATCGATTGATAACGAATCGTTGGGGAGGTAGATGCTGGCCGTTTGAACCATCAATTCTGCCACCTGTTTCGCCATTTGCCGGTCGCGCTTGACCGCATCAAATTGAGCCCTGTTCAAGGAATGGAAATACCGCAAGTCCTCCGCTTGGATGTCAAACAACCTTCGGGTCAAATGCTTGCCCAATTCCTTCGCTCGTGCTCGACGTTCATCCGACAGATCAAAGACCGTTACGCCAGGCGAAGATGCTGTCGCTGACAATTCGAGCAATCCGCTTTGAACCGACAAAAGCACCCTTCCCAAGGGAACGTTTTCTTCCGGCATGGCCGTCAATACCTTTTCGAATATGTCCAACGCCCGGTTCGCGTCACCATCTCGAAGCAGTTGGTCTCCTAAATTGGCCATCTGCAAACGGAAGTTGGTCACCATTCGGCGGTTGTTCTCATCCATGTAAACCCCATCCTCTAGATTGTCCATGCCTCCCCAATGCCATTTGTTCATGACATTGTCATACATGATGTCCTCGGAAACACCCCCAAACATGTTGGGATTGTCGTTTTTCGGATAACGAATCGGGACAAGTCGATACGCCAATCCTTCAAGGCGGAAATGCTCCTCGAGGCCCATATAACTATCCGGACCCGTCGTCACCGCAAAGTAAACCGGTCGCTCCCATTGGTTGTTCTTCAAGAGATCCAACACCGCAAATTGGTTCTTCAAAATGTAGCTCTTGGGGTTGCCCCGCTCATCCGTTAGGGTCCATTCGATGTAATCCAAACGCGATTTCATCTCTTCTTCATTGAGCACTCCATAGCGCACCAAATCAGCACTATCCGCCTGGATTCGGAAGCTATTCGAAGGCAACACGGCGTAGGATTTTCCACCGCCGTAGTCGCGCATCCCCTCATCATTCAATGCCGATTCCATCGCTTGATCCAAGTCCATGTATGGGTTGTTGGTGTCTCTAGGTGGATCCAAGATGACGATATCGC
Source organism: Bacteroidota bacterium (assembly GCA_027593035.1). Classification (GTDB taxonomy): domain Bacteria; phylum Bacteroidota; class Bacteroidia; order Flavobacteriales_D; family Sanyastnellaceae; genus UA16. The sequence goes on along the minus strand of JAQCJQ010000040.1, from coordinate 7,561 downwards.
GTGTGCCCTGCCGGTATTTTTCCTCGTCCATTTCAATGGGAAGAGGCGCGCTCTCATACGCTTGGCGCTTCATCTGATCAATGTACCAATCCGTGTTCAGTAAGCTCAAATTGCAAATGCGCACGTCCGTACGGTAACCCTCCACTTCCTGCACATACCAAAGCGGGAAGGTGTCGTTGTCACCGTTGGTGAAGAGGATGGCATTGGGCGCCAGTGAATCCATGTAGTTCTTCGCGAAATCGACCCCCGTAGTCCGATGGGCACGGCTGTGGTCATCCCATCCTTCATTCGCCATCAGTCCAGGAACCAACAAGGCCAAGAGCACGAGAATTTGCGCACGCAAGACTTCATTCAACGACCCCTGTTTCATGGCCCAAGACAAGGCCAAAGCCGCGCCACCAATAGCACTCAGAAACAAAACAGAGAAACTCAAGGCATGGCCGCCTTGAGCCACCGTTTCGGTGACAAACAACACCGCTCCTGCGCCAAATGTTGCTCCAAGAATCATCCCCAATTGTTTGACTTCAAGTCTGCGAGAAGCCTCAAAAAGGGCCATGACCCCCAAGCCAATCCACATCGCAAAGGCATAAAACGACCCCACGAAGGCGTAGTCCCGCTCTCGCGGTTGGTAAGGGTATTGATTCAGGTAAACCACAATGGCCAAGCCGGTCATGACGAACAACATGGCAACAACCAGAAATTGTCTTGGATCACGAATCGCCTGGAAAATCAAGCCGAGCAAACCGAGCAGTAGTGGTAAATAGTAAAAGTGGTTGTGCGCTTTGTTGTTGTCCCGTTGCTGCGAAAGGACACTGCGATTTCCAAGCCGTTCTTCATCAATGGCATCCAGCCCACTGAGCCAGTTGCCCTCAAGGAAGTCTCCGTGTCCTTGAACATCGCTCTGTTTTCCAGCGAAATTCCAGAGGAAATAACGGAAGTACATCCAACCCACCTGGTAGTCTTTGAAGAAGCGCAGATTCTCCCATTGGGATGGCGTTTGCTTTTCGACAATCCGATCCAACGCCCCTTCAAGTTGGCGGACGAGTTGAACATCCTCCGAGGAGCCTGTCTGGTTCGCACGCCGCGTGGCGGACCGGATTTGAGACTCCAATTGGGTGCGTTGTCCTTCCAAGCTCGCCACATATTCCTTGCCTCGATTCAACCCTGATTCGAGTGCTGCGACGATGTAGCTGGAAAGTGTTTGCACCATGCTCGGGTCCGTCAACGGAGCCCGGCTCATTTGACCCGTTTCTGGGTTCCGAACGAGCAACTCCGATGCAGAGGCCACGTCGAAATTCTCTTCGAAACGCATGCCATATTCCTTGAACAGGGCATTCAATGCGCGCTTCAATTCCGCTTGCGTCATTCCTCCACTGAAATACGCCGTAGACAAATGCCGTTCAAACATCTCGCGGGACATCAGCCCATCGGATAAAGGACTGTTGAAGGCGCTGATTTCATTGTAGCCTTTGTAGTTACTCCAGCCTTTATACGACTGAATATGATTGGCTTGAGTGGAATACATGCGGGGGAAAAGCATGGTGAATCGCGAGTCGAAATTGGGCTTGCTCGCCTTCTTCTCTCCACTGTCGACATACTCCTGAACAATCCGCATGCGGTCATTCGCATTGTCCTTCATCCAAGTGTTCGCCCCGGACTCTGAACGGAAGGACTTCACCCGGACATCCCGACCACGAGATTCATACACACTGTAGCTTTTCACAAACGTCGCTCGACCATCCGAATACGGCGTCTTCATGTCCATGGGAGAGCCCCAGAATTGACCAGAGGCCAAAGGACGGTCACCATACTGCTCCCGATTCAGGTAGGATACCAGCGCAAACAAATCCTCAGGATTGTTTTCATCCATCGGTGGATTGGCCGCACTTCGGATGACAATGACCGCGAAGGTGGAATACCCAATGAGCACCATGGTCATGCCCAAAACAAAAGCATTGCTCGCCCACCAGCCCTTCTTCTGAGTCCACCAAATTGCTGCCGTCAGTGTCGCAATGAGAAAAATAGCGTAGGCCATGACCCCACTGTTAAAGGCCCAACCGAGGTCGTTGACAAAGAACAATTCAAACCTCCCGGCCAAATGCACCGCGCCTTTGATGATGCCCTCTTGAATGAAGGCCAAAAGGCCCACCGCAACCGCACCCGTGATGACCAAGCCCTTCCATGAGAAGGGGTATTTCCGAAAGTAATAAATCAAGGCAATGGCCGGAATCGCCAGCAAGTTGAGCAGGTGCACCCCAATCGACAAGCCCATGAGATAGGCAATGAGAATCAACCAACGCAAGTGACCCGGTTCGTCAGCCACGTTTTCCCATTTCAGGATGGCCCAAAAAACGAGTGCCGTGAACAATGAAGACAAGGCATAGACCTCACCTTCCACCGCGCTGAACCAAAAACTATCACTGAACGTGTAGGCCAAAGCGCCTACGATTCCTGATCCCAGAATGGCCCACGTTTCCGATTTTGTTGGTGCCATCCCCAACGAGGCGACCATCTTCTTAGCCAGATGCGTGATGCTCCAAAAGAGAAACAAAATGGTGAAGGAGCTGCTCAGTGCCGAAAGCAGGTTGGCGAAAGTGGCCGCATACTCCACCGGACTGAAAATCATCAAGAATCGCGCAAGCAACATGAAGAATGGGGCCCCTGGAGGGTGACCAACCTCCAATTTAAATGCCGAAGCAATGAACTCCCCACAATCCCAAAAACTCGCCGTTGGCTCGATGGTCAGGATGTACACGATCGTTGCCAAGGCCCATACCCCCCAACCCGTGATCACATTCAATTTTTGGTACTGCATAGAGCTCGGAAATTTCCTTAGTTGAACAGCGAAGTTAACAAGCAAAGGCGACCAAAAGTGATCCTAAAATCAACCTTTGTTCGCCTGGGCATGTCGTCGTGTTCAATTCAATAGACCGGCGCGCTGGTCAGTCTGCGACCAACACGAGGGATCGGAATGCGGGCATCCCTTTTTCGACCCATGTGATGGTGTACAATCCGGCTGCCCAATCATGGCATTCGATGGTTCCACTCGATGCTTGACAACCCGCTTGGAACATCAATTTTCCATCGAGGGAATGCACTTGCATTTCTCCGCTGAAGTCGCCGATAGGCAAGGTCCAATTCACCTCACCGCGTGCCGGGTTGGGCCAGACTGACGCTGGTGCAGTGAACCGGTCGAGATCATCCACCCCAGAGATCCCCAAGCAGTCAGGAAGCAACCCAAAGTCATTGAATTCTTCGGCCAAAATGTCAATCAAAACTTCAGGGTCACCTCCGTTGAGAAGGGCAAAAACAACAAAAGATTCCAAGTCCAAGAAAGGCAATTCAAAATTGCTCAAGACCTCAAAACAAGCCGGTGGAACACAAAATGAAAGGGTATCCGAAACGCTGCCCGTCCCCGCCCAATCCAAATCAAGAGACCAGCCTTCAATTTCCCAACCCTCAATGTCGGCCTCGATGAGAATTTCAAAAGCCCAGGCAATTTCGGTGATCCACTCCGCATTCAAAACGAATTGCACCTCCTCGCATTCCATTGGCTCCGTTTCAAGTTCCACGCAGGTTTCGCCTCCGCCACAATTCTCCCACTCCGAGAAACCAATGCACATGGATTCAACCGAAGATTCCTCATTGTCCCAAGTCCAGGCAAACGGATTGCCCGTTCCAACGTTCTGTCCGGTGGTCCACCAATTGACCGTTCCTCCCCACAATTGACCGTCCGCATTCACCGCAGAAAACAAATAAATCCCATCCGCCAAAGCCTCCCAAACAATGGTCACATCACAATCGATTCCCCCACAGTCTGGGCACACCTCCACCTCATCACTAACGCCCTGAGGACAGTCAGGCGTTTCATAGGCAACAGAAAAAACATGGCAATCTTCATCCGCAGACGTATAGAAAAATTCAGCCGTGTTGACTTCGTAGGGCTCCCCGTCCAAGGTCCAATAAAGCTGGGCCCCTTCTGGAAAGTTCAGCGCCTCGACCAAAAACTCATTGCATTCGAGCGGATAGGCCACGGCCTCAATGGTGCAATCCGAATTGCCACATCCTTCCGCATTGATGACGATCTCGTATTCCATCCCCGGACAATCAAAGGACCAATACGTTGCTGCAATCACATGCTCTCCCGGTGTTTCGAACGTGTAATCAAACACATTGGCAGACCACTCGACCCATTCCCCATCCACGCTCCAATGCACTTCAACATTCTCCTGTTCCCCAAGGGAAAAAACATAATAACAGCCTGAATTGTCAACCAAAACTTCATCGGGACAAGCTTCTGTGCCCATGTTGTAAAAACACGCTTCGGCACCTTCCGGACAGGCGTCCGTCACCACGGTCACACAGACAGCCCAATAAGGATTGAAATCAAATCCTGCCTCGAAAACAGCGTCATCCGCTCCATCAACAACCTGTCCGTTGACATACCAGTGGTAGGTCGCCCATTCGCCGAAACCAGGAGCGCTGAAGGTGTACCACATGCCGTCTTCTGTTTCCACGACCAACTCAATTTCGCATTCCGGTTCGACCTCTCCACAACCCGTCACTTCAATGACCACATAGAGCTCCACACCCATGGGACAATCATAGTCTGTGAAGAAGGCACTTACCGTGTAGACTCCTGATTGCGCGAACTCATGTTCGATGAAATGTCCGCCTTCCACCGGTTCTTGGCCATCTCCAAAGTTCCAAACCACATTCTCACCTTCTTGGAAGCTCCCAATTTCAAAGGCCCACGCACACCCTTCTCCTGCCGCATAATCAATGAAATCCGGACAATCAAACACCGGAGCATTCTCCACACAAAAATTGAATATCCAACCTCCTTCTTGCGAATCAAACTCAACCATTTGCACGTAGTCGGATTGCCATAGCTCCATAGCGATGGACTCCGGATTCACACTTTCACCTGAAATGAACAAAGCATAACACCCCGCTGGCAGGCAAAATTCCACCCACGCAGCCTCGGCGGCATTCACCGACCACGAACCGGTAGAAAACAGGTCTCCATTGCCAGAATTCCCAATGAGATCATAAGCAATCGTCAAGTTCTCGATCGTATTGGAGGTGTTCTGAATGGAAAAAGAGATGGGGTTGCATTCTTGACTCCAGATGGTAGAAAATGAGGCCAACGCAAAGAGGCTCAGCAAAGAAAACAAGCGAGTACTTTTCATACCGTTGGGATTAATTGGTGTGCAGATAGAACCCGACCATCCCCCTGAGGGTTGCATCAGCTCCATGACAAAGAGGCCTAGAAATCAATTGGTTATCAGTCCACAAATCGCGGGTCCGTCTCCATCACATCCCCGCAAGCACTGCAAGTTCGCAAGGATTCACTTCCATAGAACTCGCGGAATCTTGGAATGAAGTCCTTTTCGATGTTTTCCAGTTTGAAAAAGGTCTCGTGCAAGGGGTTGTTGCAGGTATCGCAAAACCACATCAAGCCGTCTTTCATATCCGAATCAGCCCGTTTGCATTCAATGACCAAGCCCAATGATCCCGCTTCGCGCATGGGGCTGTGAGGGACTTTGGCTGGATGCAAATACATGTCTCCAGGGCCGAGCTTCATTTCCACCGCTTGACCGTCTTCTTGAATGCGGACGGTGATGTTCCCCTCCAACTGAAAGAAGAGCTCCTCCGTTTCGTTGTAATGGTAGTCCTTGCGCGCATTCGGGCCGGCTACGATCATGACGATGTAGTCACCGCTTTCGACGTACAAGTTCTTGTTCCCAACTGGCGGTTGGAGCAGGTCCCGGTTCGCATCGATCCAGGCCGTTAAATTGAATGGTTTTGCAATCGGCATGGGGTGAATTTAAGCAAATTCCACGGACGTTTCGACCTATGCCTTCAAGCAGCACTCGTCCGACTCACCAAGGCCACACCGGCAAAAATAGCCAACGCACAAACACCCGTTACCCAAGTCAAGTCTGCCGTGTAATCCGTTCCCCCTGAGGAGGCCAGCCACCAAGAAAATCCCGTCGCCAAGAGCGGCTGCAAATAGATGTAGATGCTCACGACCGTGGGTTGTACATGTCCGAGGGCATAAATATTGAGCAGATACACCATGAAGGTCGTCGCGAGGATCACATACGCCAAGCCCTGCCAGTGCACGGTCTCAAACGCCGACCAATCAATGGCCAAGGCTTGTTCCCAGCCGATGGGAATCACCCACAGGGAACCAAAGAGAAAGACCCAAGAAATGACTGTGAGGGGCTTGTATTTGGACATGATCGGTTTGACCAAGACCAAGTAAAAACCATAGCTAGTGGCATTGATCAGAATCATCAAGTCGCCTTGCCACGAAGCGTGCAAACTGGGTTGATTCGCGCTGAACACGAGCAACACAACAGCACCTACCCCTCCAATGGCGATGCCTGTCAATTTGCGTGCGGTAATCGCTGTACGGAGCAAAACCGCTGAAATGCCCAAAACTAAAATGGGGTTGATGGTCATGATGATGGAGGCATTGACCGGACTCGTGGCGCTCAACCCATTGAAAAACAGCAGCTGGTTGACGGCCACACCCGTCGTGCCGCAGAGAAACAATCTTCCCCAATCCGAGCGGTCTATGGACTCCCAATCTCCCTTCAATCGCATCAACGCGCGAACAACCCAAAACATAGCTCCACCACCGACAACCCGCAATACAATGAATCCGCTAGGGCCGATCAGGTCTGGCATCAAACCCTTCGCTACGAGGTAATTACCCCCATACGTGATGGCCACGATCAGGAGTGCTAAATGGGCAAGAACGCGGTTCATGGCCCGCGGTTTAAGCCTTCATCGCAGCCTGAGCCGCCGACACCGAGGCCTTCGCCGAACCGGCGTGAACCGAATCGCTAAACAAGAACACCGGACGCTTTAGGAAGGTGTACTCTTCTAAAATCAGTCGGCGATAATCCGACTCGCCCAGCTGCTGCTCGGCGAGGCCCAATGAGCGAAATTTCAAAGCGCGCCGTGAAAACAATGCTTCATACGATCCGGCCAATGCCGCCATGCGGTCCAAATCTTCGGCCGCGATGCCTTCCGATTTGATGTCGATGATTTCACATCCCTGAATACCGGGCTGGAGCTCATCAAAAATACGCACGCACGTTTTGCAGGTCGGTAGGGTAAATGCTTTTTTCATGATGCAAGTGATTTTTCCATGGAGTCAATGAGCCGCTGCGTGCCCGATTCCCAATTGTGGTGGTTGTCAATGACGACGTCCGCGCGGTCTTTCCACGGTTCAATGAAGGCCAAGTCAGCAGGGCGCACATGGTTGGCCCATTGGTATCGAACTTCCTCTTCACTGTAGCCCCGTTCTGTTCCATCACGATGGATGCGTCGCTGAAGGCGAACGGACTCTGGCGCATCCAAAAATCCAAGCACATCCACTCGGCTGACCATTTCGGGATAGGCCATCACGAAGAGCCCTTCCACAACGAGCCAATCAGCCGGTTCAATGGTGATCACCTTCGATTCCATTACTTCTCGGTTGTAGGTGTAAGTGCTGAAGGAAATGGACTCCCCGCGCTTCAACGCATCCACGTCCCGAACCAGG
>JAQCJQ010000039.1 GCA_027593035.1 Bacteroidota bacterium | reverse complement strand
AGTTACCGCGCATTGGATTTGGCCGAGGACCGGGGGTCATTCTCCACCTTGCTCCGCGATCTGGGAGTGCCCTATCCCGAATTTGGTGTGATCGAGACCACGGAACAAGCGAGCGAATTGAGCAAGACGCTGGGATTCCCTCTTTTGGTGCGGCCGAGCTATGTCCTCGGAGGCCAGCGGATGAAAATCGTCATCAATGAAGAGGAGTTGGAACGGCACGTGATTGAGATTTTCCGAGACATGCCGGACAACAAAGTCTTGTTGGACCATTACCTCGATGGAGCCATTGAGTGTGAGGCGGATGCCATTTGCGATGGGGACGAAGTCCGAATCATTGGCATCATGCAGCACATCGAGCCTGCAGGAATCCACTCGGGTGACAGCTATGCGTTGCTGCCTCCTTACAACTTAGGAGACCTGATCATCACGCAGATTGAGGAGTATACCAAGATGATTGCATTGGCCCTTGAAACCGTTGGTTTGATCAACATTCAATTTGCGGTCAAGGACGATGAGGTGTACATCATCGAAGCGAATCCGAGGGCATCGCGCACAGTTCCTTTCATTGCAAAAGCCTACGGAGAACCCTATGTGAATCACGCGACCAAGGTGATGCTGAAGGCCGCCAAGTTGAAGGACTTGCCTCACCAACCAAAACTGGAAGGTTATGCGGTTAAGATCCCCGTATTTTCATACGAGAAATTCCCTGAGGTCAACAAGGAGCTGGGCCCAGAAATGAAATCTACGGGTGAGGGCATTCGTTTTATTCCGAACTTGAAGGATCCTTTCTTTCGCAAGGTCTACAGTGAACGCAATCTCTATTTGAGCAAGTAAGTATGATCCCAGGATTGATTCGCACCATCGGAACCATTTTATTGGTTTGGTTCATTTTCCGCTGGTTGGACCGGATTGCCCGCAGGTGGAACAGGCGTCCATCGGACCGCGGGAATCAGCCGCCTTCATCGTCAAACCCAAAGCAACAAGCATCCCCCAAGGACCAAAAGCTGGGGGATTACGTGGACTTTGAGGAGTTGAAAGACCAGGAGTAAGCCGTCTCGTTGCATGCGTTGTAAATTGCATGCCATCACACCTCCATGTCCATGAATCGCACTTTCTTCCGCTCACTGCTCCATCGTTCCTGGCCGCATCTGTTGGCCGTGCTTTTTTTCACGATCGTGGCCGGTGCATTTTACGCCAAATCATTTGATGGATTTGACTTGAGGCAGGGGGATATCCAACAATACAAGGGCATGTCCAAGGAGTTGTCGGATTATACGGCTTTGACCGGGGAGCACAGTGGATGGACAGGGTCCATGTTTGGAGGGATGCCGAGCGACCAAATTTCCAAGGCGCCGGACTCGTTGTCATTGACACGTCAATTGTCTAGAATTGTTCAAGGGATTTTCGGGTCTTCACCGGTCGCTACCCTATGGTGGGCGATGCTGGCAGCTTATTTACTTGCCATAGCGGTGGGCGCGAATCCTTTGATAGCCGCATTTTGTGCGGTGACGTATGGGCTTTCAACGGTCAACATTCTCTATATCGGAGCGGGCCACAACACCAAGGTGCGAGCCATTGCTCTCATGCCCGGTGTCTTGGCAGGAATTCTTTGGGCCTACCGTCGAAATGCCTTGCATGGAGCTGCTTTGGCCGCCTTGTTCACGGCGCTGCACGTGGCTGCAGGGCATCCCCAGATGACGTATTATTTGCTGTTTCTCCTGGTTGCAGTGGGATTGACCGAAGTGATTGGGATCGGTCGGAAGTCGCGAAAGTGGAACCAAGCATGGAAGCCGACCGCTTGGCTATTGATCGCAGGAGTTGTCGGTGTTTTGCCCAGCTTGCCGGGGCTAATCGAAACCAAGGACTATGCGCAGTACACCATGCGGGGAGATCAAGTTTTGGTCAGCGATGTCGCCGAGTCGGATCAAGGTTTGGCAACAGATTACATCCTCGAATACAGCATGGCTGCAGGGGAATGGTGGTCGATTATGTGCCCCAATATCAAGGGTGGGAATGACCCGCTGTATTGGGGAGAACAGCGATTTTCTGGTGGAGCATTTTATTTTGGAGCCATTGCTTGCTTGATTTGTTTGGTCTTTCTGTTTGTTGGAAGGGATCGATTGAAATGGCCGTTGCTGTTGATCTCCATTATGGCGGTGCTGTTGTCGCGACGCGAACCGTCAGCGCTTATGAATTTCTTTCTCGATTCCGTTCCGTTTTACAACCAGTTTCGCGACACAAAAATGATGTTGGTGGTGGTGCAATTGTCCGTTGCCTTGGGAGCGGTATTGGGCTTGCGTGAATTGTACGGCCTAACTCAACAGGTCGGAGAAAACAGAAAGAAAGCCTTGGGCAGATGGGCGGCGGGATTTGTGGTGTTGATGGCGCTATTCGGGGCGTTTTATGCCGTGCCAGAGACGTTTTTTGACTTCCAGTCATCCATTCGACCTGATCGAGCCATCGAGCAATTGGGCTTGCAGCAATCCATTGGATCCCGAGTGGAACTGTTTCGTGCGGAGATCTTGAGAACGATGGGGTTGTGGTTGCTTGCAGGTTTGGTGGTCGCGGCTTGGACGCAGGTTCGGAGGCAAAGCCACCTCTTCTTGGCCGCTCTGGTGGTTTTGAGTTTGGCTGATCTATGGTCGGTCGATCGCCGCTATTCGAACGATGAAAAAGTCCAAGGCAACGTTTACAGAAACTGGGTCAAATCTGCTGAGGCCAAGTTCCCTTTCACACCCTCGCCAGCCATGATGGGGTTGCTCGCATTGGAAAGCCCTCGACATCCTGGAATGGAAGCAGATGCCCAGAAATTATGGGTGCATTATGAGTCGATGCTCGATGGCGATAAAGTGAGCCGTGGGGACAAACAGCGCTTGGAGGTCATTGCTCAATTCGGAGCCTTGCGGTTTGCAGAACCCTTCCGTGTCTTCCGATGGGGATCTCCTTTCAACGATGCGGAAACTTCGTATTTCTTTCAAAGTGTCGGAGGATATCACGGTGCGAAACTTCGACGGTATCAAGATTTCATCGATCGGGTATTGCTCCCCGAAGGCCAACGCTTTATGGAGGCCGCGCAATCGATCTCACCTGCAGTGGGCATGAATGAACTCGTCGCTCATCGCATGCTCAACACGCGATATCTCTTGTTCGATCAGATGAATGAGCCGCTTCCTGTTTCCAACCCCAATGGGGTAGGCTGGGTTGCTACGAATTGGCAATTTGTGGATTCACCCGACGCCGAATTGGATTCCGTGACCGCGTTGCGAGATTCCCACGGGACAGTTATCCATCAAGAGTTTGAATCGTCCATGGCGGGGATGTCACCGGGTGCGACCGGCACGGTTGCTTTGACCTCCTATGCCCCGGATTATCTCCAGTACGATGTGAACATCATAGGGGATGCGCTGGTTGTCTTTTCTGAAATGTGGTATCCGGCTGGTTGGACTGTCAAAGTAGATGGGGAGTCGACGGAGTCGATCCGAGTCAATTATCTGTTTCGAGCAGTGCGTCTTCCGAGTGGAAATCACGAGGTAGCTTGGGAGTACCATCATACGGAATCAGCAGGGTGGAGTGGTTTGGCCAATCTACTCTTGCTTTTGTTCGTTGTTGGCGGGTTTTGGTGGGGAAGAGGAGGAGTGTTAGAAAAGAAGAACCCTTGAATTTACCTTTTGAGCATTCTATTGTGCCAGGTTGGACGGCCTCGTGGCATTGGAACGAGTCGGCTCTGGATGCCGTTCCGTGGGATGCTTGGGACCAATTGATCGCAGATTCAAACCGTCCTTCGGTATTCTTGGATTCTCGCATGATGCAGTCCTTGTTGTCTGCAAAGACCCGCAATGTAGCTGCTTTGATATGGCGCAAGGAAGGCCAATTGAAGGGCTTGGCATTGGTGGAGGATGCCCAAGCGGAGAGTGTGAATTTAGCGGGACACATCGAGAGTAGATCGCGGGTTTTTGACACGGTCAGCCGTTTGCTTCATGGGAAGTCCGGTCGCTGGAAATTTTCTGTGAGAGTCATCGGAACCACTTTGGGAAGTGGTGACCACGGCTTCCGATTCGCCTCTGATATCGGTGCTGAACAGCAGCAAGTGTGTCTCGAAAAAACCATGTTTCGTTCGCCCAGCAATTGGGGGAATGCGATACCGCGCGTTGTGATGGTGAAAGACAAGGCCATCCCTGCAGAGCGGACGAAAACCCCTTTGTTCAGAGGGTGGACACCCCTGGAATTCGATCCAGAGATGGTGGTAAACCTAGATCCTTCATGGCAATCCCTTGATGATTGCATGCCATCGCTTGTCACAAAAGCACGCACCAAGTTCAAACGAATCCAGTCGTTGTCCAAGGATTTTCAAATGGAGTCTTGGTCCGCGGAGCAATTGGAATCCCAGGGTCAAGATCTCATTGAGCTGTATCGGTTGGTGTTTGAACGTTCAGGCTTTCGATTGGGATCGCTGCATTTGGATGAGTTGGTTGCCTCTAAAAGGTTCTGGGGAGATGCCTTCGTTGTTTTGGTATACTCGTTGGAAGGCGAGCAGGTGGGCTTTCAATGTGCCTATTCAACGCCTGAAGCCACGGAGGCATTTTTTGTTGGTTTTAAGCCAGAGTTGACCAAGTCACACGCCATCTACCAAAGGATGTTGCTGGAATTCATGGGCCTCGGCATTGCTTCAGGTTCTCACGAGGTGCGCATGGGGCGCACAGCGTTGGACGTTAAATCATCCATCGGTGCTTTACCCCGTCGTTTGCAATGTGATGTCAAGTTTCGGAATCCCATGGCACATGCCATTGTGCATGCGTTTACCAAAGGGTATGCTCCGGTTCATATGGAACTCAAACGGTCTTGGAAAGCAGATGCGTTTCCGGTCAAACGGCGTTCAGAAATCACCTCCGTCCATCTCCTCTGAGGATCCGCCTCGATCAGAATCACGGCCTGATCTGCTTTTGTTGGTGTCCAACTTGCCCAAGTTCCATGAGGCTGTGAAAAACAGATTTTGCGATTCTCGCTTGTGGGTGCTTTCGCGATAAAGCGTTGGGATTTCTGAGCTGTAGGACCACTGGCGCGTATTGAAGACATCGCTCAACTTCAGCGTCAACGTCAAATCCCCATCCAATAATTTTCGCTGCACCGAGGCATCGGCAAACGTATAGCCATTGAATTGGCCTTGAGCCGTGACAGAAGGCCCCTGATGCATGCCGTTGATTTGCCATTTCCAATCCCCCTCTGGGCCGAATGATTTGTTGGCAAAGACATTGGCAGAATAAGACCATCCTTCATTGTCTGAGGCGTTTTCCGCCTCCCCCACATTGTTGGCGAGGTGATAAACACTGCCGGTCAATCGCAATGAACCACCACGTCCCAAGGACTTCATGGCCACCACTTCAAGACCTTCATCCCGTCTTGAGTCCAAATTCAAGTAGGAAGAGGTCGCGATTCCTTCGTCGTCAACGGTGGTGAAACGGCGGATAACATCCTTTGTTTGCTTGACAAAAAGTGACGTGGTGATGGATTGTCGATCTTTTGACCACTGGTGACCAAACTCAAGGGAGTGGGTGTATTCCGGTCTGAGTTCCGGGTTTCCTGTCCGGATGTTTCGGTTGTTGCTATCATCAATGAAGGGGGAAACTTGACGCCCTCGCGGTCGGTTGACCCGCCGACTGTAGCTCCCGATCCAACTGACTTCATCACTTCGTTGCCGCGACAAGTTGAGCGATGGGTAAATGGAGAAATAATTGTTTTCAAAGGGAGACTCACCCGTAACTCTAGCGGAGGTAAAGACTTGTTCAAAGCGCAATCCGCTTTGCAATCCCCAGACGCCCCATTTTCGACCAAACGTCGAATACGCTGCATGCACCTCCTCGCGGTATTCAAAGGCGTACCCACTTCTGACCGGGTTGATGGGAACGTAGAGTCCGTTTTCCCACACAGAACTGTCAGGGGAGAGGTAGATATAGTCATCGTTTGATGTGCTCACATTGGACTTCAATCCCCATTCCCACTTGCCTTCGTTGGGTAAAGGCTGCTCGTAGTCCACTTGAGCCACAGTTCGGATGCGTGATGTGTACTGGATGTTGGTGTCCAGGATGGACAAACCGTCTAAGTCAACGATGGATTCGATGATGTAGTTCGCATCATCCGAGGTGGAATTGGATTGTCGAACGAGGGCGCGAAAGAAATGGGATGGATTGTTGTTGAACTCCTTGCGGTAGCTGGCATCAATGTCTTGACCGTTCCCGGATGAAGCCCCCGAATTCATTCGCCTTGTGGCAAGTTGAAATCCAGTGTCCCACTCTTCGGTGTTGTCAATCGTCTCAGATTCTTCCGAATTGTTTTCACTGAAATTCACACTTAAGGATATGACTTCTGACGAAGAAGGGTACCATTCACCTCCAATTTTTCCGCTGAGGCTTTCGCGCAAGCGGTTTCCATCGGTGATCTGATTCAATTCGGAAATGCTATCGCCTGCCAGGAATCGTCTATACGTTTCGCCCTGATTGAACTGATCCCGTTGGTTCCAACTGGCGCTGCTAAACAGACTGTATTGGTCGTTTTTGAAGTTCAATGATACGCTACCGTTGTAGTTGTCTCCAGTCCCTGGAGTTGCCTGCACTTGGCCATGGAAACCTTTGAGTTTGTTCTTTTTCAGGATGATGTTGAGAATGCCAGCCATGCCATCCGGATCATATTTCGCGGAAGGATTGGTAATGACTTCTACCCGATCAATGGCACTGGCAGGGATTTGCTCCAAGAAGGCGTTTTCAGACGCTCCCGTCAATCCCGAGGGCCGGCCATCGATGAGGATTTGAACATTCGACGATCCCCGCAACGAAATGTTGCCGTCGATGTCAACGGCTACGGATGGCACATTGACAAGAAGTTCACTGGCGGTACCGCCCGCAGCGGAAAGGTCATTGCCTACATGAAAAACGCGGCGATCGATGAGCATTTCCAATGTGCTGGCTTCTTCCATTACCACAGCTTCTTCGAGGTTGTTGATCCGGGATTGCAATCGGATCGTGCCCGCATCCATTTGGACAGAAGAACGCGGAGACAGCGCAAACGGATCGGAGACCCAAGCGTCAAACCCCATGAAGTTGACCTGCAGTCGGTATCGCCCAAGGGGGATTTCTCGCAAATCGAAATGCCCAGATTCATTGGCGAGTTGACCTGAAACGATGGAGCTGTCCCGAACGTTCATCACTGAGATGGCAGCAAAAGGAACGGGCTGGCTGCTCAAATCATCGACGACTTGGCCGCGCACTTCACCAATCGCTGGAGCGGGACTGCCATCGGGGCGACCACCAGGCCGCTGAGCTAACACCACGATTTGACCAGCTAACAAGGCGCCGATGAGGATCAAGAAGCGGAATGAAAACAGAGATTTCATGATGCGACAACGAGTGTGGTGTGAGACGAGTATGGGGTCCGGAGGTTTAACTTCTATCCCGCATTCTTGTTCGATTGGCGGTGAAATTACTTCATTGTCCTCGGGAAAGAGCCGGCCAGTGGTCGTGAACTACAAACCCGCGACTGACTTCAATGAATTTCCCTTCCGAATGGATGACTTGAGCGAGCATCTGGTGTCGGTCAAATGGATGATTGTCCCAGCGTTCAAGGAGCTGGGTCGATTTCATCGGGGCGTGCTGGATCGAGTGGACGGGTTGCAGCCATTCGAGGGAAGACAGTTCCAGCCAGTCGCCAGCGGATGGACTCATCCATTGTCGCCATTCACTTTGCGTGCACCACCACCCGACGTTGCAATGCCGATGGGCCAAGCGGGGTTGTATGGGATGGTTCATGTCCCGAAAGTGATGGAAAAACCAGCCTTTCAACCACGTAGCACGGCGCTGAATCGTGATGCCATGGGTTTGCAGTCGCTCCCGGGCGGCCGGGTGATCACTCAGTTGAACCTGTTGGTTCAACTTGTCCATTTTTTGCTGCAAATCGTCCTGGACATTGGTCCCTTTCCAATCGCGCCAATTTTTGGATGGCCGCGTACTCAAATAAAACTTGCAAGCCAATTCAAAATGCCATTGCTCTCCCGTCTCCTCATTGAGGGCAATCAGATCAAATTCTCCAAGGGTCCTTTCTGAATCAGAAATGACCCAATTGGATTGCTGGATGGTCCAGTGAGGATGGTGTTTAAACCAGAATTCAATCAAACGTTCAAAGCGTTTGCCCAGTCGATTGGACCCGGATTCGAGGTGGGCATGCAAGTGCGCAAGCTGCTCTGGGGAATCATCCATCGCACGCAGCCAATCGAGCCGTTCTTGCCACGCGCTTTGAAAAAATTCGGGTGGCAATAGGTGGCTTTCTGAAGCATCGAAGAGCAAAGGTTCGCTCCCAACGACCCAAGCCAATTCACGGATTGCCGCGTCGTTGCACTGCAACATGAAATGGGAAAAATCAGCGCGGGGATCACTCGGTTTCGACATGACGCCTAAGTTCTATCTTCGCAGCGCATTTTCCCACTCATGCGAACACTAGCTCAAATCCCCCATCCACTCATGCGGATCACCGTATCGAGTTGGAATGATAAATATCAACTGCGTTTTGAGCTGGACCGATTTGAACAGGTTTTCAAAATTGGACACAATGAAGTCAGTGGGTTGGAAGAAGTCCAGACCATGGGAACGGCACTTGCGGAATCGGCCTTGTTGCGCTTCGTTAGCATGCGGGATTCCCATCAAAATCTAAATACATCGAGCAAATGAATCGGTTGGTAGCAGCGTTATTGGTCGCTTTAGCACTGTGGTGCATCGGACTGACTTGGGTGGTTGTGAAAAACCCTTCGGAGGCCCTCTCTCCAGAGCTTCAAATGGGTGAAACGCCCGTGATTGCTTTTGTGCATGGGGATTCAATTCAGTCGGGTTATGCCTTCATCGCTGCGCAGGAACAAAAACTGTTCAAGGCGGTGCAGGAAGCCCAGTCCGCCATTGAATTGGAAAGTGGCCCTTTGCAATCGGAAGCGCAAGAATTGATTGAATATGGCAATTCAGGCGCCGCCAATGCTGAGGAAATTCAGATGGTCCAGCGGCGTCTAGGTGAGATAGAATCTCAATTGATGCAAATGCAACAGACAGGCACGAATCGTTTGGCTGAGATGGAGGCCATGTTGCAGGCGGAAGTCACGAAGAAATTGACCGATGAGGTGATGGCATTTGCTGTCGAAAGGAACATTGGCCTGGTACTCAATTGGGGACAATCGGGTGAAGGGGTGTTGTATGGAGCCATGGGATGGGACGTCACGGATCCTTTGTTGGAATTCATCAACGGCCGCTTGCCAGTAGTCGAAGTCGAATCGTCAGAGACGCTATGAGCACGGCATCGGAAAAGCGTGAAACTCATATTGTAGAATATCTGCTCTTTGTTTGGCAGATGGAGGACTTGGCGCGTGCGGCAGGATTTGACGCCGGTGTCATTCGATCCCTTTTCAATGGAGTCGATGGCCCTGATCTGGAGTGGCTACTTCAGTTGTCCAAAGACATGAGTCGGGAAGGATTGCAAGAGATTGGTCACGTGGCACACGCCACTGAAACCTTAACGGAACTGGCGCTGTTGCACGACTTGCTCACCGGTCCAATGGAGGACCCTGCTTATGTCAAAGTGTTTGAATCGGCTCAACCGTTTCTCACTGAATTGCAAGAAAAGAAGCAAGGGGGAGGCAGCATGATGCATCCGACTGAGCAGATGCTGACCGCGTTGTACGGTTGGTTGGTGCTGAGAATGAAAAAAGAAACCGTCTCAGTCGAAACGGAGGCTGCGATGGTGGCGATTCGCCAAATGGCGAATTCACTGGCCCGTGGCCACATTCGGGTCTACGAAGGCCGGTGATTTATCGGTTTTGCAAACGACGCATGTGACGCAATCGGCTATTGGCGATGCGCAAGGCGTGCGATTCATTGCGCAATCGATCCAGTATGGCTGTAGAAAGGGAATTGGCATGCAGGTGAATGGTGCCGTTGGGCCAGGCCTCTAAATTCTCCGAACCAACCACGACACATCGAAAAAATTCATTCAGATGCTGGGCTTGTTCGGCGGCGGAAATCAAGGTGCGACTGTCACTGGAAGCTTGGTCAACAAGCAGCCAAATCAAAGGAGTCCGATGGACATCCTCGATGAATTTGAGGACATCCTCAGGCGCACTTTGCAACTTTTTGCCTTGAGCGAAGGACTCCATCCGAGTCACAAGGGAATCGGCTTCATCTTGATTTCGAAAAGCCACCCAGATGGATGGTGTAGATTGAAAGGGCGTCATGAACATCAATTGTTTCTGGTTCTCCCTTACGATAGCTTGGTGAAAAAAGTTGCGTGGTTCCCAAAAAAGAGATGTTCAAAACATCCTCTATATCCCGTGTGAGCAGCGATTATTCCTTCGAACTTGAAAGTTCAACAAGTCACTCTTGCACGCAACGTATACCCCTATATCATGGACTCCAGAATTGCTGGAGTTGGCCCACCCCAAGGATCGATTGCGGCATGAACAACTGCGGTCTGCCGGCGAAGTGCGTGAAGTTTGTGATACGTTAGAGGACCAGCTGATGGAGCTTTTGGTGACGCGCAAGCCAAGTTTAAAACAAGACCCAACGGCGCTCGCTGGCGAAGTCGAAGCGTACATCCAGGGAAGAGATTGGGAAGCTTGCGGAGTTTGGGTTTGGTACCCATGGCGTCAAGCCATGGTCCATGTGTTGGGCGAAGAGGACTTCATCGAGTTGCGAACGAACCGCAACCGCAATCGAATCACCCAGGAAGAGCAAAACACATTGCGCCAAAAAACAGTGGGCATTGTCGGCTTGTCGGTGGGCAGTTCCTATGCGCTGGCTTTGGCCATGGAACGATCCTGCGGAAAGCTTCGACTGGCGGATTTCGATACGTTGCAGTTGTCCAATATGAACCGCATCCGAACAGGGATTTTTTCATTGGGCATGCCAAAGGGTGTTGTCACGGCGCGAGAAATCGCAGAAATTGATCCGTTTTTCCCGGTTGAATTGCATTTGAATGGATTCATTGAAGGGGAGACGGCTGCTTTTATGGATGGTCTGGATGTTGTGTGTGACGCCTGTGACGAAGTCTCCGCAAAAGCTCGAATTCGAAAGGAAGCCCGAAAACGAGGTCTCCCGGTCATCATGGAAACTTCCGATCGCGGCATGTTGGATGTTGAACGGTATGACCAGCCTGATGCCATTCCTCCGGGATATCTGCATGGGCGTATTGACGAAGAAGCGATGGCGCAGCTGCTGAATGCCCCAGGATGGGAGCCGGCTCATTTGGATTTATTCGTCGATTTGGCTCAAGCTTCTGAACGCGGAGTTTCCAGCTTGCAGGAGGTGGGACAGACCTTGGTCGGATGGCCGCAGCTGTATTCTGATGTCGCATCAGGCGGAGCCTTTGCAGCGCAAGCAACTCGTAAAATTTTACTGGGTGAGTCCATGCCGGACGCCCGATTATACCTCGCATTGGATGAGCAGCTCTCTGAATCCGTCAATTGATCGAGCGCGCCAAGCGGAGCGAATTGCTCAAGCTGAAGTTCGCGTATTTCGTGCAGACCAATACCCTGAGCGATGCCATGCCCTGGTGGATGGTCATCAGGCTGTTTTGGTTGCCTACGGAATCCAGAAACTGGCGACGTTCAATCGGGATTGGATTGGCAATCCCAATGTGCTCGTGGTAGCAGCGATTGCCAGTGGATCCGGAGTGGATGGATTGGAAGAAAGAATCTTGGGCGGAGCGCGAATGCACTTGGCGGAATCCGTGGAATCCATGCCGTTGATGCAGGCCATAGGTGACCAAGATCTGAATTTAACCGCTTTCATGGCGCCTTTCGTTGAGGAAGGAGCTTACGAACTGGGAGGCATGTGGAACAGCATTGAATTGGCTGGAATGGGCGTTGAGGCAACCTTCTTGATCAAAGCGGCCATGGCGGCGTTGACGATGGTGGGTGGCCGGCATTTGTTTGCCTTGACATCTCCCGTTACGCGACGGATGCAAGCGCCGTTGGGATTCTTGACGGAACAAGGTATTGGGAATGAGGGGTATTTTACTTACCCGACTCCAAAGCTTCGAGCGACCATCGCTCGGTATACTTTTCCTGAACAATTTGAGAAGGCGCAGCCCGAGGTGAGGCAAATGTTGGAGGGAATTTGGCAGGATCCTGAGGGCATGATTTATCGGGTCCAGGGACCCAAAGGCGAATTGAAATTGCAATTCAAAATCGAAGTCTGATGCGCGCATTGGAGTTCAGGAGGTTGATCGCCGCAGGGACTGGCCGCAGCCTGCTCGTGCTCCTTGGCTTGATTGCCTGGTCGGCATCTTTTACGGCACAAGACTACATTGGAAAAAGATTGGAGACGCTGGCGCCACAGGAGGCATCGGCGCTGATTCAAGTCACGGATCTAGGTTCGTCGGATCAATGGGTTTCCAGCGGCAAGGTTGTTCCTTATTTGGGGCTATCCAATGACATTCAATGGCTTCGCTTGAAGGTGGACCCGCGCACCGAAAATGGACAGCTGATCGAAATCCAAAATGCCGGGATTGATGAATTGATTTGTTACATGATTTGCGATGGCGACATCATTGCCACGTACGAACGCGGCATCTTCCATGAAACACCGGTCGACTCACGAATTGGAACCTATCCGTCGTTTCCCATTCCGCTTGTAGAGTGTGGGGAGTTGCAAGCGTTATTTCGACTTCAATCCTCCAAGCCGTTGCTGATTCCCATGCGCATCACCGGTCCTCGGGAAGTATTGCGCGGCGCTCATGAACGCGATGTGCTGTTTGCCTCATATTTCGGGGTGATTTTGGTCATGTTGCTCTACAACTTATTCCTCTTTTTGAGTGTCGGTGACCGGAGCTATTTGGAGTACAGCATCTACATCCTCATGATTGGAGGGACCCAATTGGTCCTCAATGGTTACGCGCCCGTATTTGGTGTGGAGAATTTCCCATGGTTAAACCTGAGGCTCACGCATTTCTTTGGCGTTTTCAGTGGATTGACGACCATCGTCTTTGCCCAAAATTTCTTGCGGTTGAGCCATTATGTACCGTGGTTGCACAAACTGTTGAATGTTTATTTCGTGCTGTACGTGGTCGCCTTCATCCTCGCCATGTTCGGACTCTTGGTTTGGAGTTATAGCGTCATCAATTTTTGTGCGGGGGCTATTTTCTTTCTAATCCCGGGGGCGATTGTGACCATGCGCAAAGGCTATGCGCCGGCGCGGTATTTTCTCATCGCATTTTCTGTGTTCATCGCGGCAGTGATTGTCTTTGTTTTGAAAGACACCGGTTTGATTCCTTACAACCAATGGACCTTCTTCGCGTTGCCTTTGGGTAGTGCATTCGAGGTCATCTTGTTGTCATTGGCGTTGGCGAGTCGCATCAATCAATTGAAGCGCGAGGGGGCCAAAGCACGAGAGGAGCAGTTGGAGTTGGCTCAGGTCAATGAGAAAATTGTTCGGGATCAAAATGTGGTTTTGGAGGAGCGCGTGAAAAAGCGAACGTTTGAATTGGAAGAGATCAACTCCACGATGCAAGGGACGTTGAATGAGCTCCAATCGGCACAGCAACAGTTGATTCAAAGTGAGAAGTTGGCATCCATCGGGCAATTGACCGCGGGCATAGCCCACGAATTGAACAACCCCATCAACTTTGTTAGTTCAAGCGCTCAGTCCTTGCGACGTGATTTCGAAGACCTCAATGCGATTGTGGAAGCGGTCAAATCTCTACCTGCAGACGACCCCAATTTGCAAGCACGCATTGAGGATATTCATACGCTACTTGGTCAACTGGACATAGACTTCACACAACAAGAAATAGAGGAACTGCTCAATGGCATTGAGGATGGTGCCAACCGGACTTCTGAAATTGTCCGGGGCTTGAGAATATTTAGCCGAATGGATGGCGATAATTTCATACAAGCTGACATCAATGAATTGATGAATTCAACCTTGGTGGTCTTGCGGAGCAATTTGAGGAGCCAGTCTCAGGTTAGCGCCAATCTTGCCGAGGACCTCCCTGAATTTTCTTGCCAGCCTGGCCGCTTGAACCAGGTGTTCATGAACATCATTACCAATGCAGCTCAAGCCACGGAGACCACGGATTTGACCTTGGAGGAGCGCGAGGTGGTGGTTTCGACGCTGATGGTTGAGAGCATCGGCCAGTCTTGGATCGAGGTTCGAATCAAGGACAACGGAGTGGGCATGGATGATGCCGTCAAAGCACAAATTTTCGACCCGTTTTTCACCACTAAACCCGTGGGTGAGGGAACCGGATTGGGATTGAGTATTGTGATGGGCATCCTACGCGATCACAATGCTGAAGTGGATGTGCAGTCCGAAGTGGGCTTGGGTACTGAATTTATTATTCGATTTCCGATATGATCAACGTTCTCTATCTCGACGATGAGTCGCACAATCTGACCGCTTTTCGTGCGGCATTCCGTCGTGATTTTCAGGTGCATGTCACCACGGAGCCCACCGAAGCGGTGCGCATTCTTCGAGAGCAACCAATTGAAGTCATCATCTCCGACCAAAAAATGCCATCGCTCAGTGGAGTGGAATTTTTCGAGTTGATCATGCCGGACAACCCGGATCCCATTCGCA
Source organism: Bacteroidota bacterium (assembly GCA_027593035.1). GTDB lineage: Bacteria > Bacteroidota > Bacteroidia > Flavobacteriales_D > Sanyastnellaceae > UA16. The sequence continues at coordinate 2,975 of JAQCJQ010000039.1, read as the reverse complement.
TGCTGCTTACGGGCCACGCTGACATCGATGCGGTCATTGATGCCATCAACAAAGGCCAGATCTACAAGTACATCTCCAAGCCTTGGAATGAGGCGGAGTTGAAATCACTCGTGGAGGAAGCCGCCGCTTTGTATCATCAACGTAAAGTGATGGCGAGGGAAGGGCAGCAGCTCATTACCAAGATGGATGAGGCGCGCGTGTTGGCCCGCCGTATTCATCAACTGACGTCAGGAGGAAACCCTGCCACCCAGGAGAATCACATGGAAATCACTGATCTGGCTAATCAAATTGATCGGCTGCTCCAGTCCTGAAGCTGTGCCTACCGGATGTATTTGAAGTCTTCGCCGGGTTGAATGTTCTTCAACGTGGCGAGGATCAATTGGATGCAATGCTCCACATCGGACTTGTGAACCATTTCGACCGTTGTGTGCATGTAGCGCAGCGGTAGGCTAATCAACGCACTCGCCACGCCTTTGTTGGAGTACGCAAATGCATCGGTATCGGTGCCAGTAAACCGACTGGCCGCCATGCGCTGCAGAGGAATCTTCTCCGCTTCGGATGTTTCAATGATGCGCTGCAACAGATTGTTCTGAACGGCGGGACCGTAGGTCACCCCAGGTCCTTTTCCCGCAGCGACATCGCCATTCTCAATCTTATTCATCATCGGCGTTTGCGTGCAATGCGTTACGTCCGTGACGATGGCCACATCGGGTTGGATGCGTTCGGCAATCATTTGCGCTCCTCGCAGGCCAATTTCTTCCTGAACGGAATTCGTGATGTACAATCCGAAAGGCAACTTGGTGCCTTCTTCATGGAGCAGTCGGGCCACTTCTGCGATCATAAATCCCCCAGCTCGGTTGTCCAATGCACGCCCGACATACCAGTCCTTGTTGAGCACCATGAAGGTGTCTTCGTAGGTCACTACGCATCCGACGTGGATGCCCATTTTCTCCACTTCCTTCTTGTCTTTTGCTCCTACATCAAGGAAGATGTTCTTCATGCTTGGGGCCTCTTCTTTCCCAGCGCTTCGCGTGTGAATGGCGGGCCATCCGAAGACTCCTTTCACAAGGCCTTTTGGTGTGTGAATGTCGACGCGTTTCGAAGGCGCAATTTGGTGGTCGCTGCCGCCATTGCGTTTGAGGTAGATGTATCCGTCATTCGTGATGTAATGCACGAAATAGCTGATTTCATCGGCATGTGCTTCAATCACCACTTTGTATTCAGCTTCGGGATTGATCACCCCGACTACCGTTCCATACGTATCGACGATGTGTTCATCGATGTAAGGTCGGATGTAGTCGAGCCACAATTGCTGTCCGCTGCTTTCGAAGCCAGTTGGGCTCGCGTTGTTCAAGTATGCTTCCAAGAATTTCTCAGAAGCCTTGGTGATGATTTTTTTGGTTGCCATGCCGCAAAGCTATTGTTTGCTGTCAACGACAGCGGGGAATAGAGCACAATGATTTCAACAAAATGGAGTCCAACAAATGCGGGGATCTGTCGATCAGAGATCGTAGCTGCCCTTGGCGATCAGATGTTGCGCAATGGCTTGTCGGGCTTCCTTCGTATTGAAGTCCTCCGTCTTGCAAAAACGCCTCATGCCCATGAGCATCATCTTCAGTTCATCGCCTTCAGCAAAGCCGAGCAAAGCCTCTTTTCCGGCACTCTGAATCCACTCGCTGGCTTCGTAGGTGTAGACCCGCATGATGGCCTTTTGGATGGCCACGGCTTCTTCTCCGCCGCGCATTTGAGCCAATTTTTGAACCCGTAAAACAGTCGATTCAACGGTGTAGGCCCAGATGGTCATGTCCGCGATGTTCATCAAAATCTCCTGCTCCTTACCCAGAGTCATCATGAGTTTTTGAGCCGCAGCACCAGCAACCATGAGGATGGCTTTTTTTAAGTTTCGGACGTATCCGAGGTGTGCTTCAAAAACATCGGAAGCCGGCGCAGTCATCTCAGGAATGCCTGTGAGTTCATTGACAATGGCCATGGCTGGAGTCGTGAGATCGAGCTCGCCTTTCATGGCTTTTTTCAGCAGCATGTCGACAGTCAACATCCGGTTGATCTCGTTGGTTCCTTCAAAGATTCGGTTGATGCGTGCATCTCGATAAGCCAGTTCTGCGCGTGTTTCAGCGCTGTATCCCATGCCGCCGAACACTTGAACGGCTTCGTCCACGGTGTAGTCCAATACTTCAGAAGCGAGCACCTTGATCATGGCGCATTCGGGAGCGAAATCGGCAATGCCTTTGAGCGTCGCCTCACCATGTTGCATGCCACCGGCTTTCAACGCTGCAATGGCATCATCAATGTTCTGTGTCGCTCGGTAGTTGGCGGATTCGCCTGAATAAATGCGAATCGCGGCCTCTGCCAGTTTGTATCGGATGGCGCCATATTTGGAGATGGGTCGGCCAAATTGCTCGCGTGCGTTGGCATACTGTATGGTATGCGAGAGGGCGTCTTTTGAAGCGCCCAAAACGGCGCCGCCCAATTTGATTCGTCCGATGTTGAGGATGTTGACTGCAATCTTGAATCCCTTTTCCCGCTTGTAGAGCAGGTTCTCGACCGGTACATGGACGTCATTGAAAAAGATTTGGCGGGTAGAAGAGCCCTTAATTCCCATCTTCTTTTCCTCGGGATTTTTCGAGATTCCTTCGGCATGTCCGTCTATGATGAAGGCTGTGAGGTTTTCGTCGTCATCGATTTTGGCGAATACAATCATGACATCCGCGAATCCCCCATTGGTGATCCACATCTTTTGTCCGTTGATGACATAATGCTTGCCATCCTCGGTCAGTTTGGCCTTGGTCTTTCCGCTGTTGGCATCGGAACCGGCGCTGGGCTCGGTGAGGCAATAGCAGCCTTTCAACTGACCGGAAGCCAGTCCTGGAATCCACTTTTGTTTTTGGGCTTCGTTGCCATAGTATAGGATGGGCAAGGTGCCAATGCCCGTGTGCGCACTGAAGCTCACGCTGAAT
>JAQCJQ010000038.1 GCA_027593035.1 Bacteroidota bacterium | reverse complement strand
CTTTTGTGTTAACTCTTGTTTTCAGCGTGCGACCCCCGCAGAGCGGGGTGGAGTGCGGTGAAGCGGGGTGTTATCGGTTCCGCTTGGAGTGATTTTCATTTCTTGTGCATCAAGCCATTCATCAAGCCGTTTTAAGGCCGTTACAACCGCCTTCGATCGTTCGTGGTACGCCTTGGTTATTCAATGCTCCTGATGTCGTTCATGGGCTTGTGGGCTGGATGTTTTGACTCGGTAGCCCCTCTCAAAAACCTACCGCAAACGGCTTTGCACTGCCGTTGTAAGAGGTGATCCGTAGACTCGGTTTTTCATCCGGAATTGGTCACCACGGGAATTGCTGCGCCCCTTTTAGTCTGAGGTGCAAAAGATGAAATTCGGATGCTTGCAGGGATTTAGGAGGCTTTGGGTTCTTGGTGAATTTTGTTACCAAAGCTCTGGAGAATGGGAAACAAGCTCTGATTTCATGATCGATGCATTCAGGTCGTGGAGGTAGGAATTGAATTGTTCGGGATCCAATACCTTAGTCGTAACCAAAATTTCCAATCAACATGAATGCAGTTCATTCAACTCAAACAACTGGTGTGAGCCCGTCAAATCCATTGGCGCTGATTGTGCCAGCGTTTCTTCTGCAAGCGCTGATCATGGGAAGTGTCTGTCCGGCCGCCAAGTCTCAAGAGGATTCATGCATCTTGAATTATGATGTCGACAACAACGGAACGGTAAACTATTCAGATCTGCTGTCGTTTCAGTTCTTTTACGGAACATTCGTGAGCGCTCCTGAACCGGACACGTGTTTTCTTCCCATTACTAACGGCATTCAGATTCCCGATGGGAACGCGGATGGTTGGGTGAACCATATCGATTTACTTGGTTTTTTGACTGAGTGGGGCACCAGTTGTCCGGCGTCTAGCTATGGACCCTGTGGAATCAATTTTAGCATGAAATACAAAGGTCATACGTATGCGTTAGCTGAGATCGATGGTCGTTGTTGGTTTGCTAATAATTTGCAAGTGTCGAGCTATCGCAATGGTGATTTTATTCCGGGCGATGTATACGAGACGGTCTGGAACACCACCGAGGAAGGGGCTAGAGCCATTTATGGTGAAGGTTCAAGTCCATGCTATTCGGGGAATTGTGATCAATCGCAAGCCCTTGCCAGCTATGGGCAACTATACAATTACTTTGCTGTAATCGATGAGCGTGGCTTGTGTCCTGAAGGATGGCATGTTCCCACGGATGAAGAGTGGTATGCGGTGACGGATGCATTGGGAGGAGAGGAGGTGGCTGGTATTGTGTTGAAGGCACCAGAATGTGCTAGTCCCGGTTGGAATGGTACCAACACCTCCCGATTCACAGGTCTTCCAGGAGGCATTCGAACCAGTGCGGGCGATTTCATTTACGAAGGCGATTTTGGGTATTGGTGGAGTTCAACAGCCCAAGGAATGAATGACGGGTGGCGTAGATCGCTTTCAACCGATGGAGACCATGTGGGAATAGCGGATGCTGACCAACGTGTCGGTCAGTCCGTTCGCTGCATCAAAGACTAAGCAGAGACTGGATAATTTATGCAACGGTCCAATCGTTCACTCTCCGCAGCTGTATCCATAAGTCTCAAAAAAGAGCAGCAAGTCCGTGACGTCGACCAGTCCATCGCTGTCAAAATCTGAGGCGCAGGCTGCCGAGTACATGCACATCCCAGGCACATTGGCTGTCGCATCATAATCGATCCCAAAAGGATCCATGCAGCCCAAATGCAAGCAGGAATCGTCAGAAATCGTGGCTTGCGAATCGTAGTTCAAGGCGGCCGCATCCGTGCATCCTCCAAACGCACACGATCCGTCATCGAGCGTAGCGTCGGCATCGTAGTTGAGCCCAGCAGGGTACGTGCATCCTGACACGTCGTCACCGGAGGAAGCGTATGCGATGGGAATCCCAACGTGGTTGTAGCTCTGGCTTTGCAATCCCTCCGCAAAGACTTGAAGGTTGAACAAGCCCGTTGGAGGCTCTTGTGCGGTCAGCTGGGCAATGAGTACCCGCAAATCGTCGCCCGCTTGTCCCATGGGGTCGCCTGCTAACGTGAAAATCGAGCCGCCGATGGAGGTGCTGATTTCGAATCCGCCCCCAGCGTTGAAAGAAGCGAAGATGGACTCGTTGAGGCCAATGGTATTCGCCAGTCCGTTGACTTCTCCAGAGTTGGATGCGTTCAGCGTAAACCAGGAGTCAAACGCGACTTCAGGAAGAAATGCGACGATGCCAGCATTGATGCTCCATCCAAAATTCCCTCCCAATTCGGCTTGGTAAAACCCGCCAACGGCATCGACTTGCCAAGGAGAGTCCGCATCTCCGTAGATCGCAGAAATTTCGTCCAGGGGATCGGAGAATTCGGCGTAAATGCGGTAGGTTTTCCATCCCGCTAAGCCCTCAATTCCGGTGGTGTCATGATCGGCTATGATTTCCCCTACAATTCCTGAGAGCTGGGCGAAGCCTGAGGCAGATAGGGAAATGAATAAAACCAGTAAATGGAGTCGATTCATGTTCATGTGAATTTGGTGAATTCACCTCGAATGTAGTCATTTGTCGAATAAATATACCTCTTAGTTGTAATTAAATGTTAATTAGTCTCTTGTCCTAAGGATTTTCGGGGTGTGGTAGTCTTCAATTACCTTGTCCTCATGAAAAAGATGATGGTATTAATTTGTTGCATTTTCGCTTTGCAAACCAGCTGGAGCCAGGATGATCTGGCCGTTTCGAGGGATTCTTTGAAATCCGTTTTGCTCGAGCTGAAAGCACAATCCAAAACGGAAAATATCGACAGTACACTGGCGTTGATTGAATTTTATAATGTACACAATCCGAACCTGGAGTCTCCACTGCACGGTGAGTTGGTCATTGCTGATGCCATGAAGCGCTTTGAAAAAACCCGCGACAAGCAAAAGCGAAGGGAGCAGTTTTCCAATTCGGAATCGTGGACGGCCAATCCAAAACAACGAACAGACGCGGACCAGTCCGATGTTGAATCGGTTCAGGAAACTCCTTTTCGTTGAAATCACTGATGCCGTTCCGAGTTGGCAGGTCAAAGAAGTTCCTCTAGATCAAAGTCAAGCGGAGAATACCGGTGAAGTCGTGAATCCCGGTGAAGCCGAGAATTCTGCTTGGACAGCTCGGAATGAAAATGGTTTAACAGAGCGGTCCGATTCGGAACAATTGCATGCCAAACTAGTCGAGGTTAAAGCCCTTCTATTGGACTCTAGAAAAAATAGGTTACTCTCAGGAGCTAGTTTTGCGGGTGGCCTGATCTTTCTTGCCATCGAAGGCTATGCTATAGCGGTCATTTCATTCGTCGCTATTCCAGTTTTTGCTCTAATCGGTATTGTGAAAAGGCACAGTGCAATTCGCGCTTTGAAATCGGTCCAATGATGGGAGCGAGTGTTCACTAGACCATTGTTTCTATGGCGTGTAGGTTACTCCGAAATGGGGTTCTCGCGGCGTTCCATAACACCGGACAACGCGATGAACGGAGTCAGCGAGTAAAATGTAATTTCGGTAGGCACCTGTTGAAGCTGACAGTTCACAGTTGATTCCCAAAGCCGAGCGTTGATCGGTTTTTTGATTTTTACGGGTGGAGGACTCAATTGGATTCCACCGCCCTTGGAATTCCATGATCCGTCCGTCGGCGATGGACTGCGTAAGCGAAGCTCCTCCATTGGGCTGCAAGACAAAGGTGAACGTGCTGGACTTGACTTGAGCTGCCTGTCCTTGGATGTAAATGACTTGGTCGCTGGCGTCTTTCATGGCGTATTCAGGCTGGACGCCTTGCCATTGGCCGCTCCAGGTAGGAGCTTCAAATCGGGCTTCTAGCTCTGAGTTATCCGCGCATCCTTCAAAAAGGAGGGATCCGCTCAAGGCCAATAGGGCAAACCACGGTAGGGTGATCAAAAATTTCATTCCGGACAGGATTCTCCAAAGGTGCTGAGCAGAATCAACAGATCGCTGACATTGGTCGCTTCATCACCGTCCACATCGCCAATGCAAGGAGGGGTGTCGCAGCCGAAATCGGATAGCAACAGCAAAATGTCACTAACGCCAATGGCGCCGTCGTTGTCCAAATCAGCCGGACAAGTAGCGCAATCAAAGTCGCAACTTCCGTCCTCGATGGTGGCAGATGCATCAAAGTTGCAGGCTTCCAGGTTGGTGCACCCCTGACAAGTCAGGTACTCGCAACTGCCGTCGTCGATCGTCGCTGTGAAATCAAAATTGCATGCGTCTGGGGCGGTGCAGCCTTCACAAGAGGTGAATTCACACGAACCATCGTTCAGCGTTGCGCCGGGCGCGTAATTGCAGGCGGTCGCATCGGTGCAACCGTAACACGTTATCAAGTCGCACGATCCATCGTCTTGTGTCGCCGCTGGATTGTAATTGCAAGCCAAAGGATCCATGCAGCCAGCGGGGTCGACGTCCAAGCAGAGATCCCACAAGGAGATGTTGACGCTGAAAGAACCGCCTGCTGAACCACTCCAGCCGTTTCCGATGCGGATGAACCACGTGCCAATGCCCTCTGGGGCGTTGCCAATGGTCACTCCACCGACATACGAACCCGATTCAGTGGATTGCCACGAGGTAGGCCAGAAACCGCTGCTGTTGCAGCCGAAATCCACATCGAATCCACCAATTTGACGGCAATTGCCATCGGGTGATTCGATGATGACGGTCAAGTCGCTTGCGCGGGTGGCATCACCGGCAGAATTCACAAAATCCAAATAAACCATCGCGGCAGCGACGTAACCAAACCCGCTGACGGCAATAGAAACCGTTTCTCCTGGGGCCAAATCACCCGACAGTGGAATGACCGCTTCGCAATTGCAAGCACCGCCCGTGGGGGAATAAAAACAACTGCCATCATCGATCAGCGATCCGTCGAGGTAGTTGCAGGCGATCGGGTCGGTGCAGCCGATGCACGAAGTTCCATCTCCACCGCACTCACCGCACATGTCTTCCGAAGTACAAGAGCCGTCGTTGATTTGCGCTTCCGGATCGTAGTTGCAGTAAAATGCCAAGGTGCAGCCATAAAAGTTGCAGCTGGTCGCAAATTCATCGCACGTGTCGTAGCAGGAACCCTGGCTGTTGATGAAAGGGATCAATCCGGAATTCTCAACGGTCGGGTGAAACTCTAAATTCACAGAGCCTCCAGAAACAGCATGGCAGTAACTCATGATGGTCCCGGTCTGAGCCGTGGGGTTGTCGGTATAGCCTCCACACGATCCTTCGAGGTTGTAGCAATTGTCGATGGGCCCGCCGGGCCAACCGCACCAATGGGTGTGATTGGAACCGAAATTGTGGCCCAATTCATGCGCCACGACCTGTAAATTCCAGGAATACGTGTTCAAATTATAGGACGTCGCATTGCTGAGAGCAGAGCTGAACCCCGCGGCATAGGAGTTGTTGCAGTTGACATTCAGATAAGCAATGCCACCGGTTCCAGTATCGTTTCGTCGTGTCAACAAGTGCACCAGATCGCGCGGTCGATTGCTCAGTTCGGGATTGCTCAACCATTCTGTGCGCATGGCGTCCAGCATACCACCGGCGTTGCCAACGTACGATGCGTAAGGATCCGTTTCCTCCCAAACGTTGATGTAGGAAGCACTCAGTGTAATCAGGTCGTTCAGTTCCCCTTCGTAAATTTCATTGACTCCGGCCAGTAGGGCCAGCGCCCATTCTACTGTTTGATTGCAATCACCTCCAAAGGTGTTGTAAGTATAAAAGTCGATGTCCAAGGCCACTTCCACGCACGAGTTGAGGCTGTTGCGCTGCGCGTCAGGGGCTGGCATGTGGCCGGAAGTTGTGCCCACGGTTTCTAAATCTTCCATGCCACATGCAAACGGCGTTTCATTCACGGCATCGGCAACATCAAAAAGCGCATAGGGTGTCACGCCGTCCTTTTCGCACCGCAAAGCAGCCAGTTCATATTGAATTCCGTGGATTCTCACCACTCCATAGGCTTGGCCATTGGACACAATCAATGTCCCGCGCACGCCCGCGGTGACGAATCGGTAGGACAGGAGTTCAGGCTGGTAGCGCTCAATACGCAATCCGCTTGGGGTCATGTGGCCGATTTCGAAATCGCTGGAATGCACTTGAAAACGGTGCAACTCGACCACTAGGTGTTCTCCTGAAGGAAACGTCATGGCCCATTCAAATGCATCGGGCCTTGTGAGTTGAAGCTTTTGGTATGCCGCGGCATTCAGTTCCAAGAATACAGTCGACGCTGCGTTGGCGGTCGGAGAGCATGCTGGCGATGCGCTCGCAACGGTGAATAGCCCGAGCGGTTCCTCCAACTCTATGCATCCTTGGGCGTGGCCCCCATGGCCTCCCGCAATGCCCCAAGATGCCCAAGCAACGAGAGCCCAAGCACGAAGAGCGTATTGTGATAAGTGTTTCATCGAGCGATCAGTGAACAGTGAACGGTGAACGGTGAACGGTGAAATTAAGCGGAGTTCCAGGAAGTTGGCCTTTTTCCAGTCCAAAATGCAACTCTTCCGGTGAAGCTGCCGTATGTGCCCAAAGTATTCGAACTCTACAAATCAGTGAACATGGTGCATTATCAGACGTCCAAAGCAGAAAATATTTCGACGTATAGCCCAAATCAATGGGTAAAGTTCGTATATTTAATACTGAATTGGATTCAATCCGCGATGAAATATTCAAAAATCACAACCAACTGGAAGCGCTTTTCGCTGCTTTCATTCTCCACCTTGCTCCTCACAGGATCAGGGTTTGCTCAATTTACGGGCATCGAGAGCGAGGTCCATGCTACGTCAGTATATGGAACCACCTATCACATCTATGCGAATTTCGCAGACCCTACCGATGAGTGCATTGCGATCTATTCGATCGGAACGGCCGAGGCGGGTTCTGTGGACTTGTCATTGGATGTCACCACGGCCTTTTACCAGCACCCTGCCGGTTCGAACATGGGGTCAGGGATCAGTGGTTTCTTCATTACGTTGGTGCCAGAATTGGCTTACGATAGCTGGTTGACCATTGGATCTGCAACTTCAGATGATGGTCCGGTTTCCTCCATTGGTTTGATGGACGCCTTTGCATCCTTTAGCGCTGGAAATGGATTTGTGCTGAACGGAACGACTGGCGGAAGCTGGTATGTGACTCCGGCATCCAATCCAACCGCCATGGCTGGAGATGATGGAAAGGTGTTGTTGGCACAATTGACGGTAGCGGATGACGCAGAAGGAGATGCCGGTCACTTAAGCCTTGATTGGAATTTGCAATGGCGTGATGCCAACGGTATTTCAGAAAACATTACCGGATTGCTTTTGGACACGGCGGATAGCCCTGTGGACGTTTCAGGTTGCATGGATGCGGATGCATGCAATTATGACGCAGCGGCGACTTCAGACGACGGAAGCTGTTTGGATTTGGATGCATGTGGAATTTGTGGAGGAGAAGGCATTGCGGAAGGCGCTTGTGATTGTGCAGGTTCTTTGCCGGATACCGGATACGATTGTTCCGGTGTGTGTTTGGTGGATTCCGATAACGACGGTGTCTGCGATGCCAACGAGTTGGAGGGTTGCATGGATGAAACGGCTTGCAACTACAACGCAGCAGCATCGGAAGACGATGCGTCTTGCACATTTGCCGCTGACAATTACGATTGCGCAGGCGAATGTTTAGTGGATACCGACAATGACGGCATTTGCGATGCGAATGAAATTTTAGGATGTACGGTTGAATCCGCATCCAACTACAGTGCAGAAGCAACGGATGAGGATGCCTCTTGCCTGTATACAACGACTTTGAATGTGGACATGGCGTGCGCAGGAATGGAATTTTCCACGGTGCACGTGACCGGCCCATTTTGTGACTGGTGCGGATCGGATGGTTGGAATGACCTTTCGGATCCGGACGGAGACTTGATCTTCAGCGTAACATTAGAACTGCCAGCGGGTGATACCGAATACAAGTACATGGTGGACAACTGGGCTGGCCAGGAAGATTTGACGGATGATATGGCGGGAGGTGCTTCTTGTGCACCGATTACCGATTATGACACCTATGCCAACCGATTGGTTGCTGCGGGCACGACCACGAACGACACTTACGGTTCTTGCACTTCGTGTGAAGGTCAGCTTTCCTATGCGACCGTGTCCTTTGAAATTGACATGAACAACGTGGATTATCCCAATGCGGATTATGACAACGTGGTGGTCAATGGTAGCTGGAACGGCTGGGGCGGCTGGGGCGTTACGCTTGCAGATGAGAATGCCGATGGTATCTATACGGGTTCTGCGGAATTCCTTCAAAACACGTCTTTCGAATTTGTATTTGCCGTCACAGGAGCCGCTGATGGTTGGAGTGGTTGGGGCGTAACATTCAATGCACCTGCAGCATGTAGCACGAATCCAGAAGCGCCGATTGGCGAAGGTGGAGGCAACTACGGAGCCGATGTGGCTGAATTGGACCTCACCATTGCATATTGTGCAGGTTCTTGCGATGCGGTGTGCATCCTTGTAGTCTCCGGTTGTGCCGATGCTGAAGCCTGCAATTATGATGCCTTGGCAACGGATGACGACGGATCATGCTTGGCATTGGATGCTTGCGGCATTTGTGGTGGCGACGGCATTGCCGAAGGCGCCTGCGATTGCGATGGCAACGCATTGGATGCTTTGGGTATCTGTGGTGGAACGTGTTTGGCTGACGCCAACGAAAACGGAATCTGCGATGCAGACGACGTATTCGGTTGTTCTTCGAGCAATGCGTTGAATTACAATCCGGCGGCAACATGGGACGATGGTTCTTGTATCATCCCTGCCTTCCCTTTCATCACGGCTGTTCAGCATGCTGTTTCTGATTTTGGAGTGACCTACCGGGTCTATGCTCAGTTTGAAAATGCGGGCGATGAGTGTGTCGCGATTTATTCTGTGGGTTCCAGTGAAATGGATCCTGTGAGTCTGAGTTTGGAAGTGAATACCTCATTCTACCAGCACCCTGCCGGGTCAAATTTGGGCTCGGGAATTTCTCCTTTCTTTTTGAGTTTTGACCCAACCCTGAACTATGATAGCTGGATGACCATTGGATCGGAAACGACCGAAGAGGGTCCAGTGAGTTCCATCGGTTTGTCGGATGCCTTTGCTGCATTCAATGCGGGCAATGGATTTACAATTGAAGGAGAAACAGGCGGGAGCTGGTACGTTACTCCAGGCTCAAATCCTGGAGCCATTGCTGGAGACGACGGACTCGTCCTGTTGGCTCAACTGACGGTTGAAGAAGGCGATGAAGAAGGTGTTATTGACGGAAATTGGAACATGCAATGGCGCAATGTGTTGGGTGAATCAACCAATACGACAGGATTGATCTTCACTTCGGGTGAATTCGTTCCGGAAGTGCTGGGTTGTATGGATGACCAAGCTTGCAACTACAACGACCAGGCGAATACCGAGGACGACTCCTGCTTGTTTACTGATGAGTGTGGCGTTTGCGGTGGCTCAGGTATCGCAGAAGGCGCTTGTGACTGTGAAGGCAATGGTCCAGCAGCAGGTTACGATTGTGACGGCGTTTGCTTGTCCGATTCGGATAGTGATGGGGTATGCGATGCATTTGAAATTGAAGGATGCATTGATGCATCTGCTTGCAACTACGACGCGGAAGCAACGGAAGATGATGGCACGTGTGCCACATTGGATGAATGCGGAATTTGCGGAGGCGAAGGAATCGCTGCTGGCGCATGTGATTGTGAAGGCAATGATCCGAATAGCGGTTATGACTGTGAAGGCATGTGTTTGATCGATACGGATGCCGATGGAGTTTGCGATGATTTTGAAATCCCGGGATGCCAGGATCCCGCGGCCTGTAACTACAATAGTGCAGCGACCGATGATGATGCGTCTTGCAACTACGCTGGGTTTGGTCAGGATTGCGATGGTGATTGCATCAGTGATTTTGACGGCGACGGGGTTTGCAATACCAGCGAAGTCGCCGGATGTACCTCAACGTCTGCTGAGAATTACAATGCATCAGCAACCGACGATGACGGTTCATGTGTTTGGCCTGATGGGCTATTCACAGGATTGACATACGAGCTTGTGGGTCACGATTTGATTGAAGGATCTTCGACGTATCGCTTGTTTGCGAATTTCAACCCCAATGAAACCATTCAGGTAACAGCATGTTACGGAACAGCGGTGGACAACTGGGTGATCTCCTCTACGGAGCCTTTCCATCAAGATGAGAATGGAGCCTTGTTGGCCCATTCAATCAATCCATCGTACTTCGCGTTTTTCCCAGAGTTGGCATACGATACTTGGTTGGCTTTGGGCGGAGCCCCTGGCGCGCCGATTGAGCTGCAAACCATTGGTTTGGAGGCGTTCTTCTCTGATTTCGAAGACTTCGGATCGGATGTCCTGGTCAACACCACCGTTGGTGCCAGCTTGTACTACATCCCAGGAGAAATGGGCAGTGCGCTGTCCTATCCGACCGATGGGAAGATGTTGTTGGGACAATTTACAACGAATGGAGTGGTGTCTGTTAAGTGCAACTTGCAATTCCGAGATGCTGAGCAGGCCACGCATTATGCGACTGACTTGAACTTGGTCTTCCCAACCTTTGGTGTGGGCTGTACCGACTCCGATGCCTGCAACTATGACATCGAAGCGACAGATGACGATGGCACATGTTATTTCGATTCTGAATTCCGCGATTGCGACGGCGTTTGCTTGGCGGATGCCGATGGCGATGACGTATGTGACGGAGAGGAAATTCCTGGATGTATGGACGCTACGGCTTACAACTACAACGATGGAGCCACCGATGAAGATGGCAATTGCTTGTACGCTGGATGCTTTGACGAATTGGCTTGTAACTATACACCAGAAGCGGATGTTGATGTGCCTTCGACGTGTATCTATCCTGGACCCTTCATGGACTGTGATGGAAACTGCAACGGTGACTACGAAGGTGATGGCGTTGAAGAATGTGCGGAAATCTCCGGATGCGCTTCAGAGTCCGCCAACAACTATGATCCCGAAGCGACCAATGATGATGGATCTTGCCTTTGGGGCGATGAGACCTTCTTGGGTTTGTCTTACGAATTGATTGGTGAGAACACCATCGAAACAGATGCGACCTACCGGCTTTATGCCAACTTCGATCCAGAAGCCTCCGTGGACATGACGTCACTGTTTGGAAATAGCCAGAATCCCTGGTTGACTCTGAGCACGGGTGACTTCTACCAGCATCCACTGGGCGCTGACTTTGGTGGAAACATCAATCCTGGATTCTTCGGGTTCTTCCCAGAATTGGAATTTGATTCGTGGTTGACCATCGGTGCTGGACCAGGGGACTACAACGCTATGGCGCAAGAAAACATGTACCTGCACTTGGACGATTTCAATGCAGGAGATGATCTCATCATTGATTCAGAAGAAGGTGCTCAAATCTTCTTGAACTTAGGTGCATCGGATACACAAGGTGTTCCGGATGAGAATGGCCAATTGCTATTGGGTCAATTCACCACAAGCGGTGTGATTTTCTTGCGGTACAACATCCGATTCCAGGATGCCGCGGGCACCATCCATGAATTCACGGATCTCGAACTCACCTTCCCTCCGATTGCTGGAGGTTGCACGGATCCATTGGCTTCGAATTACGATGAGACCGCCAATTTCGAAGAATTGACCTGTATCTACGACGGTTGTACCGATCCCAATGCAGACAACTTCAACCCAGCGTCCAACTTGAATGATGGAAGCTGCTTGTACACGGGTTGTTCTGACGCAGAAGCGGACAACTACGATGCGCAGGCCAATACGGGTGATCAAGAAGCGTTGTGTGAGTACCTCGGTTGCATGGATGCCACTGCGGACAACTACGATGCGGGTGCCAACGTAGAAGACGGCAGCTGCTTGTACACGGGTTGCATGGATTCAACAGCGGACAACTACGATGCTCAAGCCAACACCGGCGATCAAGCAGCGTTGTGTGAATACTTCGGTTGTACAGATTCAATCGCAGACAACTACGATGCTCAGGCCAACGTAGAGGATGGCAGTTGCCTGTACACGGGTTGTATGGATGCTGAGGCAGACAACTACAACGCCCAAGCGAACACGGGTGACCAGGCTGTGATTTGTTTTTACTCAGGTTGTATGGACCCCATTGCAGACAACTACGACGCCCAAGCCAATGTGGGGGATCAAGCTGCGATTTGTTTGTACACGGGTTGCATGGATGCGCTGGCTTCCAACTACAATGCTCAGGCCAATACGGGTGATCAAGAAGCCTTGTGTGAATACGACGGGTGCACGAATCCGATTGCAGACAACTTCGATGTTGGTGCCAATGTGGATGATGGATCTTGTATCGTGGCGGGTTGCATGTACGATGCAGCCTTGAACTACAACCCCGATGCGACGTATGACAACATGACGTGTGAGTTTGCAGTCCAAGGATGTACAGACCCAGCGGCTTCGAACTACAATGAAGCGGCGGGGGTTGAAAACGATTCGTGCTTGTATGCCGGATGTACCAACTCTGGAGCGGATAACTACAGCGCCGATGCGTCCATGGACGATGGAAGCTGTATCTATTCTGGATGCACGGATCCATTGGCTTGCAACTTCAATGCTGTGGCGACCAATGAAGACGGATCTTGTTTGCTTGTTGGATGCATGGACCCAGATGGATTGAATTACGACGAGAACGCCAACTTCCCAGGCGGTTGTAATTATCCGGATGCCTGCCCAGGAGACATCAACAGCGATGGATTCGTGGATGTCAGTGACTTGCTCACGTTCTTCCAATACTATGGAACAGCGTGTCCAGAATGATGATAGAATAAGCCGATTGGACCAACCTTCCAATTTCACTTAAAACCGAAAGGGCTGCCCAACCAAGGCGGCCCTTTCTTTTTGAATAGCTCAGCCGATAGGAGCTTACTTTTGCGCATGCTTCGATTGCTCATACTTTGCTTTTGGACGGTTGTGTTCTCCTTTCCATTCCAAGCGGCCAACGCCCAGTTCGTTCCGCAAACTCCATACAAAACCACACCATCTTCCCCGGAATGGGTGAAGATGATGTACAGCGATTCTGCAGATCGAGCAGCGGTTCGGAGTGCCTATGAGGACTACTACAAAGTTCGCCCCTTGGTGAAAAACAAGGACACACAGTTCTACAAGCGTTGGATGCGCAATGGGGATGTTCCTGCGCCATCGATGTCTACGCGTTATCAGAATCAACATGCTGAAGCAGCCAACCGCATGACGGGTGTTTGGGAAGAAATGGGTCCCTGGAGCTACGATCCTGAAGTGGCCATGGAATTTCAAGTCCAAAGCCCGGGAGCGTGCCATGTCTATACCGTTGAGCAATCGCCTTCTGTTCACACGACAGTGTGGGCGGGTGCGGCCACAGCGGGAGCTTGGAAATCAGAAGACCACGGAGAACACTGGGAACTCATGACGCGAGATCTTCCTTTGACGAGTGTCTACAGTATCGCGATTCATCCAGACGATGCAGCCCATGTCTTGGTGGGCTCCGGTTCCGGTCAACTATGGCGTACGGTCGACGGCGGCGTGAATTGGACGCTTTGCGGAGATGCCGCCTTTCAATCGATCAACCGCTGGTATCGGGATGTCATTTGGTCACCGGCTGACGTTGAAGGCAATTACCAGGCCTTTGCAGCGACCGATCAAGGATTGTGGACGGTGTCAGAATCCGGCGAAACGATGACGAGCATCGCCTCGGGTGAATTCATGGAATTGGCCTTTCATCCTTCGGACCCTTCCATCTGCTATGCCATACAACGCCTGGGAGATAGTACGGTGTTCAAACGTTCGGTTGATGCCGGAGCATCCTTTTCAACGGGAGCCTCGGGTTGGCCTTCGGTCGGAGCGGACGATGGCCAGAGCCGATGTGAAATGGCCGTGACCGTAGCAGACCCTGATCGCGTGGTGGTTTTGGCTTCAGGGTCAACCGCTGACGGAGGTGGATTGTACGGACATTACGTGAGTTACGATGCGGGGTTGACGTTCGAATTCACCTGCTGTGGAGCGGGGCCAGGAGGTCCTTGGGAAGCAGAGACGAACCCCAATATTCTGGGTTGGAGCGAAGATGGCACGGGGGATGGCGGGCAGTACTACTATGACTTGGCATTGGACGTGAGTCCAACGGATGCTGATCGTCAATTCGCCGCGGGAATTTGTGTTTGGCGCACACTGGATGGCGGTCAAGAATGGTCGCTCAATGGCCATTGGGTGACGTGGGCCGGTGAATTCACGGCTGATCGCTACACCCACGCCGATGTGCACGATGTCAAGTTCTTTACCCGCCTCGATGGCACGGTGGACTTGTGGGTCGCCAGTGACGGAGGATTGCATTATTCAGCTGATCAAGGGGACCATTTCGAACCGCGGATGGTTGGCATTCAAGGAACGGATTTTTGGGGCTGGCAAGCGGGCTGGCATGGACCCGACGTCATGGTCGGTGGAACTTACCACAACGGCACCTTGATTCGCAATGGAGACCTCTATCACTACGGGGCGGACAATGATTCAACGGGTGGCTGGTTGGCCGAGTTGGCCGGAGACAATTTCAGGGGTTTCATCAATCCCGGCGATCCAACCATTGGGTATCACGATGGCGGGGCATTTCGCTTCACAGAAGATCGTTTTGATCGCATAGATGGGTTGCCCTTTGATGGATCCAAGCGCCCCAACACGGGCTATTGGTTTGGAGAAGTGGGCAACATGGAATGGAATCCGCAATGTTTTGAATGCCTGTATTCACCCGTGGGCAGTGAGTTGTGGTATTCTGAAGATGGTGGAATCTCCTTCACTTTAGTCCATGATTTTGGTGGAGATAAAATTATCTCGGTCAAGGTGAGCCCTCGGGATTCCCAGCGCATTTATGTTTCGCACCAACAGTCGGGTTCTATCTGGAGAATTCACCGGTCTTTAGATGGCGGACAAACCTGGTCACTGGCATCGATTTCGTCCATCGAAAGTGGAGGATCGAATAACAACAAACCCATTTATCTCGAAGTGGATGGAACCAATCCAGACCGTGTTTGGGGCATTCTGACGGGCACCCAAAATGGATACAAAGTGTTCGAAAGTATGGACGCAGGGCAAACGTGGCAAAACTTGACCACGCCCACCATCGCAGGTGAACGGGTCATCAGTATTGCCCACCAACGCGGAAGCCAAGGAGGGCTTTATGTCGGTACTACGCAAGCGGTGTACTATCGGGATGACGCGATGGAAGATTGGACCCTATACAACACGGGCTTGCCTGCGATCAATGTATCCACCTTTTTACAGCCGGACTACTGTGGAGGACACATTCGGACAGCCGGTACACGCGGAGTGCACCAAGCTGAATTTTATGCTCCTTCGGACGTGCTTGCAGGATTCATGGCCAGCACCACTTCGGTCAACTTAGCTTCACCCTGCGATGCGTCTCCAGTTCGTTTTGTGGACGTGTCGGTTGCCCGTTGTGAAGGTGCAACCTATGAATGGGGTTTCCCGGGTGGTTCGCCTTCCGTGGCGTCTGGTGAAGAAGTTTGGGTTTCCTACGATGAGGTGGGGGCGTTCGACGTAACGCTGACGGTGACAGACTCATTGGGAGCATCGGACACATGGACTTGGGAGAACATGATTGATGTGGTCAATGAGCCCGTATTGCCCGCAGGAGGTTTTGCAGAGAATTTTGATGGCGAACAATTCCCACCCGCCAATTGGCGCATGGAAACGCCAGGCCATGCATGGGAACATGCCTGGGATCTGATGGATGAAACCAACGGTGTAGCGCAGTTCCCCAATTATTGGGTGGATACGCAAGGAGCAATGGACCAACTGATCACACCGGCCTTTGATCCAACGGGCATGACGGGATTGTCTTTCGATGTGGCTCACCGCATGTATGCGGATTACATCGATGGACTGGAAGTCTGGGGGAAGCCGGGCGGATCAAATGAGTGGACCACATTGTGGTCTGCGTATGGTGCGGATTTATCCGTTCCTGATTGTTATACCTGGTTTTGGTACGATACCAATGGATTGACTGTTTGGGCGACCCATGAGGTGGCCTTTCCGGAATCCTGGCAGGAGGGTGTAACATGCTTGGAGCTGGCATTTGTCAATGTGGGCGGATACGGAAATCACACCTGGCTTGATCAGGTTGTTGTCGGATCACCTGTTGGCATCAGCGAGGCTCAAGCTTCATCGTGGCAACTGTTCCCGAATCCAAACGAGGGTCCGTTCATTACGATGGTCCCCGCGGCATTCGTAGGAGCTACCTATGTCTTGACGGACCAAGTCGGTCGCACGGTCCAACGGGGTCAAATTCAATCGAGCCGAGAAGCCTGGAATTTGCCGGCATCAGCCGGCTGGTATGTCTTGGAAATTCAGGGACTTGCACCCAAAAAGATTGTCATCCATTGAGTACTCCACAAGAACCTTCCAAACAGCGTGAGGTTGGTCGCTGGATTTTGGCCCCGGGCCAGGTCATTTTGGACACCCGTTCGCCGTCCGAGTTCGCCAAGGGCCACATCTCCGGTGCGCATGTTTTTCCGTTGTTTGACGACGAAGAGCGGGCGGTCATTGGCACCTTGTATAAGCAACAAGGTCAGGACAGTGCCGTCGAGCGGGGGTTGGAATTGGTCGGTCCCAAAATGGCGGACTTTGTCCGGCGCTCTCGGCAGTTGTACCAGGATCAGATGGATCCCAAACCTTTGCTCATTCATTGTTGGCGTGGGGGTATGCGTTCGGGTTCCGTCGCTTGGCTCCTTGAGACAGCCGGCATTCCTGTGGTCAAGCTTCAAGGTGGCTACAAGGCCTACCGGCAATGGGCGCGATCGGAATTGGCGGGACTGTCCAATCTCCGCATTTTAGGAGGCATGACGGGTGTCGGAAAAACGCCCATCCTACATGCGATGGTGGATTTGGGAGCTCAAGTCTTGGATTTGGAAGGTTTGGCGGACCATTTGGGCTCGGCCTTTGGCAATTTGGATCGCCATGAACAACCGTCTTCCGAGCAGTTTAGCAACGATTGCCATGGGGTCATTCACGCGATGGACCCGGATCGTCCCATTTGGGTGGAAGACGAGAGCCGTGTGATTGGCACAGTGCACATCCCAGAGGAGTTGTTTCAGGTCATGAGCGAGGCGCCCATCTGGGAAGTCGCACGCACCGATGAGGAGCGCATCCAGGAATTGTGCCGCATCTATGGAAGTGCCGAGCGAGACACCTTGCGGTCGGCGTTTCTGCGCATCCAAGAAAAGTTGGGAGGCGCGCGATGTCAAGAAGCCATTGCCGCATTGGATGGCGATGACTTGCCTCGAGCCGCCGCCATTGGTTTGGGTTATTATGACAAACTTTACCAGCACACCATCCAACGGTATGCCCGTCCGAATCACCATCAGATGTCGGGCAAGGGCATGGCTTTTCACGAAATTGCCTCTGCACTTCACCAACTCCCCAATCCATCCTGAACGCCATGGAACCCATTCGATTGACTCAATTTTCACACGGTGCTGGTTGCGGTTGCAAGCTTTCACCTGCTGTGTTGCATGAAATTCTGTCCGGTGTAGACCGCTCAGAAACTTTTCCCACGCTGCTCATCGGCAACGACACCAAGGATGACGCTGCGGTCATGGATTTGGGGGACGGCACAGGCATCATTTCCACAACGGATTTTTTCATGCCTATTGTGGATGATCCTCGAACCA
>JAQCJQ010000037.1 GCA_027593035.1 Bacteroidota bacterium | reverse complement strand
GCAATGGTGGCTTGGATCTCGGCGACCAGGTCATCCACTTGATGTTCGCAAGGCCGGACTTCAATGGGCGGATCCAGTAAGCCGGTCGGACGGATGACCTGTTCCACCACAATGCCTTCCGATTTTTCCAATTCGTAATCGGCTGGGGTAGCCGAGACATAAAGCAATTGCCCTGTGATATCATGGAATTCATCGCCTTTGAGCGGCCGGTTGTCCAAGGCGGACGGTAGTCGGAATCCGTAATCGATGAGGGCTGTTTTACGCGATCGATCACCGCCGTACATGGCCCCGATTTGCGGCATGGTTACATGACTCTCATCCACAATGAGCAAGAAGTCATCGGCGAAATAATCGAGCAGGCAAAAGGGCCGTTCGCCGGGTTTGCGTCGGTCAAAGTAGCGGCTATAGTTTTCAATGCCATTGCAAAATCCAATTTCCTTGATCATCTCCAAGTCATACAATGTTCTTTCCTCCAGGCGCTTGGCTTCAAGGAATTTGGATTGTTCTTGGAAAAACTCTTTTTGCTTTTCTAAATCTTGTTGGATTTCCCAAACAGCTTGATCGGTAGTTGATTTGCTCGCAACAAAAAGATTGGCCGGATAGACGACGATGTTATCGAACGTATGCAAGAGTTGGCCAGATTCGGGATCGATCGTTTGCAATGCTTCAATCTCATCGCCCCAAAACTGAATGCGCAGGGCATGGTCGGCATAAGCGAGAAAGACATCCACCGTATCGCCCTGAACCCGAAACGTGCCTCGCTTGAATTCAGCCCGTGTGCGGCTATACAAGCTACTTACCAATGCATGCAGGAAGGCATTGCGCCCCCATTTTTGCCCCACATTGAGCGGGATGATGCTTTTGTGGAACTCGACGGGGTTTCCAATGCCATAGATGCAGCTAATCGATGCGACCACGATGACATCACGTCGACCGCTGAGCAGGGCAGAGGTGGTGCTCAAACGAAGTTTTTCAATCTCCTCGTTGATCGCGAGGTCCTTCTCGATGAACGTATTGGTGGAAGCGATGTACGCTTCCGGCTGGTAGTAGTCGTAATAACTGACGAAATATTCCACGAGGTTCTCAGGGAAAAACTCCTTGAACTCGGAATAAAGCTGGGCGGCCAATGTTTTGTTGTGACTCAGCACCAGCGTAGGGCGTTGTGTCTGCTCGATGACATTGGCAGCAGTGAACGTCTTCCCCGATCCAGTCACCCCTAACAACGTCTGGTGCTTGATGCCTTGCTGCACGCCCTCCACAAGTTGTCGGATGGCCTCGGGTTGGTCACCCGCAGGTTGGTATTCGCTTTGGAGTTTGAATTTCATGCGGTCGGTGCATCAAATTTACGGGTGGACCAGCGCAATTCGCACGCGAAGTATGGAAACAAAAAAGCCAGGCTTTTGGCCTGGCTTTTCTTGTCGAATGATAAGGGGCAATCAGTCCGCCACAACATCAAACTTCACCGTCACAACAACTTCTTTGTGCAACTTGATGGTTGCTTCGTAAGAACCGAGTTCTTTGATGCTGTCGTCTGACAAGTGAATCAACTTTCGGTCAATTGAATGACCTGCAGCTTGAATGGCTTCAGTCAATTGAATGGAGTTGACCGAACCGAAGATCTTGCCGCTCTCGCCGGCCTTCGCTCCAATTTTCAAGGTCAATCCTTCGAGTGATTTGCCTAAAGTTTGCGCTTGTTCCATCGCCTTGGCAGCCTTATGAGACTGCTGCTTGATGACTTCAGCGACCACCTTCCGAGCGGAAGGGGTAGCTGCTGTAGCTATGCCTTGAGGGATCAAGAAATTGCGTGCGTAACCGCTTTTCACGGTGACGATGTCGTTTTTGCTACCGAGTAGTTCGACGTCTTGCTTCAGAATGATATCCATGATCGTCGGGTTTATCGGAGGTTGTCAGCCACATATGGCATCAGAGCCAGGTGGCGCGCTTTTTTAATGGCCTGAGCCACTTTGCGTTGGAACTTGAGGGAAGTGCCGGTCAATCGACGAGGCAAAATCTTGCCCTGCTCATTGCAGAGCATCAACAAAAAACTGGCATCCTTGTAGTCGATGTACTTGATGCCTTTCTTCTTGAAGCGGCAGTACTTCTCCTTCTGGGTGTCAATGCTGATGGGATTCAGGTAACGGACGTTCTTGTCAGCCATGATGATTCTTTTTTAAAGCATTAAGCCTCTTCGGCATTTTCGGGAGCGGCCACTGGGGCTTCGCTCGACTTGTTGCGGCGTGACTCAGCATACGTAGTGTGATGCTTGTCCATCCGAGTCGATAGGAATCGGATGATGCGCTCGTCTCTCCGGAATTCAGTTTCGAAGGGCAGGATCACAGAGGCATCGGCGTCAAACTCAAACAGTTGGTAGAAGCCCGTAGACTTCTTCTGTATGGGATAAGCCAATTTCCGCAATCCCCATGATTCCTCATGACCAATGGTAGCACCATTGTCTTTGAGGTATGCACGGTACTTCTCTACTGTTTCCGCCACCTGCTCAGCAGATAGCACGGGAGTCATAATGAAAACAGTTTCGTAACGATTCATGTAGAACGGGGTTTGTTAAATGGGGGGCAAAAGTAATTCAGGAACCACTGAAAAGCAATAACTCATCCCGCTGATTTCGAGTGATTGTATTCCATCCTCCCTGGGGGTTGTTCGTGGTCTGTTCAAAACTCCACTTTCTATGCCATG
Organism: Bacteroidota bacterium; assembly: GCA_027593035.1. Lineage (GTDB taxonomy): Bacteria > Bacteroidota > Bacteroidia > Flavobacteriales_D > Sanyastnellaceae > UA16. The sequence continues at coordinate 15,124 of JAQCJQ010000037.1, read as the reverse complement.
CACGGCTGCCGATATTTGCCAAGACGACCGCCATGGATTCGAACAACCCCACATACACCGTTTCAGCCCTCAAATATCGTCCACAAGTGTGGGATGCGGTAGTTGGTCAGGAAGGAATTACGCGAACTTTAAGACAAGCCATTGAGCAGAATCAAGTGGCTCAGGCTTATTTGTTTTGTGGGCCACGTGGCGTGGGTAAAACGACCTCAGCTCGAATTTTCGCGCGAGCCATCAATGACTTTGATGCCGATGCGGGAGAAGATTACGCGTTCAACGTGTTTGAGTTGGATGCGGCATCAAACAATAAGGTCGAGGACATTCGCTCCATTGTAGACCAAGTGCGCATTCCGCCTCAACGCGGGAAGTACAAGGTCTACATCATAGACGAGGTGCACATGCTGTCTCAAGCGGCATTCAATGCATTTCTAAAGACTTTGGAGGAGCCGCCACCCCATGCGGTGTTTGTCCTGGCTACGACAGAGAAGCACAAGATCCTGCCTACGATTTTGTCGCGATGTCAAATTTTCGATTTTCATCGCATCACTGTTCCAGACATGGTGCTCCATTTGCAGGGAATTTGTGCGAAAGAAGGCATTGAAGCGGAAGAGGCGGCGCTGCATGTCGTTGCGGTGAAAGCGGATGGTGCCTTGCGGGATGCACTGAGCATATTCGACCAATTGGTCGCTTTCGCAGGGAAGAAATTGACCTATGAGGTCGTGGCCGAACATTTGCATGTGCTCGATCACCAAACGTATTTCGAAGTGCTGCGTTGTGCGTTGGCGGGCGAAGTGGCCTCAGCGCTACTCGTTTTGGATGGCATCATGGCGCGTGGGTTTGACCCGCACCATTTCATTTCCGGTTTGGGCGCACACTTGCGCAACTTATTGGTGAGCAAAGATGCCTCCACCGTGAAGCTCATGGAAGGAACGGATGATTTGAGAAGGCAATTTGTCGAGCAATCTCAACAAACCGATTTGCACTTTCTCGTCCAAGCCATGGACCATGTCAATCAGGCCGACGTTCAATATCGAGGGAGCAACCATCAAAGACTGCTGGTTGAACTCACGCTGATGCAAATCTGCTCCCTTCGAGGAGTGGACAAAAAAAAAAATAGCCTAATTGCGATCCAAGCGGATGCTTGGAGAGCGAATCGTTCTGCCAAACAGGCTGAAGCCGCTCCTGTAAAACGCATTGAGCCTGCACAAGTGTCGGTGCCAGATGTTGAAGAAACCAATCCTTTGGTCCCTGCTTTGAAGTCCGCGGCCGAAGCAATCGCTCCCCCAACGCTTGCCGCGGCCGCACAACCCGTAAATGCCGCAGCGAATCCTGAAGTGGGGGTGTTGAAGAAGCGGAAGATTTCGCTAACGAAGCCCAAGTCACTGCAACCACTGGAAGTGAGCGCTCCCATTGAGAAGAAGGAGTTTCAGCCGGAGCTGCGGGAACACTTTGACGTGAGTCGATTGCAGGAAGTCTGGAAAGCGTTTGCCGCGATCCAAAAGGAAGCAGAAAAACTGAATTTGAGCTCAACGTTGCTGGCCTGTTCCGTGGGTTTGGACGGTGAGCAGGTTCAGATTGTCTTGTTGAATAAAGTACAAGAAGAGCAGGTCAAGGAAATCCGAGTCCCCTTATTTGAATTCCTGAGAAGTGAATTGAAAAACGATTTCATCGAACTGAACTTGGCAGTTCCAGCGGCAGAGACCTTGGAAGTGTCGTCTCAATTCCTCACAGAACGCGAGCGATACGATGTTTTTGTGGACAAAAATCCGCATCTTGATACGCTGAGAAAACGACTGGATTTGGACTTGGGTTGAGTCTCGAACTCGATTTTCTTTGCGGGCAGAGACTTTTTTCTTTTTTGAATTGAACGACTTGAGCTGATCAATGGTTGAATGGAGATGAAACGCATTCTTTCGGTTTTTACAATCCTTGTTGTCATCGCGCTTTCGGGAGAATTGTTCGCTCAATCCCTGGGTGCGATACGGGGCAAGGTGACCGATGCTGTGACCAATGATCCGATTCCATTTGCCAATGTGGTTTTGCAGGGTGAGGTGACAGGCACCACAACAGATTTGGACGGTTCTTTTGAATTGACGCAGGTCGCTTCAGGGCTTCACAATGTGCAATTCCGATTTGTTGGTTATGATGCCGTCACAGTGTTTGACGTCGAAGTAACGCCATCGAGGCCTGCAGTGATCAACGTGGTCATGAAGCCTTCCACCATCGCAATCGCAGAAGCGGAAGTGCAGGGCTCTCGTCGCGCAACACAGGCTGAAGCGCCCCTCAGCGTCCGGAGTTTAGGCTCCAATGAAATCAAGCGCAATCCAGGAGGAGGCCGGGACATCAGCCGGGCCATTCGCACGTTGCCGGGGGTGGCTGCTATCCCCAGTTTTCGCAATGACATTGTCGTCAGGGGAGGCGCTCCCAATGAAAATCGGTTCTACATCGATGGCATCGAAATCCCCAACATCAACCATTTCGCGACCCAAGGCGCGAGCGGCGGCCCTGTGGGCATGATCAATGTGGACTTGGTGGAGAACATCGATTTCTATGCGGGTGCATTTCCAGCGTCACGCGGCAATGCCTTGAGCTCCGTCATGGAATTCAGCTTCAAAGAAGCGCGGACCGATGAATGGACAGCGAACATGGTGGTGGGTACCAGTGATTTGGGCTTGACCCTTGAAGGCCCCACAGGTGAAAATTCGTCGCTCATTATGAGCATGCGCAGAAGTTATTTGCAGTTGCTTTTCGAGGCCATTGGGCTGCCTTTTTTGCCCATCTACAATGATTATCAATTCAAGTGGACGGCGCGTCCTGATGACCGCAATGCCATTACTGTCATCGGTTTAGGAGCGTTGGATGATTTCGAATTGAACTTGGGCATTGTCCAGGACACAGCCCAAGACAATTATCTGGACCAGGTGGCGATTTTGGGTGCGTTGGATATCCAACGCCAATGGAATTACACGCAAGGGGTGAAGTGGGATCGGTATCAGGACAACGGGAAATGGTCCTTTGTTGCCAGCCGCAACATGCTCAACAACCGCGCCTACAAACATTTGGATAACGACGAAGAGAATCCGTTGATTCGGGATTACCTCTCTCAGGAGATTGAAAACAAGTTCAGGGCCGAACGGAAGTTGTTTCTGAAAGAGGGAATGGAGGCCACGTATGGTGTGCTCTACGAGTATGTGAAATACAACAACAGCACTTCAGAGAAGCGTCTGAATCCCGCGACGGGGATGTTGGAGTCGATTGCCTTTGCATCGGATTTCAAAGCACACAAGTACGGCGCGTTTGTTCAAGCCAATCGAAGATTGTTGGATGAACGTTTAACGTTGTCTGCCGGGATGCGCATGGACGGTTCGACGGCTGCGTCCGGACTGGTCAATCCATTGAAGCAATGGTCTCCTCGGGTTTCCGCGAGTTATGCCTTTGCTCCGGGTTGGACCTTCAACGCCAATGCGGGCATGTATTCTCAGCTTCCCGCTTACACGACATTGGGGTATGCCGTGGACGATGTTCGGGTCAACGCAACGGATTCGACATCGTACCTCAACAACCAACAGCTAGTTGCCGGCTTGAAATGGGACGGAAGTGAAAAGAACTTCGTGGTCTCTTTGGAGGGCTTTTTCAAAGGCTACCAAAATTCACCGATCAGCCTCCTGCAGGGTGTGGCATTGGCCAATTTGGGGGCGGACTTCGGTGTTGTGGGCAACGAAGCCGTGACTTTCAATGGACTGGGGCGATCCTATGGAGCGGAACTCTTGCTTCAACAACGGCTGTACAAAGGTTTTTATGGGCTGTTGGCCTACACCTTCGTGCGGAGTGAGTTTGAAGACAGCTCGGGTGAATTTGTGCCGAGCAGTTGGGACAACCGCCACATCCTCAGCATGACCGGCGGTAAGAAATTTGAGAATGGTTGGGAAATTGGAACGCGCTTACTGTTTAGTGGTGGATTACCCTACACGCCAACGGACGCAGGGTCTTACAGCATTGAAAGTTGGGATTTCTACGGTCGGCCTTTGTTGGATTACAGCTTGCTGAATTCCGAGCGAAATGGCGCATTTCACCAACTCGACATTCGCATCGACAAAAAATGGTTTTTTGAGCGGTGGTCGCTCGATGTCTTCATGGAAGTTCAGAATGCGACAGGCGCGGCCGTTCCGCAGCCCAACTTCAGCGATGTGGTGCGCAATCCGCTCACGGGTGCGCCGGTCCCCTCGCCCACACAGCCGGGTTTCTATGACCAACGGGTGATTGACCCCCGCAGCGGGTCTGTTTTGCCGGCATTGGGCATCATCATCGAGCTTTGAGGCATGCAAGTGAAGCTTTGGGATGAAGGAGTGAGTTGGTCCTGTCTGCCGCAAGCCGTGATTTCCATGGTTTTTCTGGGGGCATCGGCGTTCAATTCTTGGTGGGTTCTGGCTGGTCTTGGCCTGTTGTTGACCCTGCTTTTCCTTGCAGCAAGAACAGGCGTTCAGTGGCAAGTTCATGATCGAAAATTTCGTTCAACGACAGGTTGGAAAGTGGCGAGGATTTGGCGCGGTTGGGGTCGTTGGTACGTGCTCCCAATCAACGTTCCGTTGTCACTGGAACACACCAAGGAAACCTTGATGAACCGTCGCGGAGCCTATGATGTAGGCATTGAGTCCTGGGAATTGGTGTGGCATCGATCGGATGGATTGGCTCAAGTTTTGCATGAATTCACGGACCATGAAGTGGCCCGAAAAGTGAAGCTAGAAATCGAGGTGTTGCTTGGTTCAACTTGAACGGAAACGGCTATCTTCGAACGCATGCGCATCGATAAATTTCTCTGGGCCATTCGTGTGTTCAAAACACGTTCGCTTGCGAGCGCGCATTGCCGTGAGGGGAAGGTTTTTATTGGTGAAAAAGCGATCAAGCCGGCTCATGTGTTGACGGGAGAGGAACGCATACGTGTCCGCAAAGGGGCCGTTCAGTTTGAGTGGAAAATCCTCTCAATTCCTAAAAGTCGCGTCGGAGCCGCTTTGGTAGAGACCTATGTCCGGAATGTCACGGCTCCTGAGGAATTGAAGAAATGGGAAGATATGCGCGCGGCTCAGCGCGATTTGTCACGACCGGTTGGGCGCCCAACCAAGCGGGATCGCCGGGATTGGGAAAAACAATTTGATTGAAGCAGCACTTTCAAATTCGGAGCATCACAGCGGAGGAGACTCAGCCGGTCCGGTACCAAGTCTTGTGGCCACATCTTCCCGACGTGAAGTCCTGTGTGATTGATATCGACCATGCGCCGCACGCCCATCATATTGGAGCTTTTGACCCCAATGGAAAGTTGGTGGGTGTCTGCTCCTTATTTCAACAACGTTCGGAGCGATTTCCGGAGGCCATTGCATTGGATGTTTCGGTCTATCGTTTGCGCGTGATGGGGACACTCAAAGAAGTTCGCGGTCAAGGTGCAGCGGCTTCCATAATCGACTACGTTTGTCAGTGGTGCACTGAGCAAGGCGTGAAATGTATTTGGTGTGATGCGCGTCAAGTGGCCTTTGGTTTTTATGAGCGTTTGGGATTTGAATTTGTTTCTGAAGATTTTAATATTGAGCGCATTGGTCTCCACCGAATGATGGCTCGTTCACTTTAATTTTACCACGTCATCCAGCTGCCATGCCGATTATCTCCAATAAGGGGCTTCGAATGCCCGATAGTCCTATTCGGAAATTGACACGCTATGCCAATGCGGCAAAGGAGCGTGGTGTTCATGTCATTCATTTGAACATCGGTCAGCCGGACATCGACACGCCCAAGATTGCCATGGATGCCATCCGTAGCATCGATCGCACGGTGTTGGAGTACAGTCCCAGTGAAGGCTATGAGTCTTATCGAAAGGGGCTCGCACAGTATTATAAATCCGTCGGAGTGGACGTGACACCCGATGATGTTTTGGTAACAACCGGGGGGTCTGAGGCGTTGATTTTTACCTTCTTGACTTGTTTGAATCCGGGTGATGAAATCATCATTCCGCAGCCTTTTTATGCCAATTACAATGCATTTGCAGAGATTGCGGGGGTGCACATTGTCCACGTAACAGCTTCGATTGAAAATGGATTTGCATTGCCTCCCATGGAGGACTTTGAAGCCATGATCAATGAGCGTACGAAGGCCATCTTGATTTGCAATCCCGGGAATCCGACCGGGACGAATTACGCCGATGCTGATCTGGAAGGCTTGGCCGCTCTCGTTAAAAAACATGATTTGTATTTGTTCGCGGATGAAGTGTATCGCGAATTCACCTATGGTGGTGAATTGCCGCGCAGCATCATGAGTGTGCCGGGCATTGAAGAGCATGCGGTCATGATTGACAGCATTTCCAAACGGTATAGCATGTGCGGAGCTCGTTTGGGTTGCATGGTCACGCGCAGTGAGGATGTGCGCAATGCGGCGATGAAATTTGCGATGGCTCGATTGAGTCCTCCAACCATTGCTCAGATCGCTGCTGAAGCGGCGCTGGAGACGCCGGAATCATATTTCGACGAAGTGCGTTCAGAATACATGAAGCGCCGTGACGCTTTGGTCGACGGATTGAACAGCATCCAGGGGGTAGAGTGCCCGCTGCCGGGCGGTGCTTTTTATGCTGTGGCCAAATTGCCCATTGACGATTCGGACTTGTTTTGTCAATGGATCCTGGAATCCTTCGAGTGGGAAGGGACGACGGTCATGGTGGCACCGAATACCGGATTTTACGCGACTCCCGAACTGGGCAAACAGGAAGTCCGCATGGCCTATGTACTCAATGTGAAAGAGATTCAAAAAGCCGTGCAATGTTTGCGCCACGCGCTAGAAGTTTATCCAGGAGTCACCTACGATTAACGGATTCCTTTCACGATGTAATCGAACACAGGATGGTTTTTTTCCGTCTGTGGATGGGTCAATGGAATGGGCATGTGTTTTGGGGGGTTCAATAACCCGCGCTCCATCATTTCTTCCAAAGTGTCGTAGACTTCAATGCTGCATTTTCCCATCAGCAGAGGTCGGAGATCGCCGCCATTTCGATACAAGTCAAACACCTCTCGCAGCCCTTGTAAGTACAAGTAATCTTTGGTCAATCCGCCTCCTCGATAAACGCGGGTGGTGAGGGTGAAAGCCGAGTTCGCCTCCATGCCCAAGTTCTTCGTTAGATTCCGGTAAGTCTCCACAAAATCGGCGCCTTTGACCATGTTGTCCACAGCCATAACTCGGAATGCCAACTCTCTCAGGCGTTGCAACGTTGTATTGCCGCTGAGGTATTCCGCGAGTACAGCAAGTCCTTCTTGGGTGCGCGTGCTCACGGGCGTGCCGATGCTGAGCAACTTCAAAGGCTGTTCGAGTGCATTCATGGTAGTGACCATGTGTACGCCGATTTCATGGTGCACGAGGTACCTCAATTCCTTGGGGCGAAACGTCGCTCCTTTCTTGATGAGGACCTGTTTCTTGCTGTTGTTGACCATGGCGTCGGCAACAATCCGGCTCGAGATCTGAACTTTCCCTTTGAATCCATAGTCGAGGAGTCCCTGTTGGAAGGCTTTGACGGCTTCATCCGTTCCGACTCTCTTCTCAGGTCCATTCTCATCCTCCACTTCAGGAAGGTGCAAGAGGTATTCGGCGTTTTTCAAGTCCAGCGCGCTCGGTTGACCATAGTAGCGCAAGCTGTTGTATAAAAACTGACTTGTTCCCAACGTCGACAACAAGTCAACTTTGTCCAAATAGGCACTGATGGTGCTCTCATACAACTCACGAATGGAGGCGTCGGGAATTTCTTCCACGGGAATTCGCAGCAATTTTCGTTTCAGTTCAAACGGCTCGAGCCGCAAAGGGCGGTAAGCAAACTGAGGATTGTTGCTTGCGTGCGATGCGAAAAAAGCACGTTTCTCTTGTTCGATGTTAATGGGATTCACGAAGTTCAGGACTTCAAATCCCCGTGTCAATTCATAGAGTTGCGCATCCACTTCCATCAATTTCGCTGAAGGAACGGAGGGGAGCATGGCCGGTTCGTCAGCATATGAGGCACTGGTGTGTCGCTCTGTAAATCCTCGGGCATGCAGGAGGATGGCATGCTTGAAGGCCACTTGCACGGCGTGCACAATGGCCGGAAATCGCTCGCCTGTGGTTTCGTCACAGTACACTTTTTTGACCTCAGTCGCCAATACAAGCGTTCGCTTAAACTGTTGGCTGATGCGAGCTAAATTGTATCCGCGCCCCATGAAAACGTCGTTGATCGCACAGGCGCTTGAGATCCCGTGGGGCAGCGTTTGTTCCGTCAATGCTTTTTTGAAAGCATCTGCTTCACCATTCCAATGCGGGTCCAATTTTTCGGTCCCAATGTTGAAGGTTGGCACTTCCCGTTCCCAGCGTTTCCAATTGTAGCTGTGGATGTCATAGACAACGCAGGCTTTGTGCCGGCGTTCTAAGGTTTCAATGAGCGCGGACAGAATGGCATAGAACTTTTCATGACGCAGCATGCTGCGCTTTTTTTCCACCTTGCTCAACGGGCGTTTCCACACTTTCTTTCCCCACGCATCGTCATAGATGGCCGTCTCTGGCGAGCGGTTCAGGTCATAGGCATAGCGCGAGTCCGTGCCAATGACGGCGATGGGCATGCCGCCAATGAATGCATCCGTGTCGGGGTCTTCTTCATACCAGCGATCAAACTCATCCAGCGCGCATTTGATTTGAAGCTCGTGCCGCATTTTATTCCCGGCATGAATGGCCGTGCAAACAAAGGGGACATAGTCCGTGATGCGAATGTGCATCCCGGTGTCCGTAGCGGTGGCCTCAAAATCCCTGCCAGCGCGAATGCGCTTGATGATCTCAGCGCTGGATAAATTCAACAGCGTGCTCACGCGTTGGAGACCGTTTGGCGGAGTTCGAATCGTCGTGAATGCGCCGTGGACCGGTGGTGCACCATGTCTTCAGCCCAATCGATGATGCGTCGTTGCAGTTTGACTTTGTTCAATTTGTTGATGTTCACGATGCCCCCAGGACTCAAAACGTTCACTTCGATCAATTTACCGCCGATCAAATCCAAGCCGACAAAATACAATCCGTCTTTCACCAGTTTCGGGCCAATGAGTCGACAAGCGCGAAGTTCTTCGCGTGTCAAAGTGTGTTTTTGAACCTTCCCTCCGGCATGCACATTGCTTCGGGCATCGCCTTCCGCCGGTACTCGTTTCATGGCTCCAATCGGCTCGCCATGCAACATCATGACGCGAACATCTCCTTCCTCAGCTCCGTCTACGTAATCTTGCAGGATGACGTAATTGGTTTCACCGCCTTTGCCCGTGATGTAGAAATCGAGCAGCGAATTGACATTCTGCATGGCATCTTTTTCAATGACAATGACACCACTCCCCCCAAAACCGTTCAAAGGCTTCATGATCATTTTACGCGAGTCACTTTCCTTGACCACTTTCAGCAAGTAATCTTTGTTTTTGCTCACAAACGTGCGCGGCGTAATGCTTTGCGCCGCATCGTTCATGGCTGCCGTGTACAGTTTATTATTGGCTTCACGCAGTCCTTGGACGTCATTGACAATGAGCACTTCATCCTTAACGGAGTCCAAAAAGTTCAAGACAATGTTATCCAACGGTGGATTGGCCCGCATGAAGATCACATCAAAACCAGCCAACGGCAGCATTTGCTCCCTGAATTTGGCTTGCTTGTAAAATGTCTCAGGAACGGATGAATGCTTCGGCTTTTCCTCGATCAACTTGCAGAATGCCATGGTCAGAGAATCCCGTATGGTCAAGTTGGCTCCAGACGTGATGGCCACGCGGTGCCCGCGAATGACACATTCATGAATCATTCTCAGCGTACTATCGGATTGAGGAGTGATGTTCTCCCAAGGGTACATTATAAAGCAGATGTTCATGAGTAGGGGGTTCTTCTTGATTCGTTTTCCAATGGAAGATCTGTGCGCTTGGCACTTACAAATATCGCGCGCGAAATTAGAGCAAATGGACACAGACTTGATGCACGACCTTGCAAAAATTAAAAGGCCCCACAAATCTGATTTGTATCTTTCCGGTCCAACAGAGAAAAGTCCTGCCATGAATTGTTTCCAATCGTTTCTTCAATGGAGTTTTATTGTCGGTATTGCATGCAGCCTTGCTCTGCAATCTCATGCCCAAACGGCTGATACAACGTGGGTTCAGACGTTCACTTGGGAAGAGCAAAACAACCCTGCAACGAATTACGAAAGCCCTGGTCGACGATGGTTTGATTTTCCTTCGTCGAACAACGATACGGCGTATCAAAAAGTGTTGATGTATCACACGTTGAAGTGTTTTGAAGATGGAACGGCGGGTGGGTTGGGCTATGCTTGTGGAGAGTGGGATTACCTCACATACAATTATTTGTTTGATCATACGGGATTGTTGGACAGCAACCTGTTGACTCATCCTCGTTGGCTTGTTGATGATTTGCCTTTTATCGCCGACACCTTGATCTATGTACCAGCGAGCGGGACGGTCTCTGATACCATCCGTGCGGCATATGAATTGATCCAGTTGGATGGCGTCGAGAGCATTGTGGAAGAGTCGGATGGAAGCATGGCTTGGTTGGATGCCATGACAGGGGCGGTTAGTCTCTCTCAAACAGCGCGTTATCAATGGTTGTGGAGGGGCTCAGAATTGGCGTCTTTGGGCTGGTTGGATTCCACTTCGTCGGGTTTCGAATTGCCCGTGCTCACCGAATTGTCGGAGCAAAGAGATGGCGCCCAATGGACCGCGTATTGGACCAGTGAAGATTCGTTGGGTGGATTTTGGAACGGAGCAAGCGCCGCCATGTCAGGGGTTTCGGATCCAGACAATCCCGGACGATTCGTTTGGAATGCTCCCTTGGTTTGGGATGGGGAATCCCACCTGATTCTTGAATTGCAATTGAACGAAGCCATCTGGAACGATGCTGTTTCTGTGGATGTCCCCACGGTTTATGCACCCGATCAAACCTGGAGAGCCTCTTCAGCGGGGCACTTCATCCGATTTGATGGCAACGACCGCTTCGAAGTGGATGCCTTGGCATTGGATGGCATTGGCGAAGAAATCACTGTTGAATTTTGGCAGCGAGGAAATGCCGAATTCCAGCCGGAGGTCAATTCCATTTGTGAGGGCTTCAATGCCTTGAATGAGCGGGAATTGAATGTGCATCTTCCATGGTCCAATGGCCGCGTCTACTGGGATGCGGGATACGATGGCGGCTATGATCGAATCGACAAAGCAGCGGCTCCAGAAAATTACAAAGGCCAATGGAATCACTGGGCATTTGTAAAAGATGCAACAGAGGGCAAAATGTCCATTTATTTAAATGGTTCTCTTTGGCATGCTGGACTTGAACTGGACAACTCGTTCGGAGAAATGGTCCGATTTCACATTGGTTGCAATGGCAACGGAGGCAACGATTATCGCGGTGATGTGGATGAGTTTCGCATTTGGTCCGTGGCGTTGGATGTTGAAACGGTTAAAGAATGGATGGGTCAAACACCGAATGTCAATCATCCGGAATTCACTCAACTCAAGGCGCATTTTGATTGGGAATCAGCAGGCGGGTATCAAACAGAAGGGATTGGGGCTTCGGGCTTTTTCCATGGCAATGCGGGCAGGGTGGCTCACCGCGGAGCGGACGCTTTTATGAACCAAGGGCCCATGCCCGACGCTGCGAGGCCGGTCCTAACGTGGTTGAACGGGACGCCGATCTCCTATGAAACGGTTGAAGTGGATCGCGCTGTTCCGGTTCCTCCAATGAGCATTTCGGAATGGGCGGTTGACGGCAACGGTGTCAATTGGATCAATTTGGACTATGCTTGGCCGCACGATGCTGTCATGGAAACGCGCTGGGCAAGCGGGGAGCTGATTGCTAGTTACCCCGTCTTGGGGGAGTCCGTGATTTTAGTCAATGATACGCTGGAGTATTTTTCACCTGCATTTGAAGTTGTTGATCGCTACGAACTGGCCCGTTACATCACCCCTTATGGCATCAACTTGACGTTGGGGGATGACGGCTGGACATGGGTGTTTGACGTGACGGACTTCATGGGATTGTTGCGGGATAGTGTGCAGCTGGAGGCCGGAAATTGGCAGGAGCTGCTGGACTTGCGGTTCGCTTTCATCGAAGGCACTCCGGCACGGGATGTCAAGCGCGTTGAAGCTTTCTGGAAAGGGCAATACAGCTTGAGCACGTTTGATGAAAACGTTACGGATTACGTGTTCACTCCGGAAGCTGGTGAGTCCATGTTCAAGTTGAAAACCCGGGCCAGTGGCCATGGATTTGGAACGGGGAATAACTGCGGGGAATTCTGCTACAACGCTCATTCGGTCAAGGTCAATGGAGAACCTCAATGGACGTGGGAAGTGATGCGTGAATGTGCGGACAATCCTCTGTATCCTCAGGGCGGAACATGGATCTACGACCGTGCCGCTTGGTGCCCAGGTGCTCCGGTGGACACGAAGGAGTTTGAGTTGACCGGTGTCGTGGATTCCAGCCAACCCTTCTCGGTGGATTATGACATTACCTACGATCCATATGGGAACTATCGTTTCGAAGGACAAGTGGTCGCATACGGTGAACCCAATATGCAGCAAGATGTGGAAATTTCAGAGGTGTTGGCCCCATCCGATGACAAGTTGCAGTCACGGTTCAATCCGATCTGTGAGTCTCCGCAAGTTGTGATTCGAAACAACGGTGCGGAAACCCTCACGAGTTGCACCTTCACTTATGGGATTCAGGGAGGCGAGTCCTACGTTTATCAGTGGGCTGGTGAGCTGGCATTCTTGGAATCAGAAGTGGTTGACTTGCCTTACCTCGATCCCGCACTGACCGAAGGAGATGATGAAGCGTTGTTGGTGTTTGAGGTCGCTGTCGACGCGCCGAATGGTCAATTGGATCAAGAGGTTCGAAACAATGCCACTTCGAGCCAGTTTCATCGCGTCCCGACATGGTCATATCCGGACTTGGATGACAACCGCATCATTGTTTGGACCAAAACCAATTTGACTCCAAGCGAAACAACAATTGAAATAACGGATGAAGCGGGCAACGTGGTTTGGGAGCGGGGCTACTCAGAAGCGAACGCCACATTCCGAGATACGTTGGCATTGAACGAAGGGTGCTATCGCATGACCATCTACGATGTTGGAGATGATGGCCAAAGCTTTTGGGCCAACAACGATGGAAGTGGTTACACCCGTGTCAAAAAAGTCCAAGGCGGAAACTTCATCAATTTCGAACCTGATTTTGGCAAGTCCATTTCGCAAGCATTCTTTTTCCAGACCAACATCGTGGGAATCGAAGAACCGGAGATGACCAAGCCTATTGGGATGCATGTGTTTCCGAACCCGAGCCCTGCGCAATTCAATGTGCGTTTGGACGGATGGCAGCCAGGACAACCTTTGCGCGATGCGATGGGGCGATTGGTTGATCAAGGGTCAAAGCGCATGAGTCAAGGCGAATTGCTGGTGTTGCAGTTAGGGGCTTTTCAAGACGGAACGTATGCACTGACGCTAACGCATGAGTCAGGAGAAGAAACCACTCGCTGGATTCAGTTGAGCCATCAGTAGGCCTTGATGGAGGTCTGCAGGAGCTTGGATGAGTGATTTGGAGTAATTATTGAGTTTTTCTCGTGATTACCGTTGAAAAAATGGACTTTGTTGGTAATTTTTTCAATAATTCTTAGGTGACCACCTAATTTTTGGGGGTAACTTTGTGGAATTATCAAAAAAATCCAGTTGTCATGAGTATTTCTCGTCAAAAAGCCCTTGAGGATGTGTTGGAGCGCACTCCCCGTCATCGGGAGCGTCCTTCGAACAAGATTTCCCAGTACTACGGAGAGAATGTTTTCAACCTGCATACCATGCGGGAATACTTGACAGACGAGGCTTGTGATAGCATCGTGGACGCGATGGAGAATCACACTTCCATCAGTCGTTCCATTGCGGATCAGGTGGCATCGGCCATGAAGGAGTGGGCGATTTCACGGGGCGCAACCCATTACACGCACTGGTTCCAGCCTTTGACGGGAGCTACGGCTGAAAAGCACGACAGCTTCATCACCCCAACCGGCGATGGTCGTGCCATTGAAAAGTTTGACGGTTCTTTGTTGGTGCAGCAAGAGCCGGATGCGAGCTCATTCCCCAACGGTGGGATCCGGAACACGTTTGAAGCTAGGGGGTATACGCTGTGGGATCCGACTTCGCCGGCGTTTGTTTGGGAGAGCACGTTGTGCATTCCAACCATTTTCATCAGCTATACCGGGTTTGCCTTGGACAACAAGATGCCTTTGTTGAAGGCTTTGGCTCGGGTCGATGCAGCGGCGACTGAGGTGTGCCAATACTTTGACAAGAATGTAACGAAGGTGGTAGCCACTTTGGGATGGGAACAAGAGTATTTCTTGGTCGACAAATCCCTGCATGGCGCACGTCCAGATTTGCAACTCACGGGCCGGGCATTGTTTGGAGCCAAACCAGCCAAGGGACAGGAGTTGGATGACCATTACTTTGGTAGCATACCAGCGCGGGCCAGTGCCTTCATGAAGGAATTTGAATTGGAGTCCCATAAGTTGGGGATTCCTGTAACCACGCGACACAACGAGGTGGCGCCAAACCAGTTTGAATGCGCTCCTGTCTATGAGGAAGCGAATTTGGCCAACGACCACAACCTTTTGCTCATGGAGGTGATGGAGCAAGTGGCACGAAAGCATAATTTTCGTGTGCTTTTGCATGAAAAGCCTTACCCTGGACTCAATGGCTCGGGCAAGCACAACAACTGGTCGCTCGGAACCAATACCGGTGTGAATTTGTTGAAGCCAGGCAACAACCCCAAAACGAATTTGCGGTTTTTGACGTTCTTCGTCAATACGTTGGCGGCGTTGCACAAGCATGCGGATGTCGTTCGAGCATCTTTCGCTTCAGCAGGGAATGATCATCGATTGGGAGGAAACGAAGCGCCTCCAGCCATTGTCAGCGCGTTCATTGGTTCTCAATTGTCCGAACTGTTGGATGAATTGGAGACGAGCATCAAGGCGGGAAAGTTGACTCCAGAGGACAAAACAGCGCTGAAACTAGAAATCGGCCGCATCCCGGAAGTCTTGTTCGACAATACCGACCGCAACCGCACGTCTTCA
>JAQCJQ010000036.1 GCA_027593035.1 Bacteroidota bacterium | reverse complement strand
CCACTCCCATATCCTCCAACTCTTGTGCAAACTTCAACAACAAAATCTCTCCACGCTCCTTAAAAACAATCGTTCTTCCGCGGAAGAAGACATAAGCCTTCAGCTTTGAACCCTCTTCGAGGAACTTCCGAGCATGCTTCAACTTAAACTGGAAGTCATGATCATCCGTATTCGGTCCGAATCGGATTTCCTTGACAACCACCTTCTGCTGCTTCGCTTTGATTTCCTTTTGCTTCTTTTTCTGGTCGTACAAAAATTTCTTGTACTCCGTGATCCTGCATACAGGTGGATCAGCCTTGGGTGAAATTTCAACCAAGTCCAATTCCATTTCAAGGGCAAGCTTGATGGCGTCTTGTGTTTTCATCACACAAGGCTCCACATTGTCACCAACCAATCGGACCTCCGCTATCGTGATCTTATCATTGATCCGATGCAGCTCTTCTTGGCGTACCCTCCCCCTGTATGGGGTCTTTTTTCTGCGAATAGCTATAACGCGTGGTATTTAATGAGTATTCAGTCTTTCTTCTTTAACATCTCCGCAATTTCAGAACGAATACGTTCTGCAAAAGCCTCTACGCTCATACCGCCTACGTCTCCTTCTCCCTGCCTGCGCACGGATACAGTTCCTTCAGCGGCCTCGCTTTCTCCAACTATGAGCATGTAGGGAATCTTTTCGAGCTCCGCATCGCGGATCTTCTTCCCCACCTTCTCAGACCTGTCGTCAACGAGGGCGCGAATATCGTGATTTTCAAGGACTTTTGAAACCCCTTTAGCATATTCGTTGAAACGGTCGGATATCGGCAGAATTTTCACCTGTTCCGGCGTCAGCCAGAGCGGGAATTTTCCAGCGCAGTGCTCAATCAAAATGGCCACAAAACGCTCCATGGATCCGAATGGCGCACGGTGGATCATCACAGGGCGGTGCTTGCTGTTGTCAGCGCCTACATACTCCAGTTCAAATCGCTCAGGCAAATTGTAGTCAATCTGCACAGTGCCCAATTGCCACTTGCGACCAATCGCGTCGCGGACCATGAAGTCCAATTTCGGTCCATAAAATGCCGCTTCACCCAATTCCACGATCGTGTTCAGCCCTTTTTCTTCCGCCACTTCTTGGATCGCACGCTCTGCCTTCTCCCAATTCTCATCGCTACCGATGTACTTCTCTGGGTTCTCCGGATCGCGCAAACTGACCTGAACCACGAAGTCTTTAAAATCCAAAATATCGAAAATGTAAAGCACCAAGTCGATGACGTTACTGACCTCCTCTTTCACTTGATCCGCGGTGCAGAAGATGTGCGCATCGTCTTGCGTGAATCCCCGAACTCGGGTCAAACCATGCAGTTCGCCTGATTGCTCGTAGCGGTAGACAGTTCCAAATTCAGCAAAGCGAACTGGCAAATCCCGGTAACTGCGAGGACGCGCTTTGTAGACCTCACAGTGATGAGGGCAATTCATGGGCTTGAGCAAATACTCTTCCCCTTCCGCCGGTGTTTGAATGGGCTGGAAACTGTCTGCACCGTATTTGGCATAATGCCCGCTGGTGATGTAAAGTTCTTTGTTTCCAATGTGCGGCGTGATGACACCTTGATACCCTGCTTTGCGTTGTGCTTCTTTTAAAAAGTCTTCCAATCTCGAGCGCAATTCGGCGCCCTTCGGCAACCACAAAGGCAGACCCTGGCCAACTTTTTCAGAGAAGGCAAACAAATCCATTTCCTTACCCAGCTTGCGGTGGTCACGCGCACGTGCTTGCTCTAGCAATTCCAGGTAGGCCGTCAATTCTTGTTTTTTCGGAAACGTGATTCCGTAGACACGGGTCAATTGCTTGTTCGATTCATCCCCCTTCCAATAGGCCCCAGCAATGGACATGACCTTGGCCGCCTTCACAAACCCCGTATGCGGCATGTGCGGTCCACGGCACAAATCCGTGAAATTGCCTTGGGTGTAAAGCGTAATGGTTCCGTCCTCGAGACCTTCCAACAAATCGAGTTTGTACTCATCCCCCTTCTCTGTAAAGTAGGTGATGGCCTCAGCCTTCGATATTTCCTTTCGAATAAACGGATTCTTGGTCTTGGCCAATTCCAGCATTTTCTGCTCGACTGCGGTAAAATCTTTGTCTGTGAAGGTCTGATCACCAAAATCGACATCGTAATAAAAACCATGCTCGATGGGAGGCCCCACCCAAAACTTCACTCCAGGGTACAGGGATTCTAGCGCCTCAGCCAACAAATGAGCCGAGCTGTGCCACAGGGTGCTTTTCCCCGCATCATCATTCCACGTGAGCAATTTCAAGGAGGCGTCTGAGCGAATTTCCCGCTGGGGGTCCCAGACTTCGCCGTTCACCTCCGCTGCTAAAACATTGCGAGCCAATCCTTCACTGATATCCATCGCGACATCATACGCTGTTGTACCGGATTCAACTTTCCGTGTGGATCCATCGGGAAGGGTAATGTTGATCATGCCATTGTCTAATTGGATTCACAAAGATACGCAGCACAAAGCGGCTGACCCCGCTCCCATCAAATTATCCGCACCACAGTGCTTTCCTTCAAGACGGACGACCAAAACGCACCGCACTCCATGGCTTCACATGCCAATGTACTTGGGCAGTCGCCACCAACTCTCCAGCTCCATCAAAGAGTTCAGACACCATGGAAAATCGACTAGCCTGATCCGTTGAAGTTGCCAACTCCTCCCGAATTTGCTGTTCAAGCTGTTGCGGAATCGCAGCACGCGATTCACAATCACCGGGTGCAGGTCGGCGGTGGTAATCCATTTCTAAGCGGTGCATGATCAACCGAAAGTCCTCCATGTTGAAACGCTCGAGCACAGCCAATCCGGAAGCAAATTCACAGGCCGTGGCCATCGCGCAGGCGTGGATGCCATTCAGGTGATTCTTATTGCTGCGTCGATTGGGGAGCGACACGCGGACTGAGGCCTCCCCCATTTCAACGATGCGAATTCCATGGGGAGCGTTGAAAGGCAGGGCTTTCCTGAAAAACACATTCAACCAAAAAGGCTGACCCGCCTTGGCCTTATTTAAGGCCCATACAAAGAATTTCTTCACGAAGCATGCGATTCTAGCACAGCTGCAATGTTCGGACGGAAGTAGCTTGGCCCTTTCATCACTTTGCCATCTTCCCGATAAATGGGCTTTCCATCGGGGCCCAACTTGGACATGTTGGATGATTGAATTTCACGGAACACGTCTTCGATGACATGCTGCATGCCATGACTGAGGATGGTCCCACACAAAATGTACAGCTGATCTCCGAGTGCGTCGGCAATTTCCACCGGGTCCCGATTGAGGGCAGCTTCCAAATACTCCTCCGTTTCTTCGGCCATGAGGCGGTGCCGCAATCGGACCACATCCGCAGGCAATGCACCGTTCAAATCAGGCGCATTCGCAATGCCAAATCGTTCATGGAATTCTTTAACACAGTCGATGATCTCAGAAAAAGATTGAGAAGTTGGAGCCTGAAGAGAGTGGGGCATGAGAAAATTGAATCCAGTTGTTTAACATGATTTGACCAAGTCAGCCGAATCAGAATGACAACCGAAAGGTATATTCGCAAGGCTTTCATCACAAATGCCATTTTAGTGACCCATCGCATGGAACAAAACGACCACCACAATTTGGAAGCGGCAGAGACGCTAAATCCTGCTGCGGATTCACCCACCGCTTCCGCCATTCAAGAAACAGGGGCCTCTGGCGCTCCTGACATCCGTGCACTCAATGAACGCATCGGTAAAGCGAGTCAATTCATTGACATCCTGAGAATGGAAATGAGCAAGACCATCATTGGACAACGGGACATGGTGGACAAACTGCTCATTGGCCTATTTGGAAACGGACACGTGCTCTTAGAAGGAGTCCCCGGACTGGCCAAGACGTTGGCGATCAAGAGCCTTTCAGATGCCATTCAAGCCGATTTCAGCCGCATTCAGTTCACGCCAGATTTGCTCCCTGCTGACCTGATCGGCACCATGATTTACAATCAAAAGGAAGAAAGCTTCAAAGTCAAAAAAGGCCCGGTGTTCTCCAATTTTGTTTTAGCCGATGAAATCAACCGGGCTCCCGCCAAGGTGCAAAGCGCCTTGCTTGAAGCCATGCAAGAACGTCAAGTGACCATCGGCCCTGAGACCTTTGAACTGCCCAACCCTTTTCTCGTTTTGGCGACACAAAATCCTGTTGAACAAGAGGGAACTTATCCGCTTCCTGAAGCTCAAGTCGATCGTTTTCTATTGAAAGTGGTCATCGGATATCCGACAAAAGACGAGGAGCAGCAGATCGTTCGCGCCAACCTGCAGGCTGGCGGCATGCGAAAACCCAATGCAGTCGTATCCAAAGCGGATGTGATCAAGGCACGTGAATTGGTTCGGGAAATCTACATGGATGAAAAAGTGGAGCGCTACATCATTGAATTGGTGTTCGCCACACGCGAGCCTGAGAATCTTGGCTTGGGCCACTTGAATCAACTCATCAGTTTTGGGGCCAGTCCTCGAGCCAGCATTGGCTTGGGCATTGCGTCCAAGGCCCATGCCTTTTTGAATCACCGGGGATATGTGACGCCTGAGGATGTGCGCGCCGTGGCAATGGATGTCATGCGGCACCGCATCGGTTTGACATTTGAAGCGGAAGCGGAAAACATCAGCCAAGAGCAAATCATCACCGAAATCATGGATCACGTTCAAGTTCCTTGAGGAATTTGACAAGCCAAGCAGCATGGATACGACGGAATTAATTCAACGGGTTCGTCGCGTAGAATTGAAAACGCGCGGATTGAGCGATCGGATATTTTCCGGTGAGTACCACAGCGCCTTCAAGGGAAGGGGTATGGCATTCAGCGAAAACCGCGAATACCAGCACGGCGACGAGATCCGGACCATCGACTGGAATGTCACCGCGCGCATGGGCCATCCTTATGTCAAGGTGTTTGAGGAGGAGCGTGAATTGACCGTATTCCTGCTCATCGACGTCAGCGCATCCAATGCTTCCGGAACGCGTGAGCGCACGAAACGCGAATTGATCACTGAACTGAGTGCCGTGCTCGCGTTCAGCGCTATGGGCAACAACGATAAGGTGGGGGCCATCTTATTCAGTGATCGCATTGAACGGTTTATCCCGCCCAAAAAAGGACGTTCCCATGTCTTGCGGATCATTCGGGAAATCATTGAAATCGAGCCGGAAGGAAGTGGCACCGACATTGCTTCAGCCTTGGGACATTTTCTCTCCGCGATGAAAAAAAGGACCATCTCTTTTTTGATTTCCGATTTTAGAGATGATGGTTTTGAGCAATCACTGAAGCACGCGGGTCGTCGGCACGATTTGGTGGCGTTGCGCGTCACAGACCCCCTGGATCGCGAACTCCCCAATGTCGGATGGCTGCCATTGCAAGACCCCGAAACCGCTGAAATCCGATGGATGCAAACGAGCAGAAAACGCTCGCGCCAAAAGCACCTCATCGCCGAAAAAGAACGGGAAGCTCAATTGAATTCCATGTTTGTCCGATCGGGCGTTGATCAAGCCGTGTTGCTGACCAACATGCCCTATGTCCAACCGCTCATGCAATTGTTTGACCGTCGTGGATAAGCCTCGTCTCCCTTTTCGACTTGTGGCGTTCTCTACTGCCATCATGTTCATCCAGACGTTGACCTTCAGTCAATCCGTCACCATGGCCTTGGACACCAACACCATCTCCATTGGTGACCAAGCCCGATTGACCATCACCGCGATACGATCCATCACGCAGAACCAGGCTGATTTTAGCTGGCCCAACTGGAAGGACTCGTTGCCCGGTGGAATCGAATTGTTAGGCGGTTTTGATGCCGATACGACCGCTGTGGACTTAGACAATGGCGACATGGCCTTTGCCATGCACCGGACCTACCGCGTCACCTGCTGGGATAGTGGTTTCATTGCGATTCCCCCCGTTGGCATTCCCTTCGGCCTCGACACCATTTTCTCCAACTCCTTGGTGTTGAATGTCCTCTTGGCTCCTCCTGGCGAAGCCGGTAAAATTGCCGCCGCAGCCGATATTCGTGAAACCCAATGGACCTGGATTGAGCGCCTATGGCGATGGCTCCCCTGGATCATCGGGTCAATCTTGGCACTCGGTATCCTGGCATTCATTTGGACCCAGTGGCGCAAACGCGAGCGCACAGAAAAAATAGACATCCCTGAAAAAAGGGTTCCTAAAGAGGCGGCCCATGTCATCGCTCTCAGAGCATTGGAGCGCATTGAATTGGACGCGATTTGGAAGCAGGGTGAAGCCAAAAAGCACCACGCCATTACCAGTGAAGTGCTGCGACGTTATTTGGAGGGGCGATTTGAATTCCGAGCCTTGGAGCGGTCAACCGAAGAAATCAAGCAGGGAATTCCCAATCTCCCACTATTGGAACAAGACCGCGAAATCTTACTGGAAATCTTAAATCTGACGGATTTGGTCAAGTTTGCCAAGTGGAGCCCGAGCACCGATGATCACATCCGAATCGTCAAACGAGCCATTCGTTTTGTAGAGCAAACCCTTCCCACCTCGGAAGCCTCTGAATCCAATTCTGCATCATGAAAAGAGCACTTTGGATCTTTGTCCCGCACGCCGTTGCTACTTTGATGGTCGGTTTGGCTTTGCGCTACGCACACCAGCATTTTGAATGGGAATCCCCCCATTGGTTGTGGGCCGGACTCTTGGCCATCTTCCATGTGCTTCTGCGCATTTGGAAAACGCGACGATCCACCCAAACGGGGCTTCAGTGGAGCTGGCAGACATCCGAATCCCGCGCTTCATGGAGACAACAATGGCATCAGTTGACTCCCGAAATCCCATTTGCCTTCCGCACTCTGGCCATTGGTTTGTTGGTCGTGGCGTCGGCACGGCCACAATCGTCCTCTTCGGTTGAAGACCTCACCCGTGAGGGAATTGACATCATCCTTAGCATGGATTTGTCGGCTTCCATGCTGAGCAAAGATTTCAACCCCAATCGACTGGAAGCGTCCAAAAAAGTCGCCGCTCAATTTGTGGAAGAGCGCCCCAATGACCGCATCGGCGTGGTCGCCTATGAGGGCGAAGCGTTCACCCAAATTCCATTGACCACGGACCAACGGGTCGTGATGAATGGCATTGAATCATTGGAAACAGGACTATTGGAAGGCGGAACCGCCATTGGAATGGGACTTGCGACCGCCGTTAACCGATTGCGCGATTCGGAAGCAAAAAGCAAGGTCATCATCTTGCTCACAGACGGCGTCAACAATGCCGGACAAATTGAACCCATGGATGCTGCGCAATTGGCGCAATTGAATGACATTCGTGTGTACACGGTCGGTGTTGGAACCATCGGTAAAGCGCGCAGTCCTGTCCGGAAAATTGGGAACGACTACCAATACGACTGGATTGAAGTCAAGATTGATGAAGAGACCCTCAAGGGCATTGCCTCTTCAACTGGAGGCCGCTATTTCAGAGCGACCAATCAATCCAAGCTGGAATCCATTTATGAAGAAATCGATGCGTTGGAAAAAACACGTTTCAATGTCTTACGCTACAACCAGAGGACCGAAGAATTCTTTCCGTTTGCTTTGGCTGGACTCTTGGTCTTGTTGTTGGAATTTTTGTTGAATCACCTCTTCATCCGTTCCATTTTATGAGCCGCACTGAAGACAAAAAATTCACGGGATTCCGAGTCTTCCCGACCGGGATTGCATTGGTTATCAGTGAATTTACCTTTTGGCTCCTCGCCGCATTGATCGTGTATAGCCTCCAAAGAATTGCACCAAATGTTCAGTGGGGTCAATTGGATTGGTGGCCACTACTTCTGGCCATTCCCGCGTCAGTTGTCCTGTTCATATGGTCCTATCGCATCAAAAGTCGGTGGGCCCAACAGCTAGCCGATGACCATTTGTGGCCGACCTCCTTCCCGCGCTGGAAACCGCGCTTGCTGGGTTGGAAGTTCGTTTTTTGGCGCTTGGCGCTAGCTTCCGCGGTCTTTGGCGTCATGGACTTGAAAGTCGGTGCGCGCTTGCGTGAGGTGAAAAGCGAGGGTGTGGACATCATGCTGGCTTTGGATGTGTCCAACAGCATGGAGGCCGAAGACTTAGGAATGAGCCGGCTTCAATTGGGCAAACGAACCATTGAACGTCTTGTCAGCCAATTGGATGGCGATCGTGTTGGCCTGGTTGTATTCGCTGGAGAAGCGTATGTACAATGCCCCATCACCACGGATTATGGCGCTGTCAAATTGTTCTTGGATCAGGTCACAACAGGACTGATTCCTGTTCAAGGGCCGTCGGCCGTGCCTTAGAGGTGTGCCAAGAAGGATTCGATGCGGAGTCTCCCGCTTCCAAGATGATTGTCGTCTTCACCGATGGGGAAAATCATGAAGACGACGCCGTCAGCATGGCGAAGAAAATCGCCCAATCTTCCATCGAAATACACACGATTGGAATGGGCACCGTCAGTGGTGCTCCCATCCCTTTGTATGATCGCTACGGTCGCCCCAATGGATTCAAATCCGATCAAGACGGACAACCCATCGTGACCGTTTTAGATGAGGCTACCTTGATTCAAATCGCCGAATCAGGCCAAGGAACGTTCATTCAAGCAGGTCAAGGATTGGTCAACTTGAACCCCATTTTTGACGCCATGCGAGCCATGGAACAACAAGAAGTAGCCACCCTATCTTACACAGATTACACGCATTTGTTCCAGTATTTTATGGCGGCCACCATGCTCCTTCTTTTGATCGAGAGTATCATTGGAGTTCCCGCAAGACGTTCCAAGTCATTTGTCGCACCCATTGAATCCTGAATCCAATGCCATTCAGATGCCTCCTTATATTTCTCGCCTCGTCTCTTTTGGGCCTTCCGTATTTGTTATCTCAAGATGATGATGCCGCCAAAGCATCCATCATTCAAGGAATCAAAGCGTTCCGCTCCGGCGAAACATATGCGGATAGCCTCTTTGCCTTAGGAGAATCCCATTCCGAATTGAATTCGCTCGCAGCGTACAACCGTGGTCGCAGCATTTTAGAAAAGGAAGGCGAAATGGATGAAGCCCGAAAGGCATTTCAACGCGCGGCCCAAGAAACTTCCGACC
The DNA here is from genome assembly GCA_027593035.1 of Bacteroidota bacterium. GTDB lineage: Bacteria > Bacteroidota > Bacteroidia > Flavobacteriales_D > Sanyastnellaceae > UA16. Next base: position 8,752 of record JAQCJQ010000036.1, on the reverse strand, counting down.
CCAGCTTGGAATCTGATGCCTGGCACAATACGGGGAATTCGCTTTTGATGGAGCAAGATGTCGATGGCGCGATTGAAGCGTACAAAAATGCGTTGCGTGCGAACCCGAGACATGAAGCCGCTCGCTACAACCTTTCATACGCCATGCGCATGAAAAACGAAGAGCAGGAACAAGAGCAGGAACAGCAGCAGGACCAGGACCAGGAACAGGAACAGGAACAGCAGCAGGACCAGGAACAGCAGCAGGACCAGGACCAACAGCAGGACCAGGAACAGCAACAGGACCAGGAACGGCAGCAGGACCAAGACCAACAGCAAGACCAGGAACAGCAGCAGGACCAGGAACAGCAGCAGGACCAGGAACAGCAGCAGGACCAGGAACAGCAGCAGGACCAGGAACAACTGCAACCTCAACAGATTGAAGGCCAAATCTCACCGGAAGACATGGAGCGCATTTTAGAGAGCCTTGGCCGGGAAGAAGGCGAAATTCAAGCGAAATTGCGGAAAGAAAAAGGTCAAGGCAAGAAATCAAAAATTGAAAAAGACTGGTAATGCTTGGAATCCGTCACATATCGCTCCAGGGTTTCCTTCTATGCACCGTGTTGATTCTCGGGCATTCCTTTTCGGCATGGGGACAGCTTTCGTTTGAAACCACTGTCAACCAGAATCCCGTTCGGTACGGACAAGATGTTCAGCTCACCCTCCGGTTGAAAAATTTCAGACAAAGCATCGAAGCTCCCATCATATCCGGGTTAAAACTCCGATCGGGGCCTTCGACATCTCAAAGCAACTCGTGGGTCAATGGAAAAAGCAGTTCGGAAATTGCTTATACGTTCACGTATGCTGTTGTTGTTCAAAAGGACATTCAGATCCCTGCCCTGAAAATCATAGGGACCAACGGACCGATCACGAGCAAACCCTTTGTACTTCGCGTCATTGCCGGAAATGTCAAGCCTGAAGAAATTCAGCGCAGCAATGCGCTGGGAGATTTGGCATGCGTCATTGAAGTCTCTGACGCCGATGTCTTCATCGGGGAGCCGATTGTTGCGTCGTTCAAGATTTACAACCGAGCGAGCAATTTGGATGTCCGGGAGTATGTGGTCCCTGAAATGCCCGGTTTTTGGAAAGAGGTGGTGGGACAGGCCGATCCGAATTGGGAACCGCAGGTGATTGCAGGAAGGCGCTACAATGTCGCCAATGTCCGAACGGTCGTTTTGTTTCCGCAACAAACGGGTAAAATTGTCTTATCTGGATTTGAATTGACCGGATATATGAGAACGTCCTTCTTTGATGGGAAAAACGTTTCCGCCAAATCGGACCCCGTGACGGTTCAAGTGCGTCCGCTCCCAGAGCCTCTGCCTGCGAATAATATCGGCACATTCAAACGGCTCAAAGTGCAGACGAAAGCTTCTGCAAAAACGGCCGTCACCAATGAAGCGATTGCGGTCGAAATCACATTCAATGGGGAGGGAAACCTCAAATTCATCCAGGAACCCAAATTGAATTGGCCCTCCGAATTTGAAGTATTTGACCCGGAAGTCAATGACCGGATCAACATCACCGAGCAGGGGGAAAGTGGTAGTCGGACTTTCCGTTACGTGGTCATTCCAAGAAGTCCCGGAACCTATCAAATTCCCACCATCGAAGGCACTTGGTTCAATTACCTGAAGCGCACATACCAAACGCTACAATTCGAAGGACCGTCCATCACCATTGAACGCAATGAATCGGTCCCTGAATCTGGAATGAGCTATAACTCAAAAACAGATGTTCAGGTGCTCAGCCAAGACATCCGCTACATCCAGACCTCATTCAACAGCAAGTGCCTTCAACGATCCCACTGGGATGGACGCAATCTCAGCGCAGCGGCCTTTCTCTCCATTGGCCCCATCTTGTTTGGGTTGTCCTGGTTCTTCCGTCGTCGTCGAGACCAGATTGAACGCGATGAACGCGGGTACAGGAAAAAACAAGCGCGTTCCAAAATTCGTAGCGAATTGAAAGTGGCTAAAAACTTGATCCATGATGAACGTGAATTCTTCCCTGCTCTAGGCAAAGGGATGGAATCCTATCTACTCGCCAAATTGGGCTGGAGTGCCAGTCAAAACCAACGAGAACACTTGAAATCAGCATTGGAGCAACACGCCGTTTCCTCTGTCGATGAATGGATGGACATCTTAGAGCGCATTGACATGGCCCGATTTGCACCAGGAAGCGCCGCCCCTCCTCAAGAGATGCTGACAGCAGCTTCTCGCTTGGTTGACCAAACTGAAAAAACATGGAAGGCATGAAGCAAGTCATCACCGCCCTTCTTTTCACCATCGCCTTCGGCACTCTCGGAGCGCAAGACCCCTCTGCTTTGAAGGCCGTCTTTGATTCAGCCAATACGGCTTATGCTGCAGGACAGTATGCTGAAGCACAAGCCGGATTTGAGCAGATTGTCAAAACGCATTTGCACTTCGAATCTGAATTCAACCTTGGAAATTCTTTTTTCAAGCAAGGCCAATTGGGCGAATCCATCCTACACTATGAGCGTGCAAAGCGGCTCAATCCGACCAATGCTGATCTTCAAAGCAATCTCATTTTGGCCAATGCTCGGGTCATTGATCGCATTGAATCCCTTCCGACAGCTGGCATTGAAGACCTGTGGGAGCGCATCCTTTCACCTGGTAGATTTTCCCTGTGGTTCCGTTTGATGATTGGATTTTGGACTCTTGGATTCGCCACTTTGGCATGGCGTTTCTGGCAAACATCCATTGGAACTCGGCGCATTGCAGGAACCGTTGGCTCTTCACTTCTGATCATCGGATTTTTCTGCATTGCCATGGCGTATGGATCGTCGAAACGCCTAAACGGGAGCCAAGAAGCCATTGTTCTTGTGGACAAGGCCAACGTATTGAGCGAACCCAGCGCAGCTGCCAACACCTTGTTTGTATTGCACGAAGGCACGAAAGTTCGCATCCTACAGCAGGTCGATGGACAAATGGAAATCGCGATCGCCAACGGCAACATTGGGTGGCTTTCTGCTAGCAGCCTCGAAGAAATATAGGGGCCCGCTGAATTAGCGTTTCACCTCAAACATCCAATTCGCTGGGCGACCAAAGGCGTCCGATCCTGAGAGCAGATACGAACCGATAGCCAGGGATTGCACATCCCATCGGACTTGTCCACTTCCTCCTACACGTTGGGAGTCCATGCGTCTTCCAGAGGCGACTTCATTCAAGTAAAGAGTCGACCCCGCCATCCAACCGGACGATCGCACCGCATGCGCAGCTGGGTTTGGGAATCCTGAGATGACATCCTCCTGCACTTCAGACACCCCGTCTGGATTGGCCGCATCATAAAGAATGATGTCGTCAAGCGCCGCTTCAATGAGGGACCCTCCATCCAAGTATTCACCGATGGTGGTGCTATCCGATGCGATAAAACGCATTTGAAATTCAGACGTCACGTCAATCACATCAGCAACTTTAAACGCCATCCTGCGCCAAGAAATGTCTTGTTGCAAGGTGTTTTCGAGATACTGCCACGTGGTTCCACCGTCGCTTGAAAGCTCCACTTGCCACCAATCCGTCGCGGGATTGGCTCCCGAAGCGGGAGCATTGGCATACCAACGCCAATAGGACATGATGGGCTCTTCGTATGCCGTCAAATCAATCACGGGAGAAAGCAATGTGGTGTGTCCTGCATCCACATCGTTGACGCCGATGCCGTCATTGACTCCTGGGTTTAACCCCGTCAAGAACGCATACCCTGCAAAACCGATCGTATGATCCATCGTTGGCGCTACAATCGTACTTGCATCATTCATCTCGGCATACGACCCCACCGGAATGGACTCCTCCCATGTTCCAGTTGTCGCCGAATCTTCTCCTGGAATTCCAGTTGTCCAACTGCCGAAATCAGAATAATCATCCGAATCGTTGATCAAAACTGGATCCACGCCAACCAAAAGGTAATGAGGCAAGTTGGGATGCGGGGCGTTGGCCGCAGCAAAGGGAGTGACGGCAGACAAACCACCAAAATCATCCACGATACCCATGTAGTATGCGATGACCGAACCGTTGGGCTGCGCTGGAAGCTCAGCTTCGAAGAGGCTGCCACCGTCTGGGTTCTGCATTTCCAATTCGATCCAATCCCCGTTGGTCTCCGTTTGGTACCACAACTTCACCGCGTTGAAATACAAGCTATATGGAAAAACAATGTCCGCTTCTCCTTCAATGATCAAGGCTTCATCGGCCGCTGCAAATTCCATGGGATCGTGGTCAATCTCCGCATAGCTAAAGACGGTAATCCCGTGGATATCAAATCCCTCAATGATGATCAAATCGTTGGGTGTACCATTGGATAGATCGCCATCATCATCGTCCGCTTGAAGCACGTCGATCAACACATCCGTAAACGCTTGTCCTTCATTTCCATTCTGAGCCGTCGCCTGCAATCCTGCGTAGGCGTCAACAAAAAGCGCCATGGTCGCATTCCAATCTCCTCCCATCAACAAATGCGTATCGTACCAAGCACCGCAAATGATTTCCCCATCTGCGTGGACCTCCCCTACCAAATCTTCTGGGTAGACCTTCGGCTCTAAATCGTACCGTCGAATGCCGTCCTCATTATCGGTATAGAAGCCTTTTCCGATTTCCGCAATGTCTCCCAATGACATGGCCCACAAATCCGCATAGCCTTCGCCCATAGCGCCGTTGTTGAAATTGGCGCCCAGGTCATTGTAGAAAAAATCATTGATGCCGTGGCCATATTCATGCCACACCACATCCGCAATCAAGGATGTGGCGTTGCAACCGCCCGCGAGATCGTAAAAATTGATGCTCGAGCCGTCATAAAAGGCATTGCATTCACCCTCCACATCGATGTTGGTGGTCATGGAGAAATCCAAAGCATCGAAATTGGGCAGATGTAGCTTCATGTGGTCATGGATTCTCGAAACAGAGCGGTAAGCTGAACGCTCCTTCAGATTGCCTAAACCATTCAGGTTAATTGTATTGTAACCGTCCGAAAAATTCACCGATGTCGATGGCATGACCCCCAAGGTGTAAACCGAACTCCACGCGCCTTCCAAATTCACATCAATCAACTGAGGTCCCGTCGCCGTTGAAATGAATCCTCCCTCCTCATCCGTGTAGGTGGTCGAGGCGCCAAAAGGCAAGGCCAAATGGGGCATCGCTTCCTCCGTCGGAATCTGGAACGGATACATGTCGTGCAATTCGGAAGTGATCACGCCACTGATAACCTGCAAGGCAGGGCGGTCAATCCCCATCCGGCGCACCGCGCGCTCTGGTTTATTTTCGGTCGCTGGCATGCTCCATTTCCCATCGATGTGCTTGACCTCATTCACCCGCATGATCACCTCGCCCGAATGCACATCAACCCAAGTCAAATAGCGTCTTGGAACCGCACCTTGTCTACCCGGAACCATCCAGCTTCGGATCAAATGCCAGTCCAAACCACCTTGGTTGTCTGCCACTGGGACCAACCGCTGATCACCGGCTTCAACCGTTCCCCATTCATCGAATGAAACGCCTTGGGTAGCGGCTTCTTGCTGAGCCAAATCGGATAAAACCTCCCCTTCAGGAATGGATGCGTCCCGGTACCAATCCGCTCCCCAAAGCACCAATTTTCCATTCAACCATTTGGTGGTCAGTCGTCCACCTTCCACCGGAATGCCATTGATTTTCTGGTCTGCAAAAGCCCACTCATGCCGCCCTGTCCCTGAATTCACTTCCCAATCCAACGGTTCAGTTGCCACGCCAAAAATTCCCATGTTGGCTTCAAACCAGTGCTGCGCTTTGACAACCAAGTCATCGCCTGCCACGGCCATGCCCGGTCCGAACGCGCGATGAGGAAGTCCAGTGGATTCAGACATGATCGCCCGCCATCCCGCATACTCTGAGACCCATTGGTTCCATCCCGATGCTTCCCGCAACTTTCGCTGCTGCTGCTCCTCTGGGTCTTTCTCCAGTCGATCCATCCGAATTTCCAATGGATCCATCACCGCGATGTGATCAATTTGCGCCATGACCGACGTTGGAACGATTGCTTGTAAAAGCAACATTCCGAATAACATGGAGAAGAAGGAAGAACGAGGAGATGGCTTCATGGCAATAAGAATAATGAGCAAGATATAGAAGACAAAACAGACTCCAACTGAATTTTCACTGATCCACCTTAGATGGTAAAATTGAGTCCTTCAGCTGCTGTAATTTGCACCATGTCTTCACTCCACTCGTGGCTAAAAATAGTCCTGGCCTCATGCGTTATCAGCATATCCCTTGTGGGGTGTGTTGCGCTTCAGGACCAAAGTGAGGTGACCTTCTTCCCTCCCGAAGCTCCTCAATTTTCGAATGAATCCCATTGGGCATCGTTGCCTTGGCGCATGGATCCTTCAGATCAAACCCCCCAAAAATTACCTGTTGCGCCCGCGTGGGACTCTTTGGATGTCGATGTCTTCTTCGTTCACCCAACACAATATTTCAAAGGCCCCAATTACAATGCCGCCATTGAAGATGAGGAGCTCAATAAATTGGCTGATCGTTACCCCATGCAATTGCAGGCCTCCGCCTTCAACATGGGTGGACGCCTTTACGCCCCGCGTTATCGCCAAGCACACATTGGTGTTTTTACCTGGCAAGACAGCCTCAGTCTTGCCGCCTTGCAATTGGCTTATACCGATGTTCGCAAGGCTTTTCTGCATTACATGGAGCACTGGAATGAAGGCCGAGGAATTGTTTTAGCGGGACACAGCCAAGGGAGCTTCCACTTGCGCTGGTTATTGCAGGAGTTCTTTGACGGAAAGCCATTGGCCAACCAACTCGTTGCTGCCTATGGCCCCGGTTTCGACTGGTACAGCAGTGAATTCGATGCACTTCAACCCTGCAAATCACCCGAAGAAGTCGGATGCCTCTGCTCCTGGATGTCTTATGGAGATGGGTATTTTCCGAAATGGTTGAGATTTCGAGAGGAACCGCCAATGTGCACGCATCCTGTCACCTGGGAATTGAATGGCCCGATGAATTCCTTTGAAGCCCATCAAGGAGTGGTCTTAACGGGCATGAAATTTGCCCATCCGAATTCGATTCAAGCCCATTCCAAACAAGGCGTATTGCAAATCATGCCTCCCGATGTACCCTTTTCCAGGCTCTTGCATCGAGACAATTGGCACGTGGGAGACATCAATTTATTCTGGCTTGATGTGCGAGCCAATGCACGCCTCCGAGCGGAAAGATTCACTTTGGACTGAAGAGTCTGGACCCGTCCCGATTGCTTAGCATGGCATGGACAAAGCCTTCGCCAATGGGTTCGACCAAAAATTGATGCTGCTCCGATCGTTCTGGATGCCACTGAACTCCAACATAAAATGGGAATCGTGTAGAATCACGGTGTGCAATGCCTTCTGCTAAACCATCCGGTGCAATGGCCCAAACCATCAATTCTTGTCCCAACTGATCAATGCCCTGGTGATGGTGAGAAATCACCGTGCTTTCATCCTGCAATGCGACGTCAATTCCGTGTGGGACGGCAACGACAGTCGCGAGATGGATCGTGTCTCGAGAATTTCCCTGCATCCCAGCGCGGTGCATGTCACCATACTTTCTGGGTAAATGCGGGTCCAATGTTCCCCCTGCAAATACATTCATGTGTTGCAAGCCACGACATATACCCAAACACGGAAGCCCCGTGTCATCCACCCACGTCAACAACCGAATCTCTACGGAATCTCGAACGGGGTGAATGTCTCCGCATAAAATCGTGTCGCCGGCTTGCCCGTATAGTTTTGGATCCAAATCCGCACCGCCTGTGAGCAAAACGCCATCCGCCCCCAATAAGACATTGGGCCATTGACTGGCCTCGAGTTGTCCTGCATCCACAAACCGAAAAACCAAAGAATCCGATGACCACTGATCGAGATATTGCTCGTACGTCCGGCTTTCAAAAAGTCGGGAGCACAGCACCACCAAGGTATCCGTTGGACCATCTGACTGGTCGGCAATGTGCTTGTGCGCGCCATCCATCCCCTGACAGCCAGCAAAGGAAATTGCGCTGCCAATCAAACTAACGGCCACGAACACTTGGTCTCGAATGTGCTTATTCATGGGGCAATGTGCGAAATAATCACCAATGCGCCATGCGATCCGATTCCGCCCATTTTTCGCTGAACATTCATTTGAAGCCGATAAAGCAATCGCATAAGATACTAAACGTTCAAAATATCAGTACATTGGTGGTATCAAAGCGCTTGTTCATGTCCCTCTTTCATAAATCCTTCGACCTCATCATTGCCCGGTTGCTTTTCCCATTGATTTTCATCTTGGGCTCCTTGAATTTGACGGCACAGATTGGCTGTGAGGATTTACCCTACAACCCCGATGTCGATTGCAATGGCGCAATAGGGTTTGAAGATTTACTTCCATTCTTGGCCATTTGGAATACCGATTTTTCCGTGGATTTGACGGAATTAATCCTGCCTGGAGACGAGGATTCCCAGAATGAATTGCAGGAGCTCATCTTTGCAAATGACACCTTGTACTTGATGATTGCGGACACCGTTTACAGTGCCGTAGCCATTGCTTTGAATGAATCTGGATTGAGCGCCTACGAATTATGGATTGAGAACGGCAACGTGGGTACAATTGACGATTTCTTAGCCTCTCTTGTTGGTTCCGACGGCGCACCTGGAGTCCCCGGCGAACAAGGACCACAGGGCGAACAAGGACCACAGGGCGAACAAGGACCACAGGGCG
>JAQCJQ010000165.1 GCA_027593035.1 Bacteroidota bacterium | reverse complement strand
AAGGGTCAATTCTTGGTGCTCACCGACAAAGGCGCTCCCAAATACCGACTGGTTGGCATAGACTCGCAACAAACCGATCGCTGGACTGAGGTCATTCCAGAATCGGAACACCTCCTCGAATCAGTCAACAGCACGGGCGGACAGCTGTTCGCCACCTACCTGCGCAATGCTTGCAATGCCGTCGTTCGATTCGACCTCGACGGAACCAACCCCCGTGAAATAGAACTTCCTGGACTGGCCGGTTCGGTAGGTGGTTTTGGCGGCAAAAACAAAGCAACAGAGACGTTCTACGCCTACACCTCTTTCACCCAACCAACATCGATCTATCGGTATGATTTGGCGGCGAAAACCTCTGAACTGTTCGCTGCACCAACAGTGGATTTCAATCCAGAAGATTACACGGCATACCAGGTGTGGTACCCCTCAAAAGATGGCACCTCCATTCCGATGTTCATGGTACATCGGAAAGATCTGGAAAAAGACGGTCAGCGCCCCACATACCTCTATGCTTACGGCGGATTCAACATTAGCCTAACACCGAGCTTTAGCCCCTCCCTCCTGCTACTTTTGGAACGGGGTGGCGTCTATGCCATGCCCAATCTGCGCGGAGGTGGTGAATTTGGAGAGGATTGGCATGAGGCTGGAATGCTGCTCCAGAAACAAAACGTATTTGACGACTTCATCGCAGCCGGTGAATTCCTCATCTCAGAAGGATACACCTCAAATGAACGACTTGCGATCGCGGGTGGATCCAACGGAGGCTTGTTGGTCGGAGCGACCATGACGCAACGTCCCGGTTTAGCAGCCGTAGCATTCCCTGCTGTCGGCGTCATGGACATGCTGCGGTATCACAAGTTTACCATCGGCTGGGGATGGATCCCTGAATATGGTTGCGCGGATAGCTCCAAAGCTGATTTCATGAATTTGGCCGGCTACTCACCGTATCACAACCTCCAACCCGAAACGGCCTATCCGGCAACGATGGTGACAACAGCTGACCACGATGACCGGGTGGTACCCGCGCATTCATTCAAGTTTGCCGCGCGCCTTCAGGCATGTCAAATTGGGCCGCGTCCGGTACTCATTCGGATTGATCGAAACGCTGGTCACGGAGCGGGCAAGCCCACGTCGAAAATATTGGATGAGCAAGCCGACAAATGGGCCTTCATGCTCGACGCGATGGGACTGGGAACTCCATGACCACTGAAGCGCCATTGATGCATTGGACCGTCCAGGGTATGGAGACGAAAATGAGGCTTCAGGATGCCTTGCCCCTGGTATCCGGTGATTGGATTCCAAGCAAAAAAGGATGCAAAAAAGCCATTGAACGAGGTCGAGTCTTGCTCAATGGTGTTGCAGGCCATACGGGCGATTGGGTGGAAGATGGAGACCGCATTGCTTTACTTCAAGCCAAGCAAATTGAACCCGTCAACATTCCCGTCCCCCTTCGCATCGGATTCGAGGATGACTCGGTATTGGTTGTTTGGAAACCCGGGGGATTGCACACCAGCGGAAGCCATCCAACATCGCTTCGCGCTCAAGTTGCCTCCATGTTCCAAGAATCCGGCGCTATGGATTCACTCGCGCATCCCGAACCGGCTCATCGATTGGATTACGCCACGAGCGGATGGATTCTTTTTGGGCGGACCGCCGCCGTCCTGCTCCAGTTGAATGACGACTTCAAGTTTGAACGCATCCAAAAACATTACCTCGCCATCGTGCATGGGGCCTCACCCGAAGCCATGACAATCGCGCTGCCTTTGGAAGGCAAGTGGGCAACGACCAAAGTGACATGCTGGGCTCGGGGAGGTATTCCCACGCGAGGTGAAGGCAGCTTATTGCACATTGAAACTGGAACCGGTCGCACCCATCAAATTCGAAAACATCTGCATGCCTTGCAGCATGGGATCGTTGGAGACGATCGCTATGCCGCGGAACAACACTACGCAGGGCACGGATTGCTTCTGTGCGCGTATCGCATTGAATTCCAGCACCCCCTTTCCGAAAAAACGGTGAAGCTCGATGCGTACCCACCACGAAAATTCACCCGATTTCGTTGGGTAAAAAACGCGCTCGACGCCTTCGCGATTCAACCCTTAACTTAGAAGGCTTGAAGCATTGCCTATACCATGATTTTTAGATTTCTACGTTCCAGCTACCGCATACCTGGTTTTCTCATGCTCTGCTCTTATTATGGATTGGGCATGGTCCGAGTGAAATTGAAAACGGGGCAAGACCCGCGCGCCATGCACGACTTGTTCCTGAAGTTTGTTTCCAGTGTTCACCGACTCATGGGCATCCGTGTCATTCAAGAAGGAGAGTTGCCCGAAGAGGCCAGTATCTTGATGGGCAATCACCGAAGCTATGTCGATGCGATCCTGATTCCCGCTAAAAGACCTGTTGCCTTCGTCGCTCGCATTGAGAGCAAATCATGGCCCATCATTGGCTGGTCCGCGAATACGTTGTACACCATCTGGGTGGACCGCAAGAGCAAAGAGAGCAGGAAAGACACCCGGGAACAGGTCAAGCAACGCCTAAAGGAAGGCTTCGGCATTGTGATCTTTCCTGAAGGAACAACGCACAAAGGCCCTGAGCTGTTGGAATACCGTCCCTCCATGTTTTACATCAGTGCGGAAGGCGGGTTTCCAATTACACCGATTGCCATTGAATACCGTGACGCCACGATTGCTTGGGTTAACCAACAGATGTTCATCCCTCACGCTTGGAAACACTTTGGGAAAAAACACATGGACATCCGTGTTTCCATCGGGAAAACCATCAGAGGAACCGATGGTCAAGCGCTTTTGGATGAGGCCCATCATTGGACGCAGCAGGAAGTATACCGCTTGAGAAAGTTGTGGGATTCTGAAACGATCCAATAAGAATATTCACATCCAACAACCCATTGGCTGTT
>JAQCJQ010000164.1 GCA_027593035.1 Bacteroidota bacterium | reverse complement strand
GCGGAGTAAAGACCTCGTTTGATGCGTTCAATGCGCGATCAAACAAGGTGATTCGGAAACGTAGCGAGTCGTACGAGCTGCTCAAATACCATGTGGACATGTCGACGGCAATGGTGCCATTCAACGCGGGCTCTTGTCCGGATGGTTGCGCAATGGGCACGCGATAATAGAAAGGGATTTGACCCGCGTTGGGGTCGAGGAAGATCTCAAACCAATCCCCATTTCGCCACTCTTGATAATCGCAGTGCAAGTTTTGGTGAAAGTCACAAGAGGCGCAAAATGGAGGCATGGTGTCCGCTTGGCTGAGCCCCAAATCACCGTCGCCGTCTGTGAATTGGATGATCAACTCTCGGCTGCCATCCGCTTGAAGTTCGAAGGATACGAATGTGACCTCGGGTTCGTCAGGATAAGCGGGGTCAGGCAAACACCCCGTCCAAACCAAGGCCACGCTGGCAAGAAGCGCACCGAACGAAAGAAATAGCTGGATTCGCATGTGATAAATTGTCCCAAGGATTGGATTCAAAGCTACGGAATCCCCACCTTCGCGGACATGGACGCGAAGAATTCGATTCAACCGGATGCCCAGGCCCAAGTTTCAGGCTTGCGTGCGGAACTGAAGGGGCTGCTTCGTGCCAACGGGGAATTTGGTCATTCGCAACGAGAGGCTTTCGCCCTGAAGTTGTTTCGGTTTCAAGCGGCGTACAATGACGTGTATCGTCGCTATGTCCGTTTGAGAGGAATAGATCCGAAGGAAGTGAAAACGGTGAAGGCGATTCCTTTCTTGCCGGTTGAGACGTTTCAAAACCATGCGGTTCATGTGTTTCCAAGCGATTGGGAATCCAAAATCCAATTCAAAAGTTCTGGGACTACGGGCAGCCTTCCTTCGATTCACCAAGTCGACGAGGTGAATTGGTACAACGAAATGGCGCTCAAAGGGTTTGAATCCATGTACGAGAACGCCGGGGAATGCCAATTCTTGGGACTGCTTCCGGGATACCTTGAGCGGAATGATTCTTCTTTGGTGCACATGGTCCGGAGCTTCATGTTCGCTTCAGGGGAGGCCGACCCCGAGTCGTCATTTTTCATGCACAATTGGCCCGCTTTGGAAGCGCGGCTTAACCAATGGGCTGCTGATGGTTTCAAGGGGAGCATTTATCTCATAGGTGTGACCCATGCACTGCTCCGTTGGGTGGGGTCTCTGAGCGCTGCGACCATCGAGCAATGGTCAGGGCTGAACCTACACGTTGTAGAAACCGGTGGCATGAAAGGGAATGGGCCTGAATTGGTTCGATCCGAAGTCCACCGGTTGCTGGGAAGGCTCACAAGCAAAGACACGGTTTGCAGCGAATACGGAATGACGGAATTGCTTTCTCAAGCCTGGTCCAAAGGCCGTGGGATCTTCACGTCGCCCGCTTGGATGCAGGTACTTGTGGGTTCAATGGATGATCCAGGTGAGTGGAAGGAGGAAGGGCAACAAGGACGGTTGCATGTCATTGATTTGGCCAACATCGCTTCCTGCGCATTCTTGGCAACGGGAGATGTTGGACGGTCTCATCTAGACGGCACGTTTGAAGTGCTAGGGCGCTATGATCATGCTGAGGTGCGCGGATGCAACCTCATGGCATTTGATCTTTAGCGGGTCATTCAAGCAATGCTAGCGAGGAAGTAGTTCTTCTTTCCTCGTTGCACAAGCACATGCTTTCCCCCGATGAGGTCAGCTTTCGTTATCGAATACCCATCGTCCACTTTGGACTTGTTGATGCTGATGGAATTCTCCTTGAGCGCTCTCCGGGCCTCCCCCTTGGAGGAAAGAAATCCAGTGGCTTCAGAGATGAAGTCAATAACGGAAATGCCCTCTTCAATCAATTGTGCGCTGACTTCCGCTTGAGGGACGCCCTCGAATACGCTCAAGAATTCACTCTCGGGTAGGGCTTCAATGTTCTCTTTGGTACTTTGTCCAAACAACAGAGCGGAAGCAGCGATGGCGGTTTGCAAATCCTCCTCGCTGTGCACGCGGCGCGTGATGTCTTCTGCCAATTCTTTTTGCAAAAGGCGTCGCCCGGGATCTTCAGCGTGTTGCGCTTCCAAATGTTCGATTTCCTCTTGGCTTTTCAATGTGAAAATGCGGATGTAACGCATCACGTCTTCATCGGCAGCATTGATCCAGTATTGGTAGAATCGATAGGCGGAGGTTCGATTTTTGTCAATCCAGATATTGCCGCCTTCGGATTTGCCAAACTTCGATCCATCGGCTTTGGTAATGAGCGGAGCAGTCACGGCAAAGGCCTGTCCACTGCCCATTCGGCGGATTAACTCTGTACCGGTGGTGATGTTTCCCCATTGGTCCGAGCCCCCAAATTGAACACGAACCGCTTTGTTTTTCCAGAGGTGAAAAAAGTCATAGCCTTGAACGAGTTGGTACGAGAACTCGGTAAAACTCATCCCCGACTCCAGTCGCTTTTTAACGCTATCCTTGGAGGTCATGTAGTTGACGGTGATGTGTTTCCCGACATCCCGAATGAAGTCGAGAAAGCCGAAATCCTTGAACCAGTCAGCATTGTTGACGACTTCAGCGGCATTGCTTCCATTGAAATCCAAAAACCGTTCAAGCTGTGCCTGTTGGCACGCTAAATTGTGTTGAATGGCCTCCACATCCAACAGTTGCCGTTCCGCAGCTTTCCCACTCGGATCGCCCACCATGCCCGTTGCTCCTCCAACCAACGCAATGGGGTGGTGTCCTGCCCTTTGCCAATGCACGAGCATCATGACTGGCACCAGATTCCCAATGTGAAGGGAATCAGCAGTCGGGTCAAAGCCGACGTAGCCCTTGGTAGGACCTTGAGCGAGTTGTTCTTCCAGCCCGGGGGTCATGTCGTGGAGCATGCCACGCCAGCGCAATTCCGAAATAAAATCCATGGGTGACAA
>JAQCJQ010000163.1 GCA_027593035.1 Bacteroidota bacterium | reverse complement strand
CTTGAATGAGCATGATGGCTCTGCGCACTTCATCCATGCTGGCTTCAATCGATTGAACCCAAAGGGGTGTCCAATCCTCTAAAAACTCATTCCAAAAAAAGAATAGTTGAAATCCGACCATGCAGGCCAACGTAATGAACAAGAGAGGTTTCGTGCGAAAAAGCATGGGATTGCTGAGCGAAGGATGAGTGAACCGCGAAGGTAGTTTGATTCGAATGTACTAAGTTTGATTTCCAGACGTTGTTTAGACCGAAGTAAAGAAGCTACCATGTATTCTCAAAAATTAAATCACATGCGCTTGCAGCAAGCCATCATTGTATTTTTAGGTGTGTTGTCGGTAGCTGTGTTGCTAACATCTTGCGCAAATGCAGAATCGTGCAGCGCATACCAGGAGATTGAATTGCCTGAGTGAGGAGCAAATACGTTTTCTACGCTCAGAATTGAAAGTAGATGAACGGCTGCATTTCGGCACTCGTTCCAGCCCATGACAGGGCAATGGCCATCACCGCAATGATCCAGAGTGCGGCCAAGGGCAATGCACTAAAGGCGCTCCGGTATGCGTGCTTCCATGAGCTCGGCAACATGTGAATCGTGTAGCCAATGGCCATCACCCCCAATACAGACCGATACCCCCACATGATTTCAAGGAATGGGCTTTCACCGATCCCATGCACCAGTTGATGGAGCATGCTGTTGGCTGAAAACCACTCACTCCATAGATCATGGGGTGAACCCATGTCCTCCCAACGTGTTTGGCTCCCTGTTCGAAACCAGATTCGGGTGAACGTGATGAAGTGAAAAGTGAGCAGAACCCCAACGAGGTGCTTCCACCAGCGGTCTTTGGTTTCCCATGGACTGATGCGTTTCCAGTATTTGTAGAAAATGAGCCCGACGCCATTGAGCGCTCCCCAAAGAACAAAGTTCCAACTGGCTCCGTGCCACAAGCCGCCGATCATCATGGTCATCAGGAGGTTGATGTTGGTAACCACGTGTTGTTGCATGACGGGGAAGGCTGAAGCTAAGGCCCACAGGAGCAGCAAGACTCCACTGCCGACCAACACCCAGCCCATGGAAGGGGAAAGCAAGATCAAGAACAGCAAGAAGATTCCCCCGCTAATCCAGGTGAATGCCGAGGCGTTCCGGTTTCCGCCCATGGGGATGTAGAGATAGTCTTTGAGCCAACTGGAGAGGCTCATGTGCCAGCGTTTCCAAAATTCACCCAGATTGCGGGCTTTGTATGGGGAGTTGAAATTGGTCGGTAGACTGAATCCCATCAAAAGGGCTACGCCAATGGCCATGTCCGTGTAACCACTGAAATCGCCGTACACCTGAAGACTATACCCGTATAGTCCCAGTAAATTCTCAATGCCAGAATAGCTCTCGGGATTGGCAAATACGCGATCAACCAGGTTGACAGCAACGTAATCGGCGAGCCAGACTTTTTTGATCAGGCCGTTTAGAATCCAAAAAAGAGCCAAGCCAAATCCCGCTTGAGATAAGGCATAGGGACGATGAATTTGTGGGATAAATTCCTTCGCGCGCACGATGGGACCTGCAACAAGTTGGGGGAAGAAGGACACGAAAAATCCAAAGTCAACCAAGCTGCGCACCGGCTCAACGTCTTTTCGATACACATCCAAGGCATAGGACATGGTTTGGAAGGTGTAAAAGGAGATGCCAACAGGCAGTAAAATACGGTCGACACGAAAGCTGGTCCCGAAGGTGGTGTTGGCGAGATCACCCAACACATGACCCGGATTCCAATGGGTTCCGAGAATCGGGCTGATGCTGTCCGCAAGGAAATAGGCGTACTTGAAATAGAAGAGCAAACTGAGATTGATCACGATGCTCCAAGCGAGCCAGATTTTCCTGGTCCTTCCTTGTGTCCCATGAATTCGATGGCCAATCCACCAGTCTGACAACGTCGAAAAGAGGAGGATGAGTACAAACGAACCGCTGGTTTTCCAGTAGAAGAAAAGACTCACCCCGAACAAAAAGGCATTGCGAAGCGCTATTCTTTTTTCGAGAAACACAAACCCCGATAGCACGAACAGGAAGAAGCCCCAAAAGGCTCCTTGCATGAAAGTGAGGGGTTCATTGGGGTCGAAGAGTAGCCAATCCATCATCGTTCACGCGAAGATGGCACAGATCTCGATGTTCGATGCGATTCGTACGCAGCAATCCATGATGAAAACAGCAAGTCAGCCAGTGAGTCGTAACCAGCGGGCGTAAAATGGATGAGGTCGGATTGCGCCAATCCAAGTTCATGCCAATCGCGGATGCATCCCGGAGGCCCCATCGCCTGGCCCATATCGAAGATGCCACAATTCCAACGCTTGGCCACTTTTTGCTGCACGGTGTGCACTTGTTGTGAGCGTACCGCCATGGTTTTCCCTTTTTGCATGGAGTCGGTGTTGCTGAGCAAAACCAATGCGGCATGAGGTGCCGCTTTTTGAATTCGCTGCACGAGGGAGTCATATGCCACCTCGAATCGAAGGGCGTCCCAGGTGTGACCTGCCGCATGAACGTCGTTGATGCCCAGTCCCAAAAAGACGAGATCCAGATCGAGCGAGGGCCACTCATTTTCCCATGCTTCACAGCGCATAGCACTCGCTATTTTCGCGCCATTGTTTCCCCATTCAAACAGCATGAATTGGGGCGCATCACTCGAGGAGAATCGCTGTATGGTGGCAAACAAATCAAAGGACAATGGGCCTGGCCCGATGGACTCAAGGCCAAAGTGCACCGTATCGACAGCGGTATCGAACTCGAACATCCAGCCGCTTCCGTTGCGAAGGACTTCTCGATTTATCAGCGTCTCGTGCCCCAACCATGTGGGGATGCAGCCGGAGGCGTCGCCCCAAACTTCGAGGGAGGAGGCTTCATGGAGCGATGAGTCTGCACGGATGGAAACATGCTGCCAAGTCGCGTTG
>JAQCJQ010000035.1 GCA_027593035.1 Bacteroidota bacterium | reverse complement strand
TACACTCACTATGGACGACTTTGCACGATCGAAACGCCTGAGGGACCAAACATTGGTCTCATTAGCTCACTTTGTGTATTTGCCAAAGTGAATCGATTGGGATTCATTGAAACACCCTATCGCCGGGTGAAGAATGGTAAGGTTTCGAACAAACCAGAGGACGTCATTTACTTGTCTGCTGAGGATGAAGATTCTAGCTTGATTGCTCAGGCGAACGCTCCAGTGTCAAAGGATGGAACCTTCCTGAATGACATTGTAAAGGCGCGGATGGAAGGTGATTTCCCTCAAGTTGCTCCGGATCAATTGCATTACATGGACGTTGCTCCTAACCAAATTGCATCCATTGCAGCATCATTGATTCCTTTCTTGGAACATGATGATGCCAACCGTGCTTTGATGGGATCCAATATGATGCGTCAGGCCGTGCCATTGATGCGTCCAGTTGCTCCGATTGTTGGTACTGGATTGGAAAAATCGGTTGCTGAGGATTCGCGTATTTTAATGCGTGCTGAAGCTGATGGCGTTGTTGAACTTGTTGATTCAGATTTCATCCACATCAAGTATGCAATGGATGAGATGGATCAGCTGGTTTCGTTCGAAGAAGATGTAAAAATCTATGATATTCCAAAATTCAAGCGGACCAACCAAGGTACTTGCATGAATTTGAAACCTCTCGTAGAGAAGGGGCAACATGTCAAAGCGGGACAAATCTTAGTGGAAGGCTATTCTACCGACAATGGTGAACTGGCACTTGGTCAGAATATGATGGTTGCTTTCATGCCTTGGAAGGGTTACAACTTCGAGGATGCGATCGTCATCAATGAGCGCGTGGTTCGCGAGGATGTATTCACATCGTTGCACGTTGACGAATACGTGTTGGAGGTTCGCGATACGAAGCGAGGAGTTGAGGAATTAACAAGCGATATCCCGAACGTTAGCGAAGATGCTACCAGTGATTTGGATGAGAACGGTCTCATTCGAATTGGTGCAGATGTGAAGGAAGGTGACATCCTCATCGGAAAGATTACACCAAAGGGTGAATCGGATCCAAGCCCGGAAGAAAAATTGCTTCGCGCAATCTTTGGGGATAAAGCGGGTGATGTAAAGGATGCCTCATTGAAAATGCCTCCTTCGGGACAAGGTATTGTCATTGACAAGAAACTCTTTAGCCGTGCCATTAAAGACCGTAAATCCAAAGCGGCAGACAAGGCGGTTTTGGAGACCATTGATAAGCAATTCGATATTGAAGCCGCTGACTTGAAAAAAGTCTTGGTCGATAAGTTGATGAAGCTCGTTGGAGGTAAGGTTTGCCAAGGAGTCAATAACTACTACAAAGAAGAGCAGGTCAAGAAAGGAGTGAAATTCACTCAGAAGATCTTGAGCAGCTTGGATTATCTGACCATCAACAGTGATGGATGGGTGCGCGATGATGACAACAACTTGTTGGTGCGTCGCGTCATTCACAATTATCACTTGAAGTACAACGATGTCTTAGGGGCTTACAAGCGTAAGAAATTCCAAGTCACTGTAGGTGATGAACTACCAACGGGCATTGTGAAATTGGCGAAGGTTTATGTTGCCAAGAAACGCAAGCTGAAGGTGGGTGATAAGATGGCAGGCCGTCACGGAAACAAGGGCATTGTTGCCAAAATTGTCCGTGCCGAAGACATGCCTTTCTTGGAAGATGGAACGCCAGTTGATATCGTATTGAATCCGCTCGGTGTACCGTCTCGTATGAACTTGGGTCAGATTTATGAAACCGTCCTTGGATGGGCCGGACAGAAATTGGGTCGGACCTATTCGACTCCTATTTTTGACGGAGCCACCTTGGATGAAATCACGGCCATTACAAACGAAGCAGGGGTTCCCGAGTGTGGAGTAACCTACTTGTATGATGGTGGAACAGGAGAGCGTTTTGACCAACCCGCGACAGTCGGCGTGATCTATATGATCAAGTTGAGTCACATGGTTGATGACAAGATGCACGCCCGTTCAATCGGTCCGTACTCGCTCATTACGCAGCAGCCACTCGGAGGTAAGGCGCAGTTTGGTGGTCAACGTTTCGGTGAAATGGAGGTATGGGCTCTTGAGGCCTTTGGTGCCGCGAACATTTTGCAGGAAATCTTGACCGTGAAGTCAGATGACGTCACAGGAAGAGCCCGTGCTTATGAAGCCATTGTTAAGGGGGACAACATGCCAACACCAGGTATCCCCGAGTCATTCAACGTCTTGCTCCACGAATTGCGTGGATTGGGCTTGACCATTTCACTTGATTGATTAATCGCTTAGATCCGCATTTCTATGTTTCAGCAAAAACAACCCAAACAGCTTTCTAGCGACTTCAATAAAATCACCATCTCCTTGGCTTCGCCAGAGATGATTTTAGAGCAATCGCATGGTGAGGTATTGAAACCAGAAACCATCAATTATCGGACGTATAAGCCCGAGAGAGATGGTCTGTTTTGTGAACGAATTTTCGGTCCAGTGAAGGACTTCGAATGCCATTGCGGCAAGTACAAGCGAATCCGCTACAAGGGAATCGTTTGTGATCGCTGTGGAGTAGAAGTTACTGAGAAGAAGGTTCGTCGTGAGCGAATGGGGCACATCCAGTTGGTTGTTCCCGTCGCGCACATTTGGTATTTCAAGAGCCTACCGAACAAGATTGGTTATCTCTTGGGACTTCCTTCAAAGAAGCTTGACCAGATCATTTATTATGAGCGCTATGTCGTCATTCAGGCGGGCATTGCAAAAGGTCCAGAAGAGGCAGAATTGCAAGTCAATGACTTCCTGACTGAAGAAGAGTATTTAAATATTTTGGATTCGCTTCCAAAAGAGAACCAATACTTGGATGAAAAGGATCCAAACAAATTTGTCGCTAAGATGGGGGCCGAGGCCTTGTATGATATGCTGGCCAATTTGGAGTTGGATGAGTTGGCAGCGTCATTGCGTCATTCTG
Organism: Bacteroidota bacterium; assembly: GCA_027593035.1. GTDB lineage: Bacteria > Bacteroidota > Bacteroidia > Flavobacteriales_D > Sanyastnellaceae > UA16. The sequence goes on along the minus strand of JAQCJQ010000035.1, from coordinate 15,084 downwards.
CGAATATAGAGACCTCACAGCAGCGAAAGAGCGAGGCTCTGAAGCGATTGCAGGTGGTAGAATCGTTGCGTGATGCCAATTCTCGCATTGTCAACAAACCGGAATGGATGATCATCAAGGTTGTCCCAGTCATTCCTCCAGAATTGCGGCCATTGGTGCCGCTTGACGGTGGTCGATTTGCGACTTCTGATTTGAATGATTTGTATCGTCGTGTGATTATCCGAAACAACCGTTTGAAGCGTTTGGTGGAGATCAAGGCGCCGGAAGTCATCTTGCGCAACGAGAAGCGGATGCTTCAAGAAGCGGTCGATAGCTTGTTCGATAACAGTCGAAAATCCAGTGCGGTTAAAACGGAGAGCAACCGACCTCTGAAATCACTTTCAGATAGTTTGAAGGGAAAGCAAGGGCGATTCCGTCAGAATTTGTTGGGTAAGCGAGTTGATTATTCAGCCCGTTCGGTGATTGTCGTTGGGCCAGACTTGAAGTTGCACGAGTGTGGCTTGCCGAAGAACATGGCGGCTGAATTGTACAAGCCGTTCATCATTCGCAAGATGATTGAGCGAGGCATTGTCAAGACGGTCAAGTCAGCGAAGAAAATCGTTGATGCGAAGGAGCCTGTTGTTTGGGATATTCTGGAAAACGTCATGAAGGGTCATCCGGTTCTGTTGAATCGTGCCCCAACGTTGCACCGTTTAGGTATTCAGGCATTCCAGCCGAAATTGATCGAAGGAAAAGCGATTCAATTGCATCCTTTGGCCTGTACGGCATTCAACGCTGACTTTGACGGTGACCAAATGGCTGTTCACTTGCCATTGGGCAGCGCAGCTGTTTTGGAGGCGCAATTGTTGATGCTGGCTTCACACAACATTTTGAATCCAGCAAACGGAGCTCCGATTGCAGTACCATCGCAGGACATGGTCTTGGGCTTGTACTACATCACCAAGATCCGTAAGGGCACTGCAGAGCACCCGGTCAAAGGTGAAGGCATGGTATGCTATTCTCCAGAGGAGGTGCGAATCGCATATCAAGAAGGCAAGTTGGAATTGCACGCTGAGATTAAGATGCGTTTTGTGGACATCGACGGCGCGTCCCAATTGATTGAGACGACATGCGGTCGTGTCTTGTTCAATGAGCACGTTCCAAAGGAAGCCGGTTATGTCAACGAGTTGTTGACGAAGAAGTCTTTGCGTGGCATCATTAGTCACGTATTGAACAGCACGAATGTGCCACGTACAGCTCAATTCCTGGATGAAATCAAGAACCTCGGTTTCTACATGGCATTCAAAGGTGGATTGTCGTTCAACTTGAATGACGTCATCATCCCTGAGGAAAAAGTGAAGTTGGTTGAGGGTGCGAAAGCACAGGTCGCCGAAGTGATGGAGAACTATAACATGGGCCTCATCACCAACAACGAGCGTTACAACCAAATCATTGATATCTGGACGCACACGAATTCGCGTTTGACCAACATCTTGATGGATCGCATTGAGTCGGACAAACAAGGATTTAACTCCATTTACATGATGATGCACTCCGGTGCACGGGGGTCAAAGGAGCAGATTCGCCAGCTTTCGGGCATGCGTGGATTGATGGCCAAGCCACAAAAATCTTCAGCAACAGGAGGTCAGGATATCATCGAGAATCCAATTTTGTCCAACTTCAAAGAAGGACTTTCGATTCTTGAGTACTTCATCTCGACCCACGGTGCACGAAAAGGTTTGGCTGATACGGCCTTGAAGACGGCTGACGCGGGTTACTTGACTCGTCGTCTCGTTGACGTGGCGCAAGACGTGATCATCACGGAAGAGGATTGCTTGACATTGCGTGGAGTCGTGGCAACACCGTTGCGTAAGAATGACGAGATCGCAGAGGGTGTTTCCGAGCGAATCCAAGGGCGTACAGCGGTCAACGAAGTCGTCCATCCAACTACAGGCGAAATCCTTGTAGAAGCAGGTGTGGAGATAACAGTGCCCATATCGATGATCATTGAAGAGGCCGGTATTGATGAAGTGGAAGTGCGTTCTGTACTGACATGCGAGTCGATGTCTGGTGTTTGCGTTAAGTGTTATGGCAAGAACTTGGCTACGGCACGCACCGTCCAGGTGGGTGAAGCGGTCGGAGTTATTGCTGCGCAATCCATCGGTGAGCCGGGTACACAGTTGACACTTCGTACGTTCCACGTTGGGGGTACTGCATCGAAGATTTCTGATGACAGTGAAATGTCAGTGAAGTTCGATGGTGTCGTTGAAATCGACGATTTACGAGAAGTCTCACGGGTGAATGCAGACGGTGAAAAGGAAACGGTTGTCGTCTCCCGTTCATCTGAATTCAAAGTAGTGGACAAGGCAACTGGAGTGGCATTGAGCACAACCATCTTGCCATACGGTTCTGTTTTGAAGAAATTCCCTGGAGATAAGATCAAGAAAGGGGAGTCCATTTGCTCTTGGGATCCATACAACAATGTAATCATCAGCGAAGAAAAGGGTCTCATTAAATTCGAGATGATCGAAGAAGGGATGACCTATCGCGAGGAGCTCGACGAACAAACAGGCTTCCGTGAAATCGTGATTGCGGAGACGAAAGACAAGAAGAAGAACCCTGCGATTTTAGTGGTCGACAGCAAAGGGACAGTTTTGAAGACGTATTCGCTTCCAGTAGGTGCTCACCTTTCTGTGAAGGAAGGGGACGAAGCGAAAATCGGACAGATCATCACCAAGATTCCACGTGTTGCAGGAAAATCCGGTGACATCACCGGGGGTCTTCCAAGAGTTACCGAGTTGTTTGAAGCACGGAATCCATCCAACCCAGCGGTTGTTTCCCAAGTGGATGGCATTGTTTCTTATGGCAAGATCAAGCGTGGAAATCGCGAGGTGATCGTTGAGTCACGTCGCGGTGACGTCTACAAGTACTTGGTTCCTTTGTCAAAGCACATCTTGGTGCAGGACAATGACTTTGTACGTGCAGGCATGCCGCTTTCTGATGGAGCGATTACACCCATTGATATTTTGGACATCATGGGTCCAACGGCAGTGCAGGAATACATCGTGAATGAAATTCAGGATGTCTACCGTCTGCAGGGCGTGAAGATCAATGACAAGCACTTTGAAGTCATCGTTCGTCAAATGATGAAGAAGGTGGTCGTAGAGGATGCTGGAGACTCACGTTTCTTGGAAAAGCAATTTGCTGAGAAGAATGACTTTATGGTCGAGAACAACCGAATTTTCGGAATGGTTGTCATCACCGATAAAGGTGAAAGTGAAGACTTGAAGTTGGGATCTATGATTTCTGCGCGTCAATTGCGCGATATCAATAGCTCATTGCGACGACGTGATCTTGCTTTGGCTGAGGGGCGTGATGCGATTCCGGCAACGGCTCGTCCACTCCTTCAGGGGATCACCCGTGCTTCATTGCAGACGAAGTCATTCATTTCGGCAGCCTCTTTCCAAGAGACTACGAAAGTATTGAATGAAGCCGCTGTGAGTGGTAAGCAGGACTTCCTCAGAGGCTTGAAGGAAAATGTGATTGTAGGACACTTGATCCCCGCAGGTACAGGCACTCGAGCCTTTACCCACCAGAGGAACATTGTTCGCAAGCCGAATCATGTTGTCGAAGCTCCGGAACAAACGGACGCTGAGGCGATAGTTGAGGCATAATCCAATAGACTGCTCATAAAAAAGGCTCACCTAATGGTGAGCCTTTTTTTATGCCATCAAGCGAAGAGTTGCTTCAATGAGGTCAAATTAGGATTGCTGTGAAATGGCACGAGCGGCCGCATCAGCAGTATCTTCCTGAGGGCCTGAAGGCGCTTTGTATGGGACGCCACAATAACCAAATAGGCACTTCTCTTTGATGATGCGGTCGACAAAATCAGGAACCATTGGTTCCCAGCCATCTTGGCCTGTCTTGATCAAGGATAAAGCATCCTTGCTAAAAATACCGAGCACCTCCTCATCGCAAGTGATATCAATGATGCGCTTGTTGAAAATCAGGTAATTGAAAAGTGGCTTGATTCGAGGAGGGATGGGAGTGGACGTGGTGGTCCAAAGTTCTTTGGTTTTTTCAACGAACCAAGGATACAAGTAGATTTTGAGGTCTCTGGAAAAGAGAATTCCAAAGGCTTCTAAAATACCACCGTTCAAATCGCGGTAATACTTCTCATCGAAGACCTGAGCAAGCGTGCTCGCTCCCATGATAATGGCCATCCGTTTTTTAGTATGCCGCGAAAAGAAATCAACGAGTTTGTAGTACTTCTGGTAGTTGGAGATAAGGACCGTTTGGCCAATGGAGCACAACACCTCGGCGCGATCCAGAAAATCTTGCTCATCCACTTCACCCTCAGCGGATAAGTTGTTGAGCGTAATTTCGAACAACACTTGAATGTTCTCTTCTTCAACACGCGACTCCTTTTTGAATGCTTTCAGCCCTTGCGCGATCATGTCAATGCTGACCTTGGTCACCGGTCGGAAGGAGCCTCGAATGGCCAAAATGTTCTTCTTATAGAGAACATCAGCAGCCTGGAGATTGCGTCCGTCAGGTGAGAAAATCACGGCATCGGTCATGCCATTCTTCACCAATTGAAGAGAAAGAAGCCGGTTGTCAACGTTTTCGAAATCCGGACCATTCATTTGAATCATGTCCACTTCGAGCTGTTCTCGTTCTAAGTTGTCGAACAAAGACAAGAGCAATTCTTTCGGGTTTTTGTGAAAAAACAAACACCCGTAAAGGAGATTGACTCCCAAGGTGCCGACTGTTTGCTGTTGCAACAAGGCATCTTGCTCATGGAGCCGAGCGTGCATAATGACTTCACTCGGGGCTTGGCCTGGAGAAGTTTGAAATTTCAATCCGAACCAGCCATGACCTTGGATGGTCTTGTGGTAATTGACCGTCGAAACGGTATTGGCGAATGCAAAGAAATGCTTGGATGGATGCTCCGTGCGCTGGAGTCGATCTTCGATTAGCTGGTACTCAAGGTCCAGCATTTTCTTCACGCGACTTTCACAGACGTAGCGACCATGTTCTTCTAGACCGTAGATGGCATCTGAGAAATCCTTGTCGTAAGCAGAGATGGCCTTGGCTATGGTGCCGGAAGCTCCTCCGGCTCGAAAGAAATGCCGCACAACCTCTTGTCCTGCGCCGATTTCAGCAAAGGTGCCATAGAGGTCTTCGTTCAAGTTGATCCGCAGCGCTTTTTGTTTTGCGGAAAGGATGACACGGTTCGAATCCAAAGCAAGAAGTTTGAAAAGGGAAAGTTCCCGATTTGAACAAATGTACGATGCGAACACGGCGTAACTTCGTGCCATGCAGGTTGAAATGACATTCTTAGGAACAGGCACTTCGCAAGGGGTGCCGGTCATCACTTGTCAATGTGCTGTTTGCTCGAGTGTGAATCCGAAGGACCAACGATTGCGAACCTCCGTCTTGATGCGGACTGACAATCAAACAATTGCCATTGATTCAGGGCCGGATTTCCGACAACAAATGCTGCGTGCCGGCGTGAATCGTTTGGATGGATTGGTCTTGACCCATGAACACAAGGACCACATTGCAGGACTGGATGACATCCGTGCTTTCAACTTCTCGAGTGGACTGGACATGCCCGTTTATTCGACGGCGAAGGTGCAAGAGGCCTTGCGGCGCGAGTTTCATTATGTATTCGCGGCTACATCTTATCCGGGGGTGCCTCGTGTCGGCTTGCACGAGATCAATGATCAACCTTTTTACATTGGAGACGACCTGTGGACTCCTTTGCCCGTGAGGCACCATCAATTGCCCGTTTTGGGATTTCGATTGGGAAGTGTGGCTTACATAACGGATGCCAATCACTTGGAGCATGAAACGTGGGACCGCCTTCAAGGAGTGGAAGTCTTGGTGTTGAATGCGTTGAGGAAAGAAGCCCATGTGAGTCACTTCACGTTGGAGGAAGCGCTGGAAATTGCGGAGAAAGTCGGTGCCCGTGAGACCTATTTAACGCACATCAGCCACCAGTTGGGTGTGCATGATGTTGTTCAAGCTGAATTGCCCGCAGGTGTTTTTTTGGCCTATGACGGTCTGGTCGTCCACACGCAAAATGAAGGATCATGATGCTCCGAATGATGATGTTATTGAGCCGTTTGCCTTATTGGGCTTTGCATGCCTTAGGGGAGGTGTTGGCCGTTCTCGCTCACCGAGTATTCGGATATCGAAAAGCCGTCATCCGAGGAAACATCACCCGAAGCTTCCCGGAAGCGAGCTCGAGAGAGGTGCGCAAAATCGAACGGCTCTATTACCGACATTTTGGGGCCATTACGGTAGAATCCGTCAAACACTTCTCCGTGTCAGAAGAGGAGGCCTTGGGCCGCATGGACTATGCGCAAGCCGAGGTTTTTGATGCCTTTCATGCCGCAGGACGAAGCGTGTTGATTGCCGGCGGACATATGAACAACTGGGAGCTTTATGCGTTGACGGCGAATCAAAGTGTCCCCCACGAGGTGATGGCCATCTACAAGAAGTTATCGAATGAGGAGATGGATGTGGCCATGAGAGCATCCCGAGAACGCTTTGGTTTGAAGATGGTTCGAACGGTGGATTCCAAGGCTTGGATGGAATCCCATATGGGGGATGGCCATCCGCCCAAAGCCATCGTCATGGGATTTGATCAGAGTCCAGCTGATCCGAAGAAATCGTGGTGGAATCTGTTCCTACATCAGGAAACCGCCTGGTATTTTGGGTTGGAGAAATGGGCACGTGATTATGACCTGCCCGTGGTGTTTGGTCACATTCATAAAACGGGAAAAGGACGGTATCGCACCGTGTATGAAGTCGTCACAGATGCTCCGAGAACCCTTCCAGAAGGAGCGATTTTGGAACGGTGCATCCGATTGCTTGAAAAAGACATTGAGCGTCATCCTGAACAATGGCTTTGGTCTCACAAGCGTTGGAAGCATCAACGCGGAGACGACCAAGCTTTGCATGAAAATGTAGCATCATCAACGTCCAACCCGATCCAATCAACGGTCCATGCATGAATCTCCATTGGCTGAAAGAATGCGTCCGCGTTCATTGGAAGACTATCTCGGCCAAGGACACTTGGTCGGAAAAGACACGGTTTTAAGGCGAGCATTGGAGGCCGGAAATCTACCTTCCATGATCTTGTGGGGACCTCCAGGCGTGGGAAAAACGACGTTGGCTCGAATCTTAGCGGAACAATCTGATCGACCATTTCATCAACTTTCGGCCATCCACAGTGGAGTCAAGGAGGTCCGCGAAATCATCCAAAGTGTCAAACGCTCTGGCATGTTCGCAGGTCGTGCCATTCTCTTCATTGACGAGATTCATCGATTCTCGAAATCACAGCAGGACAGCTTGTTGGGAGCGGTGGAACAGGGGATGGTAACGCTCATCGGAGCGACCACCGAAAACCCATCCTTCGAAGTGATTCCCGCTTTAAGGAGTAGATGTCAAATATATGTTCTTCAGCCATTTACGAAAGATCAGTTGAAGTCATTGGTGACGCGTGCTATGCGGGTGGATCCACTTTTTCAACGCACCGAAGTGACCATCGCAGAATGGGGAGCGTTGTTGCGATCCAGCGGCGGTGACGGACGACGATTGCTCAATATTTTGGAATTGGTGGTGGAGGGGAGCCAATCGGATAAACTGTCGCTCACGGATGCCATGGTTTGGGATTCGATCCAAACCCAGCCGGTGGCCTATGACAAAACGGGCGAAGCGCATTACGATGTCATATCGGCATTCATCAAAAGCATCCGCGGAAGCGATCCCAATGCCGCGGTGTATTATTTGGCCCGCATGCTGGAAGGTGGGGAAGACCCCAAGTTCATTGCAAGACGGTTGTTGATATCCGCCTCGGAAGACATTGGCTTGGCCAATCCCACGGCGTTGGTGATGGCAACCAACGCGTTTCTTGCCGTAGAACGCATCGGAATGCCTGAAGGCCGCATCGCGCTGTCTCAATGCACCATATACTTGGCGACCAGTGCGAAGAGCAACGCGTCGTATGCGGCCATTGCTGCAGCGAGTGTAGCCGTTCGTCAAGAAGGAGACTTGCCCATCCCATTGTCCTTGCGCAACGCGCCCACAGATCTGATGAAGGAGTTGGGTTACGGATCGGGTTATGCCTACGATCACGATGCCCAAGGGGGGTTCAGTGGTCAGGAATTGATGCCAGAAGCGTTAAAAGGGCGTACTTTTTACCATCCAGGAAAGAATCCAAGAGAGCAGCAATTGCAAGCTCAGCTACAGGCTTTGTGGAAGGAGAAGTACGGTTATTGAGGATTCCACACCCATTGCATGGAGCCCACGTGTTCGCTGGACTCGAGCCATTCCAGAAGATAGACTCCTGAAGAGAGTTGAGGAGGCCCCGCAATCCAACCTTGCAACACACCTTCGGGTGAAATCCACGATTCGATGACCCCACTGGCAACGAGCCTTCCACTGGCTTCTAGCAATCTCCATTCGTTGGGGTGTTGATCGCCGGAATATTGCCAACGCAAGGGCCAGCTCGTCGCGGGATTGGGGAAAACCATGGCGAGCTCATCCGATGATGGTTCAGAGAACCACGTAGCCGCGCCGCCTTCATCCAACAATTCAAAAGCACGCTTCAAATCAGGAATTCCATAACCCATGCTGTCATTGGGGGTCTCCGACAAGTGGGCAGAGGCGATGATTGCGGCCCTCATTTCTGATGCGGATTTAGTGGGAAAGGCTTGCCACAGACAAGCGACGGCTCCACAGAGAATGGGAGAAGCGAAGCTCGTTCCGTTTCCATGCCGAATCGTGGAATCGGCATGCGGGTAGGCCGCTTGCACGCCGAGCGCCATCACTTCGGGCTTCACTCGGCCGTCTGCAGCAGGTCCCCAACCGCTGAACGCCGCGTGTTGATCATCTGCATTCACAGCCCCAACACTGAGAATGCCGTGTGCATCGGCCGGTGTCGTAATGGAATGCCAAGGTGAATTCCCACTATTGCCAGCACTGGTCACGCAGAGAATCCCGCACTCAGCAGCCCATGTCATGGCCTGAGAAATGCGAGCAGTCAATCCATCGAGGTCATCCTGTGAGTGGTTCATGGTTGAATCATCAAACAGGCTGTATCCTAAAGAGGTGTTGATGAGATCGACACCGACACTGTCCGCATGTTCGGCGGCGGCTACCCAGTAATCTTCTTCAATGAGGTATTCGCTATAGGCATCTTCCGTGCGATACAGCACGTAGGTGGCATCCGGAGCTGTTCCAATCAGGGAATCCTCTAAATACCCCGCCATCGTGCCAAGAACGGATGTCCCGTGCCGGTGATGCGCGAAAAGCCCTCCTTGACTTTGCATGGCATCCATGCCTTCGAGGATTCGTCCTTCTTGCCACGCTTTCTCAAAAACGGGGAGTGATTCGACGTATTCAAATCCGGCGTCGAGCACCCCTATCCAGAGCCCTTCGCCTCGGAATCCGAGTCCATGCAACCAATCTGCGTGCAGCTGTTCCAACCCCGTCCAGCTGCTGCCGTAATCATCGGGGACATTGGAGTCCAGAGCCACGTTGCGTTTAGGACCTGCAACGGGGTCCAAGTCAATGGCCGCGCTGTCGGCTTGGATTTGAAGTACGGATTTCACGGCGTGGACGAATGGAAGGTCAAGCAAGGAATAGGGGTCGAAGGTCGAATCGGTTGTTGCCACCGTGACGGCATTGAACCACCGGCTCGATAAGATGACCTTCAACTCAGGAATGGCTCGGATTTCGTCCACATAATCCGGTGGAATTGGGATGTCACGCACTGAAATAGCGATATTTTGTTTCGCCCGACGGGCCAAAGAACGGGGGCTTAAAAACGCTTCTGGTGTGGCGAGTTGATAGGGTGTTGAATACCCTTCAGGCAATTCATTGGACAATTTCCCTTCGAATTGCACCCAATAGCGATCAGGGGCTGATTGCGATAGACCTGCCAATTGGAAGCCAATCGCCAGCAACCAGGTCAGCGTTCCCAACCGAATCCAGCGCTTCATTGGTCACGTGATTCCACCAGTTTCCCCGCTTCGAATCGTTCTGTTTTGTGAATGCGCCCATTCTTATCGAAGTGAAAGACATCACCGTCCAACACACCGTCGTTGTATTCGCCTTCTTTTCGAATTTGCTGTCCTTGGATGACGCGTCGAACCAGGGTTTCACCGCTCATTTCATCGATTTCTTCCATCAAGACCCATTCACCATTGTCATGCCACTCTTTGAAGGGGCCTTCTTTTTTGGTGTCCACAACCGTGAATTCTTCCTTGGGCCGTTCGTCAGGGAAAAGGCGAAGTACCGTGCCATTTTCCGGAATTTCTTGAATCAATTCACCGGCTTCAAATTGACGAGTGGTCTCCACTTTGCCATCTTCCAGGAAGGTTTTCCAATATCCATGCTCAACACCATCCTTGTACATGCCGATGGACCGTGGCATACCGGTCGCATAATTGACGCGGCAAATGCCTTCAAACAAACCTTTGTTGTAGCCGATTTCTGAAAGGAGCGTACCCGCTTCACTGAAGTTTTTCCAAACACCATCGCGATTGCCGTTGGCATAATTTCCGGATTCAATGACGACGCCATTGGAAGCCGTCGTGGTGGTCACACCGTGAAGAATCCCGAGCTCGTAGCCTTCTACAAGCCTTAACTGGCCTGTGTTATCGTAGTATCTCCAAGCTCCGTGTTTCTGCCGCAGGGCTTCCCGATCGACGTTGAGTTCGTTTGTTGTCAGATACAGGCCTTCCGCTTGCAATGATCCATCGGGTCGAAAATGCGTCGCAATGGATTTGCGCCCTTTCTCGGTGTGGATGATTTTGGACATGGGTTCGCCCGTCTCATAGTAATGTTGGAAAACCCCTTCCGGCACATCGGCGTCAAAAGATCCCGTATAGTAGACAGAACCGTTGGGCCAAACTCGAATCCAATTTCCCTGTTTTTTTCCATTCGAATCCAACACGTTGTAATTGATTCCAGCTTCGCCTTCTGGCCATAGTGGACCCGGATGTGAATCGGGCTGACCGAATGAGCTGACATGGAACGCGAGGGAAAAACCGATGGTGAGCAAGAGCCCTCGGAGTGGATGGTGAAATCGGGAAGAAGTGTGAATCATGGGTACGAAAATAGCAAAGGGAACAAGATGATAAGGCAATCCCGTTGATGAGGTGATAACATGCAAACGAAAGTTCATGAGTTTTCTATGCCCAAGGGAAGATTCAAGGAGTCTGTTGTCTTAGTTTTGCCAGCAATTAGACCCCTAATTCCTATTGGATCATGAAAGTTACTGTTGTCGGAGCTGGAAATGTCGGAGCTACTTGTGCCAATGTCTTGGCATCACGTGAAGTGGCCAATGAAGTTGTTTTGTTGGACATCAAAGATGGATTCGCTGAAGGCAAAGCCCTTGATATCTGGGAGACAGCTCCAATCAACTTGTACGATACACGAACCGTTGGGTGCACGAATGACTACGCGCGAACTGCAGGTTCTGAGGTTGTAGTCATTACGAGTGGTCTTCCTCGCAAGCCTGGAATGAGCCGGGATGACTTGATCGCGACCAATGCTGGCATCGTAAAGAGCGTGACCAATCAAATTTTGGAGCACAGCCCGGATGCCATCATCATCGTTGTATCCAATCCGTTGGATGTCATGACCTACTGCGCATATCTCGCCGCTGGTGTGGATTCCAAGAAAGTGATCGGCATGGCAGGCATTCTGGATACGGCGCGGTACCGTGCGTTCTTAGCCGAAGCCTTGGATTGCTCTCCAAAGGACATTCAAGCGGTATTGATGGGTGGACATGGAGATACCATGGTTCCGCTTCCACGTTATACTACGGTCGGGGGCATTCCGGTTACGGAGTTGATTGATGCAGATGCCTTGGAAGCCATTGTGAGCCGTACAAAGAAGGGAGGGGGTGAAATCGTCAATTTGTTGGGCACATCCGCTTGGTATGCGCCTGGAGCTGCAGCCGCTCAGATGGTGGAAGCCATTGTTCGGGATCAAAAGCGCATCTTCCCCGTTTGTGCTTGGCTAACGGGCGAATACGGCATCCACGATTTGTACATCGGTGTTCCCGTAAAGTTGGGTAAAAACGGAATTGAAGAAATCATCGAACTTCAGCTGAACGATGAAGAAAAGGCATTGCTTGTTGAAAGCGAAAAGGCTGTGCGGGGAGTGGCTGAGGTCCTCGATCGGATGAACGCTTGATTAGCGATTTGTAACGATTACGCGCAGAAAGAAAGGGTTCTCCCATTGTGGTGAGCCCTTTTTTAATGGAGTCAACTGAAGTCCGTAGCATCCCGGTGCCGAAGGAGCAAATACCGCAAGCGGAGTGTTGTGAACGGCCTGTGTTGGGCCTGTTTTCCGCCCGTCCAAGGACCACCATTGCGCTGACCATCCTTGCTGCAAATTGAGGTGAGTTGCCGTCAATTGAACCCGCTCACCAGCCATAACGGGATTTGGAAATGCCGTCCAAGACGGGAGGGGCTGAGCGGTATCGTCAACAGCAGTCAAAGTGCCTTCATACCAGCGAATGCCTCCATTTTGGATGCCAATGAGCATTTCTGGCAAGCCATCTCCGTTGAGGTCCGCGAAACTCGCAGCGGCCCGCAGTCCAGGTTGCGCATTCCCAACGCTCGCATTCTGTTCAGTGAGCTGAGCGTAGGGCATGTTGGAATCCACATCGCCAAAATATTGGACCTGCCCCGTTTCGTTCGCGACAAATACGTGCCAGCCGTTCGGGCCGAAATGCAATGCAGGAACGCTGTAGCCGTTGATTCCGAGGGTGTTTTCCACCGTGATTCCCGCCCAGTCCTTGCCCGACTCTTCCGTTGATATCAAGCACCAAGTGCCATTGCAGCCTTGATAACACGTCAGGGTTCCATTTTTCTCGCCGATGAGCAAGTCCAACGCTCCATCGCCGTCGAGATCCAGCAATTGAGGCGTTGCAAATTGTCCCACATCGATGGGGATGCCTTCGCTGTCTTGAATTGAAAGTGTCTGCATTTCCCAATTGGGCCATTCCCCGGCACCGCTGGTGTTGGTGTATTGGTGCAAGCGCCCCAGCTCGTCTCCAACAATCAAGTCCACATCGCCGTCACCATCCAGGTCGCCAAGGGCCGGGTGGATGCTCTCAATGCCGTTGGTCTGAAAGTCAATGGCCCCCAATGTGGTCAGCTCATAGGCAGGAGCGTCTCCTGTTCCGATGTTGCGCAGCAAAGCGAGGTCGGCGGGTGTGTCCCCCACGCCTTCGTATCGTTCCTTGTTGGCAACGACCAAATCCAAATCCCCGTCATTGTCGAGATCTGAAAACACGGGCGCAGCCCCACGACCAAAATCCAGCATGCCATCTTGAATCCAGCGGTCGGTGACAAACGACCAGATCGGTGATGCGGAGGTCCCTTGATTTTCCCAAACATGAACAGCCGCATCGTCATCGGTTTCGAGTCCCGTATTGGGCGAAAAAACGAGGTCCTGGTCACCGTCCAAATCGAAGTCGATGGCATAAGCTGCGGGGAATCGTGGGAGGATAAGGGAGTCTTGCAGTCCGCCATGGGGCAATAGAGCAGGGAAAGTCGGGTCGATCCAAGCCGCGCTGTCTTGCCCGTCGATGGCATCTTCGAGCAGCACTGCCATGGAAGTTGGATAGGTGACATCCGAAATGAGCAGGTCGTAAAAATGTTCGCCATCCAATTGCAAGGCCGTGACGGCACCTCCTGCGTGCAAGCCATCGCGGTCAGAGACGATTTCTGGACGGCTACCACTCGACCATCGGGGATCCACAACGTTGAAGCTGCAATCGTGTTCGTCGCCAATAAAAAGCGAATTATCTTCAGCGCCTTCGGTTAGCATTCCATAGCATCGGTTGGTGCAAACCAAATCCAAAGAACAGGAAGCGATGCCCGAAAATTGGTACAACGTGGTGCTGGTCTCGGTGAAGGTGATGATGTCCAAATCCCCATCCCCATCGACATCCGAAATGGCCGGTTTGTCGATGGTTAAACAAACCACCGGCAGGTTCTGTGCACCTGAGCCGAAATCCCATGAGGCCATCAATGGCGTCGCTAGCGCTTCAAAATTGGGAGCGCCTGGTTGGGTGTTGCCCGTGTTTTTCCAAACATGAATGCTGTTTTGATAGCCCGTAAATAGATCCGGCAACCCATCGCAATCAAAATCACGCAACAGGGCCCAATGATTCATTTCCGGCCAGCCTTGCGACCATTGCGGGCGTTCGACCCAACCTGAGTTAGGAGCGTTCAATCGTTCAAATGCCAATATCCGATTGCCATCGCGGTCGAATGCAAAGAGGTCCTCATCACCATCGCCATCGAGGTCGATGGGAGACCACTGGGGAGCCGTCAGCCCACCTGTGAATGGATGCGGCAGGGAAACACCATCGACCAACACATCGGGGCCTACTGAAAGCGCCCAGGCGGCCTCCCATTGAGCCGATGCATCCGAAGCGAAATAACAGCAGGCGGCTAAAAGGAGCGATGCGGGGATTCTTGTGCTCATGGGGAGTCTAGTTTTTAACACCAAAACGCGAAAGCATTTTTGGTGTGAGCAAGTTAGTGCTTTTCTGTTGAATTTTTGAATCGCCGATGGACTGCAGATTGTCGTTGATTCGAATAGTTTTGTCCATGTTTGAATACAAAAGGTCGCATGGTTTTGTGATTTGGGGAGCATTTTGGGTGGCAATCAGCGTTTTAATTGGAGCGGCAGGAAAGCATGTTTTGGCAGCTGAAGAGCAGCTTGCAGGAGCAGAACTCTTGAACATTTCAAGCAAGTACGGAATGATCATGGGATTGTCCTTGATGGTCCTTACTGCCATGCGTTGGATGGGCTTTTGGACCAAGCGGCCCCCTTGGCCTGAGCGATTTTTGAGCATCGGCTTGTTCCTTTTTTCTGGAGGCTTGTGTGCACGTGCTTTTGTTCCGGAATCTTTCATTTCCGAGCTGCTATCTCCGTGTATACCGTTTGGCGGAGTGCTCTTGTCGGCGGCCTTTGTTGTGGTCGCGATTCAAACGATTCACGTGCTTTTCGTCAGCGGACGCTTAGATTAAATTACCTTTGTCATGAGAAATGCAATGATCA
>JAQCJQ010000162.1 GCA_027593035.1 Bacteroidota bacterium | reverse complement strand
GGCATGCAGCAGCGGGGTGTTCGATGTTGGGAATGCCATCGCCGGATTTCCATTGGAAATAGCCGCGCAGAGAGGGATTTCGGGAAGCCCCCAATCTGCTTGCAAAGCTTGGTGGACACTGAACGACGCATGGGCCCCGTTGGGGCTTTCAAACAGCATTTGACGCGCCGCAGGTGAGTTCAATGCGCTGCAAAGATCGGCAGCATCAACAGACACATCCGATAAGAAAGTGACGGCATGTTGCACCGCCAAAGGAAGCCAAGCACCTCGAAACGGACTGTCAATGGATAGGAACAACCGAGTGCAGTGATCGACTCCTTCGAGTTCCATCTTTCGCAAAGCATGCCGGGCCACCAATCCTCCCATGCTCGCTCCGACAACGACGAGCGGTGATCTCAATTCCGATTGCTGGTAGTCATTGCACAGTTGAATCAAATGTTCCAACAAGGCGGCGCTTTGGGCAATCGATTGCGTGCCGTCAGCAAAGTCGAGGAAGACAAAGTCCATTCCTTCGGCATTCAGGGAGTCAATGAAGGCTGGCATGGCTTGGAAAGATTCCGAAGGGGTTGCGCTGCAATTCCAAATGACCTCCCAATTCAAATCCCCATGGCCATAAGACGGCATCTGGCCTCCAATTGCGGGGTCAAATCCTTCGCACAAAATGACGGGCTGGTCAAAGATCCCGTCGGGGCTTGTTTTGAGCAATGCCTGCCCTGTAATGGCCTGCCCTTCAAGGAAACAACCGATCCACCAGGGATCATTGCTGTCATTGATGGGCCACGGGGGCATGTCTGGATCTGGACATGCGCTGACCATGAAAGTTGGAAATACGAGGTGCTGTTCCATGGACGTTCCATTGATTTCCAGTTTCAATCCAATGGAAGTCAATGTGGCGTTCTCTTCGATGTAGAGGGCGACGGGCTGATCGGGTATGAAATCATGGGACTGGCCATCATGGAGCAAGGTCCACAGGCCTGTCGCGTGTTCAGGAGCTATGGCCGATGCCGGCAAGACAACGGAATTCCATCCCCTTCCTAGCTGGCGTTTGCTGGTCATCAGCAGTGTCTCGTGTTCCAAGGAATCGATGCCTGTGGAAAGCAACTGCTCGGGCAGGGGGGCTGACCTTTGACACAAGGCTAAGCAAAGGGCCTGGTGTTCGCGTGAGCTCTTCGCAAAAATCGGTTGCAGTGAATCGCGGCGAACGCCTTCATATGGGATGCTGAGTTTTTCCCAAATGAATTGAGTTTGTCGGCTTTGGTCCGGAGACAAGGATTGAGACAGTGCGGCATGAAAGTGGCCGGCAGCACCCATTAGGAGCGCTGCAATTAAAAGATTTTTCATGAAAAATGGTTTACCAGAATTGTTCGACGAGCATGGTGTCGATGAGGTGATGGCGTTCAATGGATAGACTCAATGAAGGCAGTGTGTCCAATTGTCCCGAAGGTGAAACAATGGC
Source organism: Bacteroidota bacterium (assembly GCA_027593035.1). Classification (GTDB taxonomy): domain Bacteria; phylum Bacteroidota; class Bacteroidia; order Flavobacteriales_D; family Sanyastnellaceae; genus UA16. The sequence continues at coordinate 1,522 of JAQCJQ010000162.1, read as the reverse complement.
CGCACGCCACATCCGTGAGATCGGAAACTCTTCCGATGGGTGGATGAGGCAATGGAGCAGCAACGATGGAGCGGGAGGTGCGCCAGGGGTGAAACTGAAAACGGACGCGGGTTCAGACGGCCCGAAGTCATAGGGGCTCCAAAGCACGATCGTGTTGGGTCCTGTCAACGCATTGAAATCTCGACCACCGACACACCGGATCCAAAAGGGGGTTGGAAGTAGGACGGTTGCCGCGTCTGGTGTTGGAAGCTTCCACGACCCTCTATAAACTGCGGATTCGCCACCTGATTGATGGCCGTGTCGACCGATGTGAAGTTGGTGCGATCCTTCGAGACCTTGAATGGGAATGCACACGACTCCATGGGCGTCTGTGTGCAGGGTATCTCCAATGGGATGTAGGGCATAGCCATCTTGCCAATTGCCTGAATGTTGGGACTCTTGAAGCAGGACGACCCAGGCCGAATCGACCGGCGTGCCTTCGATGAACTCCACTTGAACAGACCACGTTGCTGGCAGGGTTTCAGGACGGCAAGAGACCGCCCCAATTCCCAATAAAGCGCAGGTCAAACGCAGCAGATTTGGATTGGCTCTTTTCCCCTTCATGGGGCTAAACTCGAGAAGAAAAACAAGCCTGATTGCCGCAATGCATCACTGGCTGCCAGTGATTCACAAACGCTCAGCCAAATTTCCTGAAGCCCTTGTCGAGGAGTTTGGCCAAGGCGTGAGCATCTTTTTCGTTCAATTGTTTCCCGAGAACGAATGACTTGTTTTGGTGGGTGAATTGGATGGCATCGCCTCCCATGATCCAAAAGCTTTGGTCCAAATTGGCTAAAAATGAAGTCGCCTCTCTCCGGATCACTTCCATTTTATGGAGGTTCCGGATCTGGAACAACTGCGCCTTGCCCAACGTGCCAAAAGCATTCTTAACGGACATGCCCTTGGAATGAATCCGGATGGACTCGTTGCCCTTGCGGCGCCAAAGAATCACCTTGCCAACGCGAAAGGCGAAGAAGGCCCAGAACGCCAATGATATGCTGTAAAACATGCGTTCATCTCCGGTGGATTGAAGTAAAATCCAAAAGAAAGCGCCACCAATGAGCAACCAAGCGAACATCCACCCCTCCAAAGCGAGTTGCTGGCTTTTTGGAATTTTCTGATCAATAACGACGGTCAGGGCATCCTCATGCCAGGCATACGTGATGCGCTTTCCGATTCGCTGAATGGCCGGTTTGCTTGGATTCATGCGGGCCGTTATTTCTCCTTAGAAACCAGTCGTGCATAGATGGCTTCGTATTGGGGCAATATTTTATTGATGTGAAACACTTCTGCCTGCTGGATGGCTTGGTTCCTAAATTGCTCCAAACGGCTCGGTGTTTCCAAAATGTGCAGTGCACTTTGTGCCATGCTTTCGATGTCGCCAACTTCATGAAGGAATCCACTGACGCCATGTTCAATGACTTCCGGTAAACCACCGGTATTGGATGCAATAACCGGTACACCACTGGCCATGGCTTCCAACGCG
>JAQCJQ010000161.1 GCA_027593035.1 Bacteroidota bacterium | reverse complement strand
CACGAATGCAATCACATTTTTGAATTCAAGTCAGCACCTGCCTTGAATTTTATCACATTCTTCGCTCCGATTGTGATTTCCTTACCCGTCTGTGGGTTACGGCCTTTGCGCTCTGCGCGGTGAGTAACAGAGAATGATCCGAATCCTACGAGAGAAACGCGATCACCTTTGCTCAATGCTCCAGCTGTTGCTCCAACGAATGCATCCAATGCACGCTTAGCGTCTGCTTTTGAGATGCCGGCACCTTCGGCCATTGCATCTACCAATTCTGCTTTGTTCATGGTATCTAAGATTTAAAAAATGATTTCTGACTTCGCCAAATATATAGGTGGGAAATCAACGGGAGCAAGGGGTGCAGGGGGGTTTGGGGCAATTCGTTAATAAACCCAACTCAATTGTTGAAAAGCACGAGGAAATTCGTTGAATTAAGCGGGTTCTGCGTTGCTTTTCAATCAATCTCGGGGGCATTTCCTGCTTTTTTTGGAAGAAACATCCAGACCAAACCTGCGATGACAGGTACAATTGTAGCTTCAATGGCACCAGTTCCGAGCACAAACCATTGGCCCCAAGCAATGGCCAATGAAACGATGCACAACGCCATAACAAGAATGTTGAAGAACGAAATGTCCATTCCGGGGCGTCTCGACAGGAATATGCTCACGCCTGAAACCAGGACGCAGAGCGTGTTGGCGAACCAGCTAACGCCAGAGGGGTCAGCAATCAAATTCCGAAGAGATCCTGCTAGCAGGAGGAAAAGCAACGAATAGGCCAAAGTTTTCTTCACGTTCATGATGCGAAGTTAAGTGGCGGTACTTTTGCCGCATGAATTTGAGCGCTTTTCAATCCTTCCAACGCTATCGACCTGAGATTCGATTTGCGGACATCGATGCCGTCGGCATTGTCAACAATGCCATCTATCCGACCTATTTTGAACAGTGCCGCATTCATTTGTTTGAAGGGTTTGTAGGCAAGGAATGGAATTGGAATGATGCCGGCATGGTCGTAGCACGTCACGAAATTGATTACTTGCGGCCGATCGCCATGAACGACGATGTGGAAATTGTAACGTGGATTGACTCCGTTGGATCAAAGAGCATGGTCGCGGCGTATGAGGTGTATGTTCAGCGAAAGGGAGAGTGGAAGGTGGCCTCTAGGGCCAAGACCGTGATGGTATCATATGACCATGTCAATCATTGCTCCACCCTGTGGCCGGCTTCTTGGATTGAAATCTTGAAGGAATCGGAGATGCAAAAGCCCGGATAAGGGTGCCTGCCCAGTGTTTGTCAATGACAGGAGTTCAAATTGTTTTTGAAACGGTGAATAAGTGTAAGTCCGGGGATGTGGTGAAAAGTCTAAGTGCGTGTACTTTGCAAACGAATTCACTAAAATTAATTGCATGAAGCAACACTTTACCCTCGGAGTATTTCTTGCCAAGACTGCATGGCTGAGTGCTCAAATTATGGTGCCTGTGACTTTTCAGGTCGACATGTCCAATGAGACCGTTTCCCCAGATGGTGTTTATATCGCTGGGAGTTTCCAAGCATGGGACCCGATGGGCACCATGTTGTCGGATGATGATCTCGACAATGTTTATGAAGTCACGCTCGATGTGGCGCCGGGAATGCTCGAATTTAAATTCTTGAACGGTCCTTCATGGGACTACGCAGAGGATGTTCCTCCAACGTGTCAAGTTGAGGTGGCAGGAAACGACAACCGTTTTCTCTACGTGGATGAGACGCAAACAGAAGCATCCATGCACTCGTGTTTTGCAAGCTGCGCCGCGTGCGGTTTGAATAGCCTTCGATTGCGCGTGGACATGAGCCTGGAGGCGGCGATCTCGCCCAATGGCGTGCATGTTGCTGGAGATTTTCAAGGTTGGGACCCGGCGGGGACTCCGCTCCAGGATATGGATGGGGATGGCATTTGGGAAACCGTTGCCTCATTTGACACAACAGGTTTGGGCAACGTCGTTCTTTTCAAATTCATCAATGGCAATGCTTGGACGAACCCCAATGAAAACGTTGAGGATGAGGCCTGCGGTGATGGCTTTGGCAACCGCACGATGGTCTTGACCAGTGCCAATGAGGTCCTCTATGGGGATGTTGCAACGGGAGGTGCTCCTTGTTACAACGCATGCGGAACGTGTGTTTCACCGACGCAAGTCACGCTGCGAGTGGACATGACGACACAAGAAACCGTGTCTGTCAACGGTGTGCACGTAGCGGGATCATTCCAAGGATGGTCAGCCAATGCGACTCCACTCAATGATGATGATGCCGATGGCATTTGGGAAGTGACCTTGGGCATGGCGCCTGGGGACTATGAGTTCAAGTTCATCAATGGAAACGATTGGAGTGGGAATGGCGACGGCAATGTGGACAACGAGCTGGTGGTTGGTGATTGCGCTGCTGAAGGCAGCGACGACCGAGCATTGTCCGTAGGCAGTGACCCGGTCGTTTATGAAGTCTGTTACAATGCGTGTGAGTTGGGTTGCGTGGAGAATCCAGACCCAGCGGACATTACCTTCCGAGTGGACATGTCAGAAGAAGAGGTCAACGCCAATGGAGTTTGGGTGATCGGAAGTTTTACGACACCAAACTGGCAGCAAGGAGCCATGCAATTGACAGACGACGATGCGGACGGTGTTTATGAGGTCACGACCAATGTCAGCGGAGGGGTAACAGTCCTCTACAAATTTGTCAATGGAGACCCATCCATGGGTGACAATGGCATTGATTACTTGGAAGAATCTGGAGCCAATGTGGACGCTGAAGGCAACGAGTTGGGCAACTTTGAATTGGACGGTTGTGGCTTGGCGAATGGATTCGGTGCGTACAATCGAATTCACGAACGAAGTGGAAGCGCTGAAATTCTTGAGGCAGTCTGTTACAACAAATGCACGACCTGTGTTGTCAATGTCGAGGAGTGGGTGTCGAACTCCATGGTGATTTACCCCAACCCATTCGATCAAGAGTTGAACATTCAGTTGGTGGGGTTCGCTCAAGGGATTCATCGGTTGGAACTGCGCGA
>JAQCJQ010000160.1 GCA_027593035.1 Bacteroidota bacterium | reverse complement strand
CACGCTCTTCTTGGCTTCAGCGGACTCCTCTTCGCCACTGACAATGGCGCCAGCATGTCCCATGGTACGCCCTTTTGGAGCGGTAACGCCAGCGATGAATCCAACGACAGGCTTTGTGCCGTGCTCTTGAATCCAACGGGCGGCTTTGATTTCCAGATCGCCTCCAATTTCACCGATCATGATGATGCCGTCGGTATCGTCATCGGCCATGAGCAGCTGAACGGCCTCCAACGTGGTGGTGCCGATGATGGGGTCTCCTCCAATGCCAATGGCTGTGGATTGTCCCATCCCTGCTTTGGTCACTTGGTCAACCGCTTCATACGTCAACGTTCCTGACTTCGACACGATGCCGATGCGGCCTGGTGTGAAGATGAAACCGGGCATGATGCCCACTTTGGCTTCTCCGGCCGTCATGATGCCTGGACAATTCGGACCGATTAAAGTGCAGTCTCGGCTATCCACATACGTTTTCACACGGGTCATATCAGCGACAGGAATCCCCTCCGTGATGGCCACAATCACTCCAATCCCGGCATCAGCAGCTTCCATGATCGCATCCGCTGCAAATGCTGGCGGAACGAAAATGATGCTGGTATCGGCTCCGGTTGCCGTCACCGCTTCACTGACGGTATTGAATACCGGCTTGCCCAAATGTTCCTGCCCTCCTTTGCCTGGAGTGACGCCTCCCACCACTTGCGTGCCGTAGTCAATCATCTGTCCAGCATGGAAAGTTCCTTCACTGCCGGTAAATCCTTGGACAATGATTTTAGAGTCTTTGTTGACGAGTACGCTCATGATTCAGTGGATGTGGTTGTTCGCGCCGCGAATTTAGGCGAATTTCGCACCATGAACCGAGGAATTGCCGCAGCTTTTGATGGGAAAACCATTTGTGCCTTGTCTACACCCATGGGAATGGGCGGAATCGCCGTGATCCGGGTATCTGGTCCAGACGCATTTGACTTGGCGAATCGGGTCTTTTCGAAGGACCTCGCTGCTGTGGAATCGCACCGCGCCGTATTTGGCATCCTGAGAAATGCCGCAGGTGAGACCGTCGACGAGTGCTTGGCGACGGTATTCCGAGCGCCCGGCACCTACACGGGCGAAAACACGGTGGAGTTTGGGGTACACGGTTCTACCTTCATTCAAACGGAGGCCGTCCGGGCCTTGATGGATGCAGGTTGCCGCCATGCGGGTCCTGGGGAATTCACCGCACGCGCTTTCCTCAATGGCAAGATGGACTTGACCCAAGCGGAGGCTGTCGGTGATTTGATTGCCGCGGAACATGCTGGAGCGCACCGGCTGGCCATGGAACAACTCAAAGGAACGTTCGCCAAAGAAATCACCGCTTTGCGCACCGAGCTGATCGGGTTTGCGGGATTGCTTGAATTGGAATTGGACTTTGCCGAAGAAGACGTCGAGTTTGCAGACCGTGCTCGCTTTGATCAGCTGCTGGAAACCTTGATTGCACGCATCGCCAGCTTGGCCGATTCATTCCGCAAGGGCAATGCCATTCGGGACGGCATTCCTGTCGCCATTTTGGGCGCTCCGAACCGCGGGAAATCCACCCTACTCAATGCGTTACTTGGGGACGACCGGGCCATCGTCAGTCCCATTCCCGGAACCACACGTGACACGATCGAAGACACGTGTGTATTGGGGTCATCCAAGTTTCGCTTTACCGATACTGCGGGGATTCGAGCGACCGATGACGCGCTCGAGTCCGAAGGGATTCGCAGAGCCTGGCAAACGGCGAAACGGGCCTCCTTGGTACTGTATGTACTAGACGCGAGCCAAGACTCCGTCGCCGAAGCCAACGCCGCATTGAATGCTTTGGAGATCGGACCCGAAACGGACGTCATCGCTTTGTGGAACAAGACGGACCTTGCTGATGCGCCTGCATTGTCCGGGTGGGAGAGCCTCTCCATTGCCGCCGCCGAAGGGAAGGGCATCGAGGCATTGAAGGTGCGATTGGAAGCGCTGGGGCTTACAGACGATTCAGAATCATCGATCATGGTCACCAACCTTCGGCACTACGAAGCCCTCATGGAATCCAATGCATCCTTGGTGACCACGCGGTCCGGGCTGTCCAACGGAATTCCCGGTGACCTCGTTGCCAGCGATGTCCGGCAGGCGCTGCACCACCTTGGCACCATCACGGGAGAAATTGACCCAGAGGACATCCTCGATCACATCTTCAGCAATTTCTGTATCGGAAAGTAACCGATGCAAATCAAACAAAGGTTGAACGCACAAACTGGTTGAATCAAAAAGGCTGATGTGAAGACAAAAAAGCGCGCCCCTGCATTGCAGAAGCGCGCCATTCAAAAGTCAATCGCTGAATCCAATTCAGAAACCGTAACCCACCGAAAGCTGTAGGTTTGGCAGAACACGGCCATAGCCTAGGGTGTTTGGAATCTCATCCATGACATCCATGTTCGCTGCAGTTGTTCCTGTTGATGTAACATCACCACCTGATGTGTGCAAACCACCGATGTCAAATCCTACAGTGAATCCTTTCACAGGTCGCGATCCAAAACCAATCCCTACGTAACCGACGGGATTGTTATCGTACAGAATAGAATAAGAGTGATTCTCATCATCTTGATCTGTGAGTGTTCCTTCGATGCCTCCGATGCCAATTCCAACGCTGAATCGAAGCCAATCAAAGTCTTCGAATGGACGATGGTTCAAGAATACACCCATCCAGTTGGTTGCACCTGTACCATCGAAAGTGACCCCACCTATTTCTTGAGAAACAGGATTATCACCTGAAAAAGCCCCAACGCCAACATTGACCGTTGTCTGCTCAGACAGATTGTGCGTGAAGTTCAATGAAGGGCCAAATGGGCTGATGCCAACGCCAACGTTGTAAGCAGCAAATTCCTTTGCCCCGTCATCTTGAGCTTGAGTAACAGAGCTCGTCGCTGCAAATAAAGCTGCAGCCGCTAAAATTGAAAAAATCTTTTTCATCGCTAAATAGGCTATGACTCGGCGGCCGATTTAGAAAAAAAATTTCCATCTCCAAATCAAGAAA
>JAQCJQ010000034.1 GCA_027593035.1 Bacteroidota bacterium | reverse complement strand
GGCGTCTCAAATTCCATTCGGGATGTAGCACGTGTCATGGCTTCGAACCAACCGTCTGAAGCGGTCCTGACGGCACTGCAGTCCAACGTTTGGGAATCTCTGGTCGAAAGCATCATCGACCTGCAATCGTTGGGAGTGTATGATTTACCAGACATGCAACCTGCACAGCAGTGGTTTTTAAGAAGCGGGAGCTTGATGGACGAAGTTCTGGATGCCAGCGGAACGCAGTATGGGAGGCTCTCCAAAGGCCGTCGCAGCGTGTCTTTAGCATGGGATGCAATGGAGGAGGGGAAAAAGAAACGCGATGTTGTTTATGCCGATGTTGAGCTCTCATCGGGGGAGTGGTGGGAGAAATTTGGACCGACAACGAATCCAGAACAAACCGCTCAATTCCAGGGGTACGATCTATTTGTTAAAGGCAATGCCATGCTCATCGAACAAGCGGAGTTGTACCAGGTTGAATTGGATCATATACGGCTGGTTTCGGCACAATCTAAGTCGGGTAGGGAAGCGGTTAAGAAAGCCATCTCTATGCGCTCAAGCATGGCGAATGAGCTACAGTCGATGTTTGGTCAACTTGAAACAGAAGGCATTGCTCGCAATGTGAATGTAAAAACAACAACTGCAGTCAAGCGCAGCATCTCGCCGACCGATGTTGAGTCATCGCCAAAGGAATTAGAAACTGAAGGGTCAATACCTGAACCAGAATCGCTTTTAACGAGCGAGCTCAATCCGACCGCAGGAGAAACGAGTTCCTACTACACCCTTCAGGTTGGTGTTTTCCAGAATGATCCTGATTGGACCATTGATGCAAACATGCTATTAAGCGAGGCCGCTGCGTCCGGAAGGACGCGATACTTCTATGGCCACTATGCCACCAAGGCGGAAGCAACTCAAGCACTGCAACCCATTCTTGATGTGGTTCCTGACGCGTTCATTCTCAGCCGAGGTCATTCCGCTCGAATGACAAGCATCCAAGAAGTCGTCAACAACCCCACAAAGGCACCTCCAACCAGCCCCGCAGAAAACAACGACCACACAACGACTCAATCTTTTCGGGTTAAGGTGGCTTCATTTGGGGCCAATTTGCGACCGCATGAAGTCGCACAAATGCTGAGGCTCGGAAATGAATTCAACTTGAAGACGGTCCGACTATCCAATAGTACCACTTACTTTTCTGACACGTTTCATTCGGAAATGGAAGCCATTCGTGTTTTGGGCATCTGCCTAAGCAACGGTTTTGTCGATGCCGTGGTTGAACCGATAGATTAATCACCTTGGACATGAACGGAATTCAGCTATTCGGCGTTTGCGCATTCTTATTTTGCATATCGCTTCAGGAGGGAAATACACAAGGCCTCGTCATCAACGAATTGCAAGCAAGCAATGACAATGTGGTCTATGACGACTTCTTTGAATTTGACGATTGGATTGAGATCCACAACACTGGTGGCATTCTCAATTTGGCAGGACATTACCTCAGCGATGATTTGGATTCATTGGACAAATGGAAATTTCCGGATACCAATCCAGGGGTTACCACCATTTTGCCCGGTGGCCATTTGCTAATTTGGTGTGATAAGGATCCCGAACAAGGAGAAGACCATGCCGATTTCAGCCTCAGTGGTGAAGGAGAGACCGTATACTTAGTCGATACGGACGGCACGAGCATCTTGGACTCCATTGCATATGGACAGCAGCAAAATGACATCTCATATGGTCGTTCGTGTGATGGCTGTGAAGATTGGGTTTTCTTTGACGTACCCACCCCTGAAGCGGTCAATCAAACCACGCAATTGCCGGATTATCTTTTGTACATCAATGAGTGGCAAATCCAGAATGAGACAACTCTATTTGATGAAGCCGGCGATTACAACGCTTGGGTGGAAGTATTCAATCCCAATGACTTTCAGGTCAATTTAGCGGGATACGCTTTCATGATGGATGCGGCTTCCTACGTTGTTGTGAATGACGAGCCATGGCTCACAGCCGTCGAGGCGAATGGCCACATTGTACTGTGGTTGGATGCCGAGCCAAGCCAAGGAGCGAATCATTTGGGCTTGACCTGCTCTGTATCCGGAGGAAACCTCAGTTTATTGGGCCCGAGCGGTGAAGTTCTTGACGCGATTGATTGGGAGTTGAGCACCACTTCGAATAGCAGTTATGGACGCTCACTGGATGGCAGCCCTACTTGGATTGAATTCAGCGTTCCCACGCCAAGAGTCACCAATTCATTGCAAATCATTCCAGGTGGCCCGATAGTGATCAATGAAGTTCTAACATGGAATATTTTGGATGTTCAAGACAATGCTTTCGAGAACGAAGATTGGATTGAGTTGCACAACCCGGGCAATATTCCCGTTGATATCGCAGGTTATTTCGTGTCCGACCGCATTGATAACCCTCAAAAATGGATGGTTCCCGTTGGAGTTCCCGACTCCACCATCATTCCACCAGGAGGCTTTGTGCTACTCTATGCAGATGATGACGAGGAGCAAGGTTGGAATCACATGAATTTCAAATTTAACAATGCCGGTGAGCATGCGGCCTTGAGAACCCCCGATGGCTTTACCGTATTGGACTCCTTGAACATCCCCTTATTGCCAGCGGATGTCTCATGGGGAAGAATGTATGATGCTCAAACTCCTTGGATCGAATTTTCAACTACGACTCCCAATGCGAGCAACGGCGCAACAAGCATCATTGCACAACCTGAAGTTTCATCATGGATTCCTTATCCAAACCCTATCAGACCCAATAGTTCCATGCCGTTTCCCGAAGCAGGGGCGCTGTATGATATAATGGGGCGCCTGGTCATGACCTGGTCTTTCTCAAGCACACAGACAATGCCTTCCGCTGAAGGGTTGTATATCGTTCAATTGGCCAGTGGGCTTTCTGCTCGACTCGTATTGGAGGAATAGGCTTTGAGGGTGCTGAGATTAAATATTATAGCCTTACTTTTGCCGTCCTAAATGGAAATCGTAGGGGTACGATTTATAATTCAATCCTTCCACACTTAGACCCCAATGTGGAATACAAAACAACTGGGAAGCCATGAGCGAAGAAACCCAGAAGCCTGAAGAGGGAGCCGAAGAGGCCATCCCCCAGCAAGAAACGCAGACGCCACAAGACGCTGCTGAAAACACTGCCCCTGAAGCAGTAGCCCCTGAAGCAGTAGCCCCTGAAGCAGTAGCCCCTGAAGCAGTAGCCCCTGAAGCACCTGCGGAAGAAGCTCCAGAAATGGAAGCAGCACCTCAGGTCGCAGTCGTCGTTGAAATTCTAACAGAACGCCCTGCGCTTTCTGAGCCTGGAGAATTTGACTGGGATTCATTTGAAGCTGATTCAGATGATTACACCGGAGACGACCGCCTAAAACTCGAAGAAGAGTACGAAAACTCATTGAATCTCATTCGTGAGAAGGAAGTAGTGGACGGCACGGTTGTCAGCGTCTCTAAAAAAGAGGTGGTGGTCAACATTGGCTACAAATCTGAAGGAATAGTAGGAGCGAGCGAATTCCGCTACAATCCAGAACTCCAAGTAGGGGATGTTGTTCCAATTTTCGTCGAACGACAAGAAGATAAGAATGGGCAGTTGGTGGTTTCACACCGGACTGCACGCATGTTCAGTGCTTGGGATGAAATCAATGAAGCCAAGGAAGGCGATCTCATCATTCAAGGTGAAGTCAAATGCCGAACAAAAGGCGGCTTGATTGTAGACGTCTTCGGTATTGAAGCATTCCTACCGGGTTCTCAAGTGGACGTGAAGCCTATTCGCGATTTCGACATCTATGTCGGAAAGCAAATGGAATTCAAGGTGGTGAAAATCAACCAAGAGTTTAAGAATGTCGTTGTTTCACACAAAGCATTGATTGAAGCCGAGCTTGAAGAGCAGAAGCGCGTCATCATCGGTGGGTTGGAAAAAGGACAAGTTCTAGAAGGAACGGTCAAGAACATTACGTCATATGGTGTCTTTGTCGACTTGGGAGGCATCGACGGATTGGTTCACATCACCGACATGTCTTGGGGTCGAGTCAACCATCCAGAAGAGTTGCTTGAACTGGATCAGAAACTCAACGTCGTTATTTTGGACTTTGATGACGAGAAGAAGCGAATTGCCTTGGGCATGAAGCAATTGACTCCGCATCCATGGGATTCCATGACGGAAGACTTGGTTGAAGGAGGTCGAATCAAAGGAAAAGTTGTTGTTATGGCCGATTACGGCGCATTCATTGAGATTGCACCAGGCGTAGAAGGTCTGTTGCACGTTTCTGAAATGAGCTGGTCACAGCACCTTCGAAGTGCTCAAGATTTCTTGAGCGTAGGTGAAGACATCGAATGTGTGGTTTTGAACATTGATCGCGAAGAGCGCAAGATGTCTCTTGGTCTGAAGCAATTGAAGCAAGATCCTTGGGCCGAGATCAACGATCGATATCCGCTCAACTCGAAGCAAAAGGGCGTTGTACGCAACTTCACGAACTTCGGTCTGTTTGTTGAATTGGAAGAAGGTATCGACGGTTTGGTTCACATTTCTGACCTCAGCTGGTCTAAGAAAATCAAGCACCCTTCTGAATTCTGCAGCGTAGGTGATGCCATTGATGTCATCGTACTCGAATTGGATCAAGAAAACCGCCGCATGAGCCTCGGGCACAAGCAGCTCGAAGAGAATCCATGGGAGGTATTTGAAACCATTTTTGCCGTTGGATCAACGCACCAAGGAACGGTACTTAAAGTTGAAGGCAACCAATCTTTGGTTTCCTTGCCATACGGTCTGGAAGGCTCTTGCCATTCCAAGCACTTGCTCAAGGCTGACGGAAGCAATGTGGCCGTAGAAGATGCTGCTGATTTTGTTGTCTTGGAATTCAATCGCAATGCGAAACGCATTACGGTTAGCCATACAAGAACACATGAAGAAGCTCCCGTTCAAGCTGAGCCAAAAGAACGCAAGCCGCGTGCAGCTGGTAGCCCAGGCGGCGGAGGTAACCGCATGATGAATGAGGTCAACTCCAATGTAGAACGCAGTACGTTCGGTGATTTGGATGTGCTTTCAGCTCTGAAAGAGCAGATGGCAGACAACCCAACTGAAGAGATCGTTGAAGCGAAAGCAGAACCTGTGGCAGAAGTCCCTGCTGATTCGTCTATCGAAGAAGCTACTTCTGAAGAGGCTAAGCCTGCGAAGAAGACGGTAGCTAAGAAGCCCGCAGCTAAAAAGAAGCCCGCAGCTGAAAAGAAGCCCGCAGCTAAAAAGCCCGCAGCTAAAAAGCCCGCAGCTAAGAAGCCTGCGGCTAAGAAGCCCGCAGCTAAGAAAGACGACGCTGAATCATAAGCATCAAAGTGTATAAAGAAAAAGGGGAAGCATGATTGCTTCCCCTTTTTTGTTTCACTTATCTTTGCACCCCGATGGATTCTCAAATCCTCATTGATAAAGCTCTATTCGAAAGGGTAGTTGATCGCATGGCGCATCAGCTACTTGAGCATCACGATTTCACAGAAACTGACCTGATAGGATTGCAGCCCCGTGGATACTTATTGGCTCAACGAATCCAACAACGACTCAAGCAGCTCGTTCCCAACTTGGAGATCCAATGCGGCGCATTGGATACTACGTTTCACCGAGACGACTTTCGGCAGCGAGAAAAACACATTACTCCGAGCTTAACGCTCATGCCATTTCTTGTTGAAGGCCGAAATGTCATCCTAATCGACGATGTCCTTTTCACCGGAAGAACAATACGCTCTGGTTTGGATGCTTTGATGGCACACGGTCGGCCAAAATCAGTGCAGCTCATGGTGCTCATTGATCGCCGTTTTCAGCGCGAGCTGCCCATCGAGGCGCAATACATCGGAAAGTCCGTAGACAGTCTGGATCGGCAATATGTATTGGTTGATTGGTCCGCCGAACCTGGATTGAGTCAAGTGTTGTTATTGAACGAAAAGCCTGAATGAGTCAGCTGTCCACACGCCACCTAACCGGCATTCGCGGATTGACGCGAAATGATTTGGATCTCATTTTCCAAACAGCGGAAGGGTTCAAAGAAGTGATCAATCGACCGATCAAAAAGGTACCTTCATTGCGCGACCTTACCATCGCCAATCTATTCTTTGAAAATTCTACGCGAACCCGCTTGTCTTTTGAATTGGCAGAGAAACGATTGAGCGCAGATGTCGTGAATTTCTCTGCAGCAAGTTCATCGGTAACAAAAGGAGAAACCCTTGTCGATACGGTAAACAATATCTTAGCGATGAAAGTGGATTTGGTGGTGATGCGCCATCCCCATCCGGGAGCTCCCAATTTCTTAGCCAGCAAAGTGGATACGATTGTCGTCAATGCGGGTGACGGAACACATGAGCACCCGACGCAAGCTCTACTTGATGCCTATAGCTTGATTGAAAAGCATGGGGACTTGGAAGGTAAAAATGTTGCCATAGTAGGAGACATCCGCCATTCCCGGGTTGCTATTAGCAACATCTTGTGTTTGAAACTGCTTGGTGCCAATGTCCGGGTTTGCGGCCCCAAAACACTCATTCCGAAACACATTCAATCCTTAGGTGTAGAAGTGAGTCACAATTTGGATGAAACGCTTCAATGGTGTGATGTGGCCAATATGCTGCGCATTCAATTGGAACGGCAAGGTGCCGGTTCAGTTCCTTATTTCCCTTCATTGAGAGAGTACGCGATGCAATACGGATTGAATGGAGACCGGCTGATGCAATTGGATCGTCCAATTACCATCATGCATCCAGGCCCGATCAATCGGGGCGTGGAAATCACAAGTGATGTGGCCGATAGCCCGCATTCGATCATTTTAGATCAGGTTGAAAACGGCGTAGCCATCCGAATGGCCGTACTTTATTTACTATCTGCAAAAGGATGAAGGTGAGCATTGGTAGTTCTTCCTATATTTACCCCTATAGTCACGATTCATGAAATTTTCTACCGAACTCCGCGATCAGATTGCCATCGTAACTTCTCATGTCGAAAAGCTGGACGCATTGCATGCACCAGAACTCAAGGGAGAACTGCTTCGCATTGCGAAGGAAGGGGGCAACCACATCATCTTAGATATGACGGAATCGCGTTATTGCGATAGCAGTGGCCTCAGTGCTGTGTTGATTGGAAATCGCCTTTGCCGTGATTCTGAGGGCACGTTCGTTTTGTGCGGACTGCAGCCATCAGTCGAGAAGTTGGTTCAAATCAGCCAATTGGATCGTGTATTGACCATTACGCCTACGGCATCTGAAGCGTACGATTACGTCGTTATGGAGATGACTGAACAAGAATTGGGCGGCAACAAAGAAAACAATCCCTCATGAAGAACTTTTACCAAACTTCAATCGCGCTATGCAGTATGATGATCGTAGGGTCCTCTTTACTCGGACAATGTGATGCAGACTTCGATTTTGGCGAAGCCCTCTGGGGTGCATCTCCAGATGCTTCCCTCGGCGAGCAATTTGATACGGCATACGTCGACGTGCCTTATTTTGATGTCTTCCATGTTCTCGTCCCCACGGATGCCTCAGCAATAGACTCTGCTTTCCCCTTGCCATTGGATTCTGTTATTTTGGTGTCGACTACGCTGATTGACACCTTAACGCAAGAGGCTTTTTCTTTGGAGGATGTCGGCCTGACGATCATTTGCAACAACTTGGGGACCTCTCCCAACCCTTGCACATTCATAGCGGGTGCACAATACTGCGCTTCTATAGAAGGCACGCCTACGGGGCCAGGTGTGTACCAGTTGAGCTTGGATGTTCAAGCCTACGTGACCGTGTTTGGAATCGCTGTCGCACAACCTTACGTGTTCAGCGGATACATCATGGACATTGTTGGAGAGGGGAGCCCTGATGGCATTGCAGAAAGCATGGCTGAGCTGATTTCTTGGTACCCGAACCCAACAGAGGACAACTTCCGATTGAACCCCATGCCTATTGACGCCTTAGTTGAAGTTCGCGACATGTCAGGCCGTTTGGTTCATGCCAATCGCGCCATCGCTCAAAGCCCCACTTTTGTGTCAACACAAGGATGGAACACCGGGATCTATTTTGTCACTTGGACATCCGATGCAGAGCGTAAAACGACTAAAATGGTCGTTCGCAAGAACTAAGTCGAATCAAGTAGTTCGGTGAGGTTTGATGTGGCCATCTTGGGTTGCGGAGCGGCAACGCCGACTTTGCGCTATCAACCGACGTCACAGATATTGAACATTGGGGAGAAGTGGTTTTTACTTGATGCCGGAGAGGGCGTGCAGAAATCGTTGCGTTCTCATCACGTTCCATTTCAAAAGATTGAGCGGGTTTTCATTTCCCACATGCATGGTGATCATGTGCTTGGTCTACCTGGTCTCATTGGCAGTATGAACCTACTGGGGAGAAAGAAGCCCCTTGGTATACATGGTCCTGCGAATTTGGAGCGGTGGCTTATGGAAGGACTACGACTCACAGAAACTCACTTGAATTTCGAAATTCAATTCAGTGCCAATAATCAAGATGAGCTTACTCCAGCATGGGCGGAAGGAGAGATTGAGGTGCTTTCAGCTCCCGTGAACCATCGGATTGAAGCTTATGCATACCGATTCAATTGGTCACCTCGTTTGCTCAATCTTAAAAAGTCGAGCTTGGAGCTGCTCAATTTGAAGAGAACTGAAATCATCCAACTTAAAAAAGGGCATGATGTGCAGCGCACAGATGGGTCTACCTTGAAAGCTTCGGAGCATTGTCATCCTTTGAATCCTGGTCTCTCTTACGTTTTTAGCGGTGACACAACGCCCTGTTCCATGTTGAATGCTTTGGCCCTGGATGCTGATTTAATGTATCACGAAGCCACGTTTGCAGAGGCGCTGAGTCTAAGAGCGAAACAAACAGGCCACTCAACGGCTAAACAAGCGGCAACAACCGCTTTGGATGCAAACGTTGGAGCCTTGTTGATCGGGCATTTCTCCAGTCGCTATCGCTCACTGGATGGTTTATTGAAAGAGGCAAGGGAGACGTTTGACCGGGTTGAATTGGCAGAGGAAGGCAAATGCTATCCTCTCCAGACCTTTCAACCAAATTAATGCCCTCCCTTTATTTGGAATGGTTCTATATAACTATCTTCGCAGCATGAGTGCGATAACATCCATCATAATTGCAGACAGCAGTCCTCTCTTTCGATTTGGGCTCAAAACAGTCTTAGAAAGGGACGAACGATATGTTGTACTTGGAGAGGCTGAATCCGAAGCGGAGCTGCTTCAGATGCTCACACTAGAAAAGCCAGATCTTCTTGTGTTGGACTGCTTAGCATCAGGGTTCTCTATTGATACGGTGTTGCAATGTGCCCGGGCCAATCGTAAAACAAGAATGATTGCCATCACTGCATCACAAAATGGATTGACCATTGTCAATGCTCTTCGCGCTGGGATCACGAGTTACATTAAGAAGGACTGCAGCATGTCAGAAGTTCTTGAAGCCATTGAAGTGACAGGGCAGGGTGGTACGTTCTTTTGCGGACAGATATTGGATGCCATTCGCAGAGAAAGCATTGATGTCAGCGATTTGGATTTAGTGGACTTGACCTGTGACCCTGTTGTTTTGACTCAACGCGAGATTCAAGTGCTCATTCTGATCTCAGAGGGCATGACCAATGTGCAAATTGCTGATAAATTTTTTCTCAGTAATCACACAGTGAATACGCATCGAAAAAACATCATGCAGAAACTGGGCGTCAACAATACGGCATCCATGGTGATGTATGCCGTAAAATCAGGTTTTGTCAGTCCAAACAAGTTCCTGTTTCAGCAGTCGAACTGAATACTAGGGGAGAGCTCTCTTTCTTTTCACATCCGTTGTCAGAGCATATTTGGACAATGGAAGCTGAAAGGCGACCTTTGCAGCAAATCTGAATGATAGATTGAACATGATTGAAACCACCCCTTCCTTCGATATTTTCCAGACTGAAACGAGCCGTCTAGATCAGGTTGATTTCAACAATCTAGAATTTGGCAGGGTCTTCTCTGACCACATGTTTTTGATGGAATATGAGAATGGCGAATGGCAGCGAGGGCGCATTGAACCATACGGTCCATTCACCATGAGTCCGGCGTCAATGGTGTTTCATTATGGTCAGGCCATCTTTGAGGGTATGAAGGCATATCGACAGGAAAGCGGTGAAGTTTCGCTCTTCCGACCGGGTATGAACATCGCCCGATTCAACAAGTCTGCCGTCCGAATGTGCATGCCTCAGGTACCTGAAGACGTGTTCATGGAGGCTATAGGCGCACTGGTGAAGCTGGACTCCAAATGGGTTCCTGGAGGACAAGAAGCCTCGCTTTACATTCGTCCTTTCATGATTGCAACCGATGCATACGTAGGTGTTCAGGCCAGTAAAAAGTACGCTTTCAGCATTTTCACTTGCCCTGTCAATGCCTATTACAAAGGTCCAGTACGGGTTAAAGTGGAGACAACCTTTACGCGTGCAACTCCAGGAGGAACTGGATTTGCCAAGGCTGCCGGAAACTACGCGGGATCTTTGTACCCCTCTCAACAGGCTCGCAATGAAGGGTATGACCAGCTCATATGGACCGATGCCTTGGAACATAAATACGTTGAAGAATGTGGTACAATGAATGCCATGTTCGTATTGAATGGCACGCTCATCTCACCTGAAACCAGTGATACCGTACTCGATGGAGTCACACGGAATTCCGTCATTGCGGTTGCTCGAGATTTGGGAATCCCTGTAGAGATTCGAAAGCTCTCGGTCAATGAGCTTCAAGAATCACTTGAAAACGGCACATTGACTGAAGCCTTTGGTGCGGGTACGGCCGCAACCATCAAGCCCATGTCAGAAATTGGAATTGGCGGCAAACGTTACCCATTGAGCGATTCTGACGGCTGGCAAATTGCTCCTTGGCTACTGCGAGAATTGGATGGCATGCGACGGGGCACCATCGCTGATCGATTCAATTGGAACATCCCCGTGTAACAAGCTAGACTTGACCGCTCGAACTCAACCCTTTTCAGCGTTACGATATGCCCCTTCAATTCAACACGGGTGCTGGGTTGTTCTTTGTCTACTTTCTTTTCATTCCGTGACCGCCCAGTCTCCGCATCTCTCCGTGGGAGTGGGGGCGACACCCATGGCCCTTAGCGGTGATTATCGAGCCTTGGGATGGAATCCCGCGCATTTGACCTTGTCTCCAATGAATTCAAGTTGGAAATCCGCTATTTGTGGTTTGGAAGGTTCCATCGCGGTCAATTCTACTGTTTTAGAACGCGAGGATTTGTGGGATGACATCCTGAATCGAGGGATGAGCAACGAGGCTTGGACCGGCTTGACACCGGGAGAATGGGTGAATCGATTGGCCAACGAACGGATTCGAGTCGATTGCAATCTTATGACCACCGGCACAGCGAAACACTGGAAATCATGGGCGGGTGCGTATGCTTCACGCAATGTCTTTTTCGCGGAGTCCTACTTCAGTCCGTCCGTCACTTCTTTGCTCATCGAAGGGGGAGCTTCGAGTCTATTTGAATACACCATTCTTGGCGCCGACACGGTTCTCAATCAAGGGGGATGGAGCATCGAAGATTTAGGCAACATCGTCGGTGGGCTAAATGCCAACGGTGAAACCTTGCTCTCCTCCATTTTTCAAGATTCAAAACTGGGGCTTTCTTGGCATAGATCCCATGAGTTGGGTCTCTCAAAACAATGGAGTACCACCCGAGGTTGGTCCATTCACACGGGTATTGGCGGACGCTTCTTGCTTGGAAACGGCTACTTCAACTTGACACAAGAAAACGGACAACTTGACGCTTTTGGCGCATTTTCCAACGGCTTCAACATTGCCAAGTTGGACTCACTCAATTTCAATGACCCCGCTTTTACTCAAGTTCGAAATTGGGGACCTGTAGGACAAGGATGGGGGGCTGATTTGGGCGTCGCCATCGCTTTCTCGGACAAAGCCTGGGCCAGCGCATCAATCACTGATTTGGGGTGGATGGAATGGCGCGGTGAGCGTTACAGTTTTGACGATGCTTTGACCAACACGTGGGACAATGCAACAGCGAATCCCAATCAATGGATTGACATCCTCCAATTGGCAATGAATCCAAGCACTTGGTTTGCCAATGGTGTTTCTGAAACTCGGCGTGTCAACAATGGCGTCGGTTTTCACATAGGAGGAGGCTTGCGCGTCTGGAGTGGGTTAACCTTTGCGGGGGATGCCTCATTTGACAATCGAAAGCTGATTGGAAACTCCGGTACCCGATTTGGGCTGAGCTGCGTATTCAAGCCTGTCGAATGGTTGAGATTCGAATCTGGAATACGACAAGTTGGAGACGAAACAATTCGTGTCCCAGCCGGTTTTATCCTCAAGACAGGGAAGCGTGGTTTTGAAATGGGACTACAAGCCACTGACATCATTGGGATATGGAGAAATTCACAATCAGAGTTGGGCGTTCGCTTTTGTTTCTTGCGCTGGGTCTGGTAATTCAGGGAAGGCAACAATCCTATGCCCAATCTGACGAATCGAATCAGAAAATAAGTCAAGTGAAATCCATGGAAAGTCAAACCATCACCTTAGGTGCGGGATGCTTCTGGTGCGTCGAAGCCGTTTTTGCCAACATGAAAGGCGTGGATTCGGTGACCTCCGGTTACATGGGAGGACACATAAAAAATCCTGCCTATCGGGAAGTTTGCACAGGCCGAACAGGCCATGCGGAGGTCATTCAGGTAAAATTCAATCCAGAATCGATTGACTTGATAATGATCCTTGAAGTCTTCTTTTCGACCCATGATCCCACCACGTTGAATCGACAAGGTGCTGATGTGGGAACACAATATCGCTCGGCGATTTTCTTTCATGAAACAGAACAACAATCACTGATTGATCAAGCCATTTCACAGGCTTCGCTTGAATGGCCCGCACCGATTGTCACGGAGGTCCAGCCTTCAAGCGTCTATTATATAGCCGAGGACTATCACCAAAGCTATTACGAGCTACATGGAGAAGCTCCATATTGCCGAGCAGTCATTGCGCCCAAGATGAAAAAGTTTCAAGAAAAGTACTCGTTCTTGCTAAAGCGTTGATGGGACACGCCAAGTTTGAAAGCCTCACTCTTGAGCCTCAGCCTTTTGAATTTCAAGATCCAAAAGCGCTTCAATTTCTTTCAGGGACTGTTTCGAAATCTTAGCGTCCATTCGAGCTTGCTTTTTCATGTGCCTATACATGCTCGACTTCTTGATCTCAAAGGCTACAAACACCGTGTAGGAGCCCTCGTTATTCAGGTACTTTTCGGATCCCAGATTTCTTAAATCAGTCAATTGTGTGTGAGTTATTTCACGCGCTAAGGTCTCGAAGCGTGTCATGGCTTCATCCACATGCTCTCCGGAGACATTGCGTTGGTAGTCGTCTGTAACCACTTCAAAATGTGTTTGCACTTGTTGAGCGATGGATTGACGGGCTTTCAATTCGGCTTGGCTTTGAGCCACACCATCCATTTTGCTTGAGCCTTTACCCACACCGCGGTAAAAGCGTTGGTTGGATTCGTATTTGGACCCCGAAAATGGTTCCTTAACGGATTTCCCCAAAGGATTTGTAGAACACCCGACAAGTAGAAAAAAGGAAACCATCCATCCGAGAAGCGATCGTTGTAAGCACATGATGCAAGTTGTTAGCGTTCGATTGATTTAGCCTCGAAGATGCGAAAGTCATGCCAAAGTTCTATGTAAATTTGTTTGAATCCATTCCAAGCGTGAAACCAATACAATCCATTTCTTTGAAAACTGGCCTGTTACCCTTGGTAATACTTGGTTTTTCCATGTTGCCAACCGCTCAGAACATACTCATCTTTGCCGATTACAAGCACGATAACATCGGACAATCGATGAGTAACATGGAGAACAGTCCAACTTATACATTACACAAGGCTTCTTCTCGCGGTCACGCTGATCACGGGTGGTTGAACACCTACCACTCATTTAGTTTTGCCTCATGGCACGATCCGGAGCGGATGCATTTTGGAGCATTGCGCGTTTTGAATGATGATTACGTCGCTGCAGGAAATGGTTTTGGTCGGCACCCCCATGATAACATGGAAATCATCAGCATACCATTGGAAGGCAGCCTTCGGCATGAGGACAGCATGGGTACTGGCGCAGTGATAGCAATGGGAGACATTCAAATCATGTCGGCTGGAACCGGCATCCTTCATTCTGAAAACAACAACAGTGAAGTGGACCCGGTTCGTTTTTTGCAAATATGGATGTTCCCTAACCAAAAGGATTTAACGCCTCGCTATGATCAGGAATCATTTGACATAGCGGAAGAACACAATCAATTGCGATGTGTCGTGAGTCCCACGGGAGATGAAGGCGTTCAGATTCATCAAAATGCTTGGTTCTATCTCGGATCTTGGGACAAGGACCATGCACAAAACTATTCCCTCAAGGGCAGGGGACAGGGCGTTTATGTTTTTGTTCTTGAAGGAGATCTTGAAATCGACGGTCGACTCCTGAGTCGTCGGGATGCGATGGGCATTTCCGATGCGGATCTTGTACAGTTGAAGGCGAGCTCCGATACGCGATTTTTAATGATGGATGTACCCATGCAATGGTAGCACGTTCATGAATGTTATTCCCCGAAAGATCAAAGAACGGGTGGCGCAGACTGTTTTGCAGCTCAGCCCAAAAGTGGATCGTTTACGCCGTGGTTCTTCACTGCGTCAAATGGAATCTGTCTTGATTCTATACACCGACCATGATGAAACGAAGTACAAACTCGTTCGTGACATCGGGACGTACATCAAAAAGGAATTTGGTGTCAAGCGCGTGATGCGTGTGGCCTACATCGAGCAAGAAAGTAAATTCATACCGGCTTGGCATCTGAGAAAACTGGAAACCGATTACTTCTGCAAATCTGATTTGAACTGGTTTGGCAAGCCCGTAAGGAATGTAGATCCATTGCTGCAAGCGCCATTTGATGCGCTCATTCATTTCGATCCCGATGCCTCTTTAGCTCTGGATTTTTTCGTGATGGCCTCAAAGGCTAAAATGAAAGTGGCCAACCATTCCAAATTGCGAAAGAAGGATTACGACATCCTTTTGCCGACTACAAAAGGTGATAACTGGCGGCAACGAAATCACCGCATCATTCAATTTTTAGCTGAGTCCCCACTTTCATGAACACTGAATTGACCTCCATTTTGCGCGGACAAGGCGTATCTCTCGTCACCCCTTTCAATGAAGCGGGGGAGGTGGACTACCCCTCTTTGGAAAAACTCGTAAACCGAAGCATATCTGGCGACGCCGATTACATCTTGGCTTTGGGTGCTTCGTCGGAATGCTCTTTATTGAACTTGGAGGAACAAAACCGCATCGTCGATTTTGCCAATGAGATCAACGGCGGTGCCAAACCATTTTTTGTCGGCATCGCCAGTACGGACACCCGCTCTGCAGTCCAGCGAATCGCTTCCATGGAACTCCATGGCGTCATGGGGGTTTATTGCGCGGCCTCGAACCCTGTAGCTTCTTCCCAATCTGGGCACGTTGGACACTTCCGGTCCATTGCCGAGGCTTCATCCAAGCCGATCCTCATTGAAAGCCCCGCCAACAAATCGGGCCATGCGATGACAGCCGAGACCATCTTGACCTTAGCGCAAGAACCGAATGTTGCAGGAGTTGTTGAGTGCTCTGGAGACGTCGCCCTCATTGGCGAGTTGTTGCGCAACCGTCCCGCTGGATTCTCTGTGTTATCTGGTCGAGATGTTATGACGCTCCCATTGTTGGCGTTGGGCGTTGATGGCGCAGTCACCAGTTTAGGCAATGCGTTTTGCAAGTCTTGGGGAGCCATGACACACCAAATGCTTTTTGGTTCTGTAAACGATGCTCGGGTGACACACCACATTTTCGCTCCACTGATGCGCATCCTTGAAATGGAAGGAGAGCCCACTGGAATCAAGACCATTTTGGCCCATCTAGACCTTTGTGATTCACGCGTCAGACTTCCCAACACCCCGGTTTCTGAAAGCACTAAAATGGCACTTTACCGGGCCATTGCAGAGCTCCCTCAAGAGGCACTCAGTCGACAAGAAGTCATCGTGTAGGCCCGTTAAGAAGCCGCAACAGCCAATCGACTCAGTACGGCCTCCACTTTCTGGACGATGGCCGCAGAGTTGAGCCCATACTTTTCCATTAATTGTGCTGGTGTTCCGCTCTCACCGAAGGAATCATTGACGGCCACTTGTTCCATCGGTACCGGATTGTGCGCTGCGAGAAGTTGAGCGACTTGTGATCCCAATCCCCCGATGCGTTGATGTTCTTCTGCCGTCACCATGCAACCCGTTCGGGAGACCGATTCCAACAATGTCTTACCGTCCAATGGCTTGATGGTATGCACATTGATGACTTCGGCTCGAATCCCGCGCACTTCCAATGCCATTGCAGCCACCATCGCTTCCCAAACCAAGTGTCCTGTCGCCGCAATGGTCACATCATTCCCTTCCATCAATGTTTGCGCCTTTCCGATTTCAAAGGGGACATCAGAACGCAAAAACATGGGGACAGCGGGACGTCCAAACCGGAGATATACAGGCCCGTGATGATTGGCAATGGCTTCAGTAGCCAACTTCGTTTGGGAATAATCGGCAGGACAAATCACCGTCATGTTCGGCAACATCGCCATCATCCCCATGTCTTCTAAAATTTGGTGAGTCGCTCCATCCTCGCCCAAAGTCAAGCCGGCATGGGATGCGCAAATCTTGACGTTCTTCTCGGAATACGCAATGGATTGCCGAATTTGGTCATACACCCGTCCTGTAGAGAAATTCGCGAATGTGCCTGTAAATGGAATTTTGCCACCGATGGTCATGCCCGCAGCCAATCCCATCATGTTCGCTTCTGCAATGCCCACTTGATAGAATCGCTCAGGAAAGGCCTTTTGGAAATCGCCCATTTTCAATGAACCGGTCAGATCGGCGCACAAAGCGACCACATTGGCATTGTGCTTTCCGGCTTCTAGAAGCCCGGCGCCAAAGCCGCTGCGGGTGTCCTTCTTTTCAGTTGGTTCGGTCGTGAGGATATAACGTGAATTAACCATGGATGGATAGATGGTGGGTTTTTCTCGAAACAATCGAGAATTGCTTAGTTACAGAATATTCAGATGAGTTGGCTGATCGCGCGCGAAAAAGCAACGTGTAGTTCCCTGGCTGCAAAAGTAGTCTCGCCGAGGGGTTTCCAATGTCAAATTTGTAAACGACCAATCCATCTTCGGTGAGAATGGTGCCGTACCCCGCCGTGGCGGCATCCAATTGCAGATAGCCGGGCTGGGGAATGATGACAGGGGCAATCTGGCCTTTGCGCACTGCGACGTTGCGCACCCACGTTGGAGGAGCCGTGGGGAAATGCACATCATACGTGCCTGACAAAAACTTGACCGGCTTGTTGATTTCAAACGAGTGGACAGGAAGCCCCGATTCAGAATCGGAAACCAAAACATGGAAGTCACCATATTCGTTGCGCTCTGAGCGTGCAAATTCAGCTCGAAGCGTGCCTTGTTCAACGCCTTGAAATCTCAAGTGGTTATGACTGCGCGCATTGAAACGAACGGAATCACGCAACAAGGGTGGTAGCGTATGAACCGTCACGTCATAGGTGGGAACGGGATCAATGTGCATGGTGTCCGGTACAAGATTCTGATTCAGGGTGTGCATGAACTGCTGCATAACTTGACCAGTATGCTGATCTCTCAATGTCACGGCCACATTGGTGTCATGCACTCCGTCGGAATCCATCAGGTCAATTTCATACGTGGTGTCATGCATCGCCTGTTCAAGGACGATGTCCAGGACTTCACGGAATGTTTCAGCATCCGTGGCATCAAAGAAATTTCCGACACATCGAAATGTCTCTTTGAATTGCTCTTCGAGACCGATGCCAATGATGAAGGGCTTGACTATAATCCCCCGCGCCTGCAACATTTGAGACACAGCACACGGGTCTTCATCACACGCTTCAATACCGTCGGTAATGAGCACGATGACTTTGCGCCCATTTCCCGCAGGAAAATCTTCTGCCGCGCGCTCCAAAGACCGAGCGATGGGCGTCGTTCCTCTTGCTTGAATGCGGGCTAAAGACCGTTTGATGACCAGGTTATTCCCCGTTGAAAAAGGAACCACCAATTCGGTGTCATCACAATCCTGATTTCCCTGGACAAATTTGGTTTGGTGTCCATAAACACGGAGACCCAATTGCAGTCCCGGTATTCCATAAAGCTCATCCAATGATTCCGACAACAGCCGGGTGGCGACCATTATTTTTCGGTTTCCCTCCCAAAAGGAGTTCATGCTGTTCGACGCATCAAAAACAAAAAGAATTTGGGTGTCGTCCTCCAGAGTCTCCTGCGCCAAAGGAAGGAGGGGAGCGATAAGTCCGGCAATCAAAATGGACCATGCGAGATGTTTCCGGAAGGTGATCATGACTGAACCCCTTTAGGATATAGAGATTTGAACAATCAATAGTCCCCCAATGTTTGCTCCAATTGACCAAGAGCATCTTCCAATTGCGCATCATTCGGGGCGATGCCGTGCCACTTGTGCGTTCCCTCCATGAAATCCACGCCCTTGCCCATGATCGTTGTCATCAAAACGACCGTTGGTTTTCCGCTGCCGCGATTGGCTTTGCCTGTTGCTACAGCTTGCCGAAGAGAATCCA
>JAQCJQ010000159.1 GCA_027593035.1 Bacteroidota bacterium | reverse complement strand
CCATCACCTCCTTCGTGGTTTTGATTGGCTGCTGGACTTTATTGTTCCCAGTGGGTATGGTGTCGGCCCAAGAAGAGGCGGATCTTGTGTCCGATTCATTGGGCCTTGAGCCGTTCTTGGAAGATTGGTCGGCGACAGTCTGGGGTCAGCGTCGGTCGAACACGTTGGATCAGGAGCTGGCGGGTCTTTTGATGGGCGGAGGAAGGATTGAACGTGATTTAATCGAATCGGCATTGGCTGCTCAAAGTGGTGACATGGGTGGATTTGGATTTTCAGCAGGCGGTCTGGTTAAATGGAGTTCAACTCGCTTATGGAAAAACACTGAAGCGCGCATTTGCGGCTCCATTCAAGGGCGCTCTCTCATCGATGCACGCTGGACTCCAGAAATGCTGGAGTTGGTTTTCATGGGCAATCAGGGTCATTTGGGTCGCTGGGATGTACTCGATGGATCCCAGTTGCGAACCACGGTTTGGGGGGCGGTCGCGGTTGGGTTGGAAGGGCGCAATAACAATCGGATTGAGCTGGGATTGGCCTACCGCCATCTGCAACTAAAAGGACAAGTTCACACCGGATATTTTCGAGTCAATGAGCAGGCCGACAGCCTATTTGCTTCCATGCGAGCTGACGCGTCTGTGGATTTGCGTCCAGGATGGGGGCTAGCCATGAATGGCGAATGGCATTTCATTCGCGAAGAAGCGCCGTTTGCTTTCCATGTGCAAATTCAAAATTGGGGCTGGGTTGTTGTGCCTGCTGGCGGAGTGCATTATGCAGTGGATACGCTGCTTGAAACAACCGGCTTGGCGCTGGATGGTCCCGGATGGAGTTTGGAGACGTTGCAGTTTCCCGATTTTAAGAAAGATTATTTGGATGTCGATACGGCAGGCGTGACCCTACAACGATTGCCAGGCCGGTGCGATGTCGCCTTTGAATATCCGCTGGGTCCGCGTTCAGGGTGGGACGTGACCTTGCAAATGGGGGAGTGGATGCCACAGCCACGTGTGATGATGGTTTGCCGACGTGCTTTTGGAAAGCAATGGCAAGTGGGAATTCAAGGGGTTGTAGGAGGTTGGGGCAGGTTGCGCCCAGCCGTTTGGGTCCGTTGGCGGGTTCCCAATGAGCGCGCATTGACCTTGTATGTGGAGGATCCCTGGGGTTGGGGAAGTTCATCGGCTTTCGGTCGGGGCTTGACCTTGCGTTTCGAAGGCTTGTGATTCCCGTGTCGAACGTGTTGTCGATTGCGCTGTTCTAACGAACTTCGCAGCATGACCTCATCGACGGAAAACAAGGCGCCTTGGACGGCGCAATCCTCTGAAATTCACGGTTGGCAAGCGGGCAATCGCCTCCAAATCATTGCAGGTCCGTGTGCCATAGAAAGCAAAGCGCTGGCCATTCAAGTGGCTGAAACGGTTGGTGAAATTTGCGATCGATTGGATTTGCCCTTCATTTTCAAAGGTTCATACCGCAAGGCCAATCGTTCCCGTTTGGACAGCTTCACAGGCATTGGTGATGACGAAGCGTTGTCCATCCTATCAGAGATAGGCTCTTCCATGGGAGTGCGAACCACCACTGATATCCACGCAGCGGATGAAGCAGCGAAAGCTGCAGCTCACGTCGATGTTCTTCAAATTCCAGCGTTTCTCTGTCGCCAGACTGATTTGCTTGTAGCCGCGGCCGAAACAGGAAAGGTGGTCAACATCAAGAAGGGCCAGTTCCTGTCGCCTGAGTCCATGAAATTTGCGGTTCAGAAAGTGCAAGAATCTGGTAACGGACAGGTTTGGCTCACTGAACGCGGTACGATGATGGGCTACCAAGACTTGGTCGTGGACATGCGCAGTTTCCCTGCGATGCGGAAGTACGGACCGGTCATCGCCGACATCACACATAGCCTGCAACAACCCAATCAAACAGCAGGAGTGACCGGTGGTCGCCCAGAATTGATTGCAACGATTGGAAAAGCCTCCATTGCAGCCGGTGCGGATGGTATTTTCATTGAGACCCATCCAGATCCCGCTTCAGCTCTTTCCGATGGTGCCAATATGCTGCAGCTTGCGGCGCTGGAACCGTTGTTGATCCAATTGAAGCGGGTGTATGAAGCGGTGCAAGACTGATATGCAGCGCATCGCGATCCTCATCGGTTGTTGGGTCTGGGCTTTTGCGAGTTCCGCTCAGGATGTGGATACCGTTTTGATGCATGTTTTTGGCGGGCCTCAGGACGACCGCGGTGCTCGGATCACACTGTTGGAGGATGGCGATCTTTTGCTGTCAGGAACAACCAACAGTACGACAGCTTCTGAAAACCATGCGTGGATCCTTCGCGTGGATTCCAATGCCCAGACCATTTGGAGCACGACGGTGGAGGATGCGCCATTGTTGCAAGCGGTGGACGCCATCGAACACACCAATGGATCGCTGACCATCCTAGGAATGCGGTATGCCAACCCTTCTGACGGATATGATTGGGGGTGGTATCACCTGTCATCCGAAGGAACCCTCACCGGCACCACCACCTGGGGTTCGTCGTCATGGGATTTGCCAGTGCGGTGTTGGAATCGAAATGACACGATGTGGACGTTGGGTACGACTTACGCCTCGGGCAATGGAGACGTCTTTTGGATGCAGCATGGAGAAGGAAATGAAGCGTGGTCCAATGTGAATAGCGGCGAAATTCATGCAACGGCTGTCGAAGAAATCGCCGTTGATGGCGTGTGGACCGGGGACACGTTGGTGGTCGCTTCCACCTTGGTTTCGGCTGCAAACCGGGCGCGTGTGGACGCCTTCAAGCCGGCCACAGACGAGCTTTTATGGACGTATGAGTCAAGCTGGGAAGAACCCACCGAGGCTGTGGCGATGGACGCCAGTGAATCGGGCGTGCTTTTGCTGATGAATGTGGTGACAGCGGATGGCGACCGCTTGGCCTTTGCTCATTTCGCCTGGGACGGCACGCTGTTGTTGGAAAACATCCCGGGTTCAGGATTTGACATCCAAGGACGGAGCATCCATTGGTACAGTCCTACTGATTTTGCGACGGTCGCTTGGACGGAACAATTGGGATTGGGAGGAGAAGAAGTGTTGTTCTCAAGATGGTCGAGCAAC
>JAQCJQ010000158.1 GCA_027593035.1 Bacteroidota bacterium | reverse complement strand
AGAAGGCTTGCCCAGAAACAACTTGCGCGAGGCAACGGACGCCATGTTGATGATGTGTGAACCGGCCGACATCACAGACGCTAGGCCACGAGTTATCTCATAGTGAGACAACACGTTGAGTTGCATCATATAACGTAAATTATCGGAGTATTCTTCCAACAAAGAACCGGGCAAATAGACCCCTGCATTGTTGACCAGCACATCCAATCGCGGGAGTTGAGCTTGCAGCATAACCACCAACGCACCCACCTCATCCGGCTTGCTCAAATCCGCACAGTAAACGGCAACAGACAAACCCGGTCGCTCCAACGCGCTTTTCATAGCGTTCAAATCCTCCTGATTTCTAGCCACAACATGCAATTCCGAAGCGGTCTCGGCAAAGCGTTCGGCAATGGCGCGACCAATGCCTTTGGTGGCACCTGTAATCAGAACGACGGGCGTGGGATTCATAGCAAGGGGATTCATGATGGCAATTCACTGGCCAGAGGCAGACCGAAAAATCGTTTTCGATAAGGAATGACCTCCGACCACGTTTCCGGTGCCGCTGCCTGGATTTCATCCGACCGATCAAATATGGGACGGTTGACACACAAAATCGAACGCTCCATGTCAGTGGGGTTTCGGTAAGCATGGACCAATTCCAAAGGCCAAAAATGCGCTACACCAGCCGGGACGGGCTGTTCCTGCAATAGCAGACCATCAGACATTACCAACTCAGCCTCACCCATGACGCGATGAAAATGCGAGGGGATTTGACCGCCGGCACGAATGCGCAATCGGTAGACACCACAGTCGCGGTTTTCATGCAACACATCGACCAAACCAAATTCGTTGCGCTCTTGCTTGTAGATAAATTCTTCTCTTTTCCTGAATATCCGAATCGCTGGAATCGCTCGACCGTCCAAGGCCAAGGGTTTTTGGATCGCCACCTCCATGGCTTCGAGCTTCTGTCCCATGCGATCCGGAGCTTGCGGTCCCAACACGACTGCACAACACGCCTCGGCAGCGGTCTCTAGCAATCGAAATTCACCGGCTTCCAATAAAAAAGCGAGGTCGCCCGCTACATGGCTATAGTCCATGGATTCCTCCAACGACTGACCAAACGTTCCAGGACGTCGCTCAAGAAACAACCGCACCTGCAGCACCAACGGCTGCGACGTCAGTCGCTCATGCGCATGAATGCCAACCAAGCACTCCACATGCAGGTCGCGAAGTTCCACGATATCAAATTGGGCTGTGTTCATGAGGCTATCACCAAAAGGTCAAATAAATTGATGCGGGTTCGTGCCTCGGCGTCGAATCCCAATTGATTTTCATACTGCAACAAAGTCGCCAGCGCGGCAGCCTTGCTCTCTGCACCCACCGCCTCAAACTCCACACAAACGACCGACTTTTTCCCATGGCGAGCATGATAATGCACGACCTCACAATCTGAGAATTCAAACACCCAAATCGCCTTTTCAATGACATGACCATCGGACGCACCAATCAATTGCATCCATGCATTGACCGCCGCTTCTTGGGAAGGCAGCGCCCCCAACTCCAAATTGATTTCCGTGCGCACCTCATTGCCCTTTCCGCGGCTCTTCACTGTCAATTGCTGGATTTCCTCATCCATGCGATGGCGGTAGATGAAATTCGGATTTTCCGAAGGCAAGAAATAGGTGTCCCTCACTTGCACTTGCTTTTCATCAACCGGCCCAAGAGCGCGAACGCCCGCAACAAAGGATTCCAAATCGAAGTTGGATTCCACCACAAATTTGTGTTCTATTTCCAAGAATTGAGTTGAATCACTGCTCATCGCTGGACAAGATAATGGAGGAACACCAAGTCCCCTTCTTCCTCAACGCGTTGCAATTTGAACTGCACAGAATCAGGCAACTCGGGCGCAACCAGCGGCACACCTGTGGACTTGCCCACCAAGACAGGACAAACGGTCAGAACGAGCTCGTCCACCCCGGACGCGGCATAAAAAGCGCGGTTGACCTGGCCTCCTCCAAACAACAAGACCTTTTGGAACCCCGCCGATTTGCATGCCTTCAACGTGTCTTCCACCAGCTGACCTTCGCTATAGACAATCTGTTTCGCCTCGGCAACACATCGATCCGCTGGCAGCGCGGCGCAAGACACCAACCATTTCGGTGTGTTGGGATGGTTCCAAATACTTTGGTCTGGAGCGTACCCTCGGTTGCTCAGCATCACCCACGTAGGATGAACTCCTTTTTTGTTCAACACCTCCATGACCCCTCCGCTCACATTGACCGAATGTGCCCCCACAATGACCGCGTCACACTGGCGCAGCCAGCGGAGCATATGCACATGATCCGCCTCATTGGTAAATCCAAGACGTTTGCGTTCTGCATCCGATTCGTCGGCATGCGATGCGATGCGGCCGTCGAGGCTCGCGGCCATGAGATTGATTACTTGCATTGGCTGGTACAACCACAAAAATCACACATTTGTTGGGCAAACCATGGATTTCCACCGACCTTCCTCAAAATGAACCCGAAATCCCTTCTTTTCGTTTGTTGCATTGGGCTCATTGCGCTCCCCGGAGCCTGCGCCCAAGCGTGCAACGCGGTGGAAGTGACCGCCGTCATGAGTGTAGGGTTGTTTGGAGAAGAAATTGCCTGGAGCATCGTTGATCAGGACTCTTCCTTGGTCGCCGGACCTTTTGCGGGGTATGAAACCGGCGCCATCAGCACCTCGACCTTTTGCATCGATTCGGGATGCTATCTGGTGCATACTACGGATACCTATGGCGATGGATGGCAAGGCGCTTCTCTGCTCCTGAACGGATCGGACGGAAGCAGCCAGACGATTCAAATGGAGGCTTTCCTATTTGAAAGCTACACCCCCATCGTATGGGATGCGGTGTGTGGATGCACCGATCCGGATGCGGCCAATTTTGATCCCGATGCGACCGTTGACAATTGGAGTTGTTTTGTTTGTGAAGGAGCACCGGTTTATCTCTCGCTGACAACGGGGGTCTGGGCCTCTGAATTGAGCTGGCTCCTTCTGGACTCGCTCGGACAAACAGCGCTCAACGGAGCGGAGCTGTGGAGCGATACGCCCTGGGAAAACTACACCACCT
>JAQCJQ010000033.1 GCA_027593035.1 Bacteroidota bacterium | reverse complement strand
AGGCAGTCCGAATCCAGCCAAGCCCCAAAAAGCTATTTTCAAACCTAGCGAACCTAGCAAGGCCCGGCGCACGTTTGGAGGGTTCTTTGGATTTGGTAAGGACGAATGACGCGAACTTTGGCCTGAGAATTGCACCTTTGTAGGGTATGGATCCTCAACGCATTCTTATTATTACCTCAACGGCACTCGCTTTGGCTTGTGCCGTTTTGGGTTATCAACTTTACGAACGTACTGGTGACGTCGAACGGAGCGAATCCGATCGTGCCACGCTTTCACTCGAAAAAGACCAAGTGCTTTTTGATCTTGAAAAACTCCGTTTTAGCTACGATACGCTCGACACGGAAAACGCGCTCATGATCGCTGAGATCGCCGACCAACGGGCCCAAATCGATGGCCTTGTTCAACAAGTTCGCAATGGCAATTGGTCACTTTCACGCGCCAAAAAGGAAGCCGAATCGTTGCGCACCATCATGAAGGGATATGTCGCCACCATCGACTCGCTCAACCAACTCAACTTGGCCCTAATTGACGAGAACGACCAGATGCGCGCCCGGGTGGAAGAAGTCCAAGAGCGCAACGCCAATTTGGTCATTCGGCAGCAAAACATGGAAGAAATCATTAGCACAGGACAAACCTTGCAAGCCGCTGAGTCCAGTGCTTCAGGGATTCGCATCCTGAGCAATGGCAAACAGCGCGAAACGAACAGAGCCGTGCGAACGGATATGGTCCGGGTATGCTTCACTTTACTGGAGAATAAAATTGCCCCTGCTGGCAACAAAACGCTTCATTTACAAGTGATCAGCGAAAGCGGAGAAGTCCTTCCCGGAAGCCAAACGGACGCCAATCCAGACAATCAAATTCCGATCAGCGCGACTCGGCAACTGGACTATGCCAACGAGCGCTTGGAGGCCTGTGTTTTCTTTATGCCCATTGAACCCTTGCTAGAGGGCATCTACACGATAGCCATCCTTGAAGACAACGTGAAAATAGGTGAAGCCCAATTGGTTTTGTATTGACCTAGCAGATCAACGCCCCCATTTAGGACAAGTATTGCAGCCCTTCTTTTGATTGCGGTGGTCCCCTCCAATGAGGTAGCCTAACGCAAAGGCACCCTCAAAATAACCAATGCTTTGCTGCGCTCCAGCATCCCCAGGACCCTGGACACGGATCCAAGGAAGTGTTACGCCGCCCACGTGGGCTGTGGTCTGCACGAAAAATCGCCGGTGAACCTGCATTCTCAGGCCAGAATGGAATCCGAGGCCAAGTCCGCTGATGTGCTGAGCGTTCTTTTGACGGACATCCGCCCATCTGAAATCTGTGCTGCACACCACCAAACCCGCTCCGGCTGCAGCAAAGCCACTTAGTGCTATGTGAGCACGCTTAGGGGCCCACAAGTCCCATTCCCGTTCCAAACTAAATCGGACGAAGTTCATTCCGTCGCTATGTTCCAAGTTGAATTCAGGGCTCCAATAAATGCCTTCATTGTCATATTCCAGCACCGGATCAACGGGAGAAACAATGCCCATATCCGAAGCACTTGCGAAACCCGACACCTTGACAAACTGCTTCCTCAACTTGTATTTCATGTGATCCCAACCGACTGAAATCCACCACTTTTCAGATATTTTCTTGCCAAATCGCGCATTGTATTGCGGAGTGGTGAAGAGCCCCGGATGAAAATAGACTTTGGCTTGAAATCGCTCCGGCATATCGCTAGCCTGCGCATCGTGGAGTGTGAGGTCAAACGCTCCTCCGGGTCCCATTCCCCACATGTGCACATCGGACGAGGTATACATGGAGCGGTTGTATCCCCAAGTGATGTACCAATCTCCCTCCTGCGTCTGTGCCTTGGCCTCCATGGCGCTGAGTCCGAAGAACACCAGCAGCGAAAAAACCCATTTCACACGGTTGTCAACCCCTCGGATGCATTGAAAAATCATGCTCCAAAAGTAAGGGCATCCCGTATTTGATTTGCGCAATGATCAAAGACAACCACACGAACATACCGATGGCACCTACAGATCGGGGCCGCTGGGGCGAGACTTTGGCGGCTGAATATGTTGAAACGCTCGGGTACGCGGTCATTGAACGGAACTGGCGTCACCAGAAATTCGAAATTGACCTCATCGCTCGTTTGGACGATCACTGGGTTTTCGTAGAAGTCAAGACACGAAAAACGGGTTATTTAGAAAGCGCATTGGAAGCTGTTGCCCTCGGCAAACAGCAGCGAATTATCCAGGCCGCTCACCAGTTCATTCGACGGCAAAAAAAACCCCAAAAATCAATCCGGTTTGATATTCTATGTGTTGAATACGACGCTACAACGTGGCGAATTCAACACATCCCCGATGCATTCATTTCCCTGCCCTGAAGCCGTTATCTTTGCGGCATCATGAGGAAAACTCCTTCCGCAGGCCGACGTGCCTCAACAACCGGTTCTAAAGGCCCATCGAAGTCGACGAAAAGAGCGACGCCCGGCGGGCGCAAAACGGGCGTGCCCAAGACTTTTCGACCCGGAACAACTGGAAATCCACAGACAGGAAGACCTCCTCATGCCTTTGGTGGAACCAAAAAAATCGCTTCCGCAAAAAAGCCCTTACCCAATAGCAATGCACCGATGCGATTGAATCGTTTCGTGGCCAATGCCGGGATTTGTTCTCGTCGTGAAGCCGATGTCCTCATCGAGTCCGGCGCGGTCAAGGTCAATGGAGAAATCGTAACCTCCATGGGTTTCAAGGTAGCAACCACCGACGTGGTCCACGTTGGTGGAGAGTCCATTCGGCCCGATGCCAAGCGCTACGTTCTGTTGAACAAGCCCAAGGGATTTGGCACGTCCATTGCTGATTTCAATGCGCGACGAGGCGTGATGGAATTGGTTCAAAAGGCCTGCAAAGAAGAAATCCGACCGTTGGACAAATTGGATCGAGAAAGCACCGGCTTGATGCTTTTCACCAATGATGAGCCGCTTGCTATTCGCCTCAACGATCCACGCAGCGGCATGAAACGGCTCTACCACGTTGTGCTTTCCGATAAGTTGAGCGCGACGCACTTGGACGCCATGAAGGCCGGATTTGTCTTGGATGAAGGCTTTGTGAAGGCCTCCAACGTGGAGATTGTTGGGGAGGATCGCCATCAAATTGGACTGGAGATCTTATCCAGCAGAAGCCGGATTGCGCGGCGCATCTTCGAGCATTTCGGATACAAGGTGCACAAGGTGGACCGGGTCATGATTGGTCCACTCACAAAGAAAAATGTCCCTCGAGGAACCTTTAGGCACCTCACTGAAACAGAAATCAACCTGCTGCTGATGTCATCCTAACAAAGCATTGATGCGCAGTTTAGTCATCATCCCCACTTACAATGAAATCGAGAACATCGACAAGATGCTCGAGACCGTGGTTGCCTTAGATCCTGCTTTTGATGTACTCGTGGTTGACGATGGATCCCCCGACGGGACAGCAAGAGCCGTTCAGTCGTTTCAAAATGAATACCCGGATCAAGTGCACCTGCTTCAACGAACCGGGAAGCTCGGTTTGGGAACGGCCTACATCGCGGGCTTTCGCTGGGCGCTAGAAAGGAAGTACGACTTGATCTATGAGATGGACTGTGATTTTTCACACAACCCCAACGATTTAATTCGTCTCAGACAAGCCTGCATCGATGGGGCAGACCTCGCTGTTGGATCCCGTTATGTCAAAGGCGGCGGCGTGAGCAACTGGCCCCTTGGCCGAATCGTAATGAGTTATTTCGCGTCGGTATATGTCAACGCTGTATTGTGGCTCGGGGTGCGCGATAGCACAGCCGGATTCAAATGCTATCGCCAGGAAGTGTTGGAGCAAATCGATTTGAATCGCATTCGCTTCATTGGATATGCCTTTCAAATTGAGATGAAATACAATGCCAAGCAATTGGGTTTTCAGATCCAAGAGGTGCCCATCACATTTTCAGACCGGGAATTTGGAACCAGCAAGATGAGCATGGGCATCTTCAAAGAGGCCTTTCTCGGTGTCCTTCAAATGCGCCTGCGCCGTGTCATGCCTGCTTCTCATAAATCATGAATACCGCTCAACCAACCCTGTTCAAGCAAGCCATCATTGTCAATGAAGGCCAAACGAACGTCGGGGATGTGCTGACCGGATTGGATGGGACCATTGTCGCAGTCGGTGGTGATCTCTCGGGTCATCCCGGTTCAATCGGAGCGGTTGTTGTCGATGCCAAGGACCAGTGGCTGCTGCCTGGATGCATTGATGACCAGGTGCACTTCCGAGAACCTGGATTGACCCATAAGGCCGAAATCGCAACCGAATCCGCCGCCGCCGCCGCAGGTGGAATTACTTCCTTCATGGAAATGCCCAATACCGTTCCACAAGCGCTCACGCAGCAGCTTTTGGAAGACAAGTATGAGCGTGCAGCGGAAGTGAGTGTCGTGAATTATTCGTTTTTCATGGGCGCTTCCAATGACAACCTCAACGAGGTGCTCCGAACAGATCCCAAGCGCGTTTGTGGCATCAAGGTGTTCATGGGGTCCTCAACGGGCAATATGCTCGTTGACAACCGGGAAGTCCTGGAGGGCGTCTTCAAGGAAAGTCCCATGATTGTGGCCACACATTGTGAAGATGAAGGAACGATTCGGCGCAACACTGAACAAGCCCGTGCCCGATTTGGTGAAGCCGTTCCGATCAACCACCACCCGATCATTCGCAACGCAGAGGCCTGTTATCGCAGTTCCTCTATGGCCGTGGAATTGGCTGAAAAGTGGAATACGCGGCTCCATATTTTGCACATTTCGACCGCCAAAGAGGTGAGTCTTTTTCGGAATGACATCCCCACCAGTGAAAAACGCATCACCGCGGAAGCATGCGTACATCACCTGTGGTTCACCGATGCCGATTATGATACAAAAGGCACCTACATCAAGTGGAACCCCGCCGTTAAAACCCTATCCGACCGGGCTGAAATCCGGGCCGGATTGCTCGACGGAAGAATTGATGTCGTGGCCACTGACCATGCACCTCACACCCTCGAAGAAAAGCAGCAATCGTATTTCAAAGCCCCTTCTGGTGGCCCCTTGGTGCAGCATGCTCTGGTGGCCATGTTGGAGCTCGTACACCAAGGTGTCCTGCCGATCCATGAGGTAGCGAACCTCATGGCGCACCGGGTGGCTACGGTCTTCGACATTCCCAACCGCGGGTACATCCGTCCGGGTTACCAAGCCGATTTAGCGCTGGTTCACCCCCATTCGATCTGGACCGTAGAGCGCAATGACTTGCTCTACAAATGCGGCTGGTCTCCTTTCGAAGGAACCGCATTCAGGTCCCGCATACAAGGTACATGGGTCAACGGTGTCCATGTCTATGATGGACAATCCATTCAAACCACGTCAGGCCAACACGCCGGTCAGCGGCTAACCTTTGCGCGATGAGGTATTGGATTCTCTTGATTCTGGCCGCCACATTTGGGGCCTGCTCCTCTCCGAAAAACTCCGAGATCGAAGCCCCTGCTGAAATCGTTTCCCGCGACACCTTTTTGCTGATGCTAACCGAGGTGCAATTGATTGAGGGCGTCTACAAACAACGATTGCTCCGCAATGATGATGAGGACATGTTGCTAAAAAGTCATTATGCTGAACTTTTTCAACGCTTTGAAATCAGCGAAGATCAGTTTCTTACGAGCTATCGTTGGTGGTACGAACACCCGTCCGCTATGGATGAGCTACTGCAAGAGGCTGCGGAAGCGCTCACGGCCATGGAACGGATTTCCGTCCAATCCGAATCCGAAGATCGCCAGCGTTAGCGGGCATTCAATTGCTCCATGCAAGATTTGGCTGTTTCTTGAATGACGCCATTGATTGGCTGATATTCCCAGACAATACCACGCTCTAAAAGGGTTTTTTCCAATCGATCCGTCGCATACGCGTGGTGCCGGTGCGTGTTGGCGACGGATTCCTTGGTGGCTTTGGCACGTCTTCCCGTCATCAACTCCCAGACCATCGACAACCGCCAAGCAGCACCCATCATCCATGGTCGCAGCGGACGTTTGGGCTTGGGACGGTCGAATGCTTGAGCCATTTGATCAAATACCGATTGGTAAGAGCGGTTTTCTGCATTCAGTAAGAATCGCTGACCCCAGCATCCTTGGTCACCGAGCAATACACAGGCAGAGGCCACATCTTTTGCGGCAACGAAGCCATTGGATCCTGTTGGGTACCATTGCAATCCACGGTATACCATGGTAAACAACGCTGAAGAACTTCGGTTAAAATCCCCCTCACCCAAGATGACCGTCGGATTGACCGTCAACACACTCAAGCCTTCTTCCTGTCCACGCCATGCCTGCAATTCAGATTCGAACTTGCTCTGGGCGTATGCCGTCACACCAGGCCCGGGTTCAAACGGAACCTCCTCGTGTACCGGCTCGCCTTGGATGCGACCCAACGCTGCCACAGAGCTCACATGGACCAATTCGCGCACTCCCACATGCAACATAGCGTTGACCAATTGTTCGGTGGCATCTCGATTGACACGCATCATCATGTCGGCATCCTTGGGATGAAAGGAGACGACTGCTGCCAGATGGTAGACGCGGGAACAGCCCGTGATGGATTGCTCCAGGAAATGACCGTCTCCCAAGTCGCCCTCACACCATTCCAGTTGTTGGCCATCCAGCCCTCGACTCATCAGGAATTCAAGGAGCGCATTTCGATTCGATTGTGGTCGACACAAAAGGCGGACCGGACGCCCTTGAGCCAGCAGTTCCGCCACCAAGTATCGCCCAACCAATCCTGTCCCGCCCGTTACGAATTCCATGTTTCAAATTTAGTTGGAGAATCCGCCCGAAATTCGCCCCTCCAATGGCACGCACTACGCACATTCAACAAATCCTTGATCGGCTTCCCCATCAACCCGGAGTCTATCAGCATTTCGACCTAAATGGCAAGTTGCTCTACGTGGGTAAAGCCAAGGATTTAAAAAAGCGGGTGACCAGTTATTTCACCAAACAACAGCACGAAAACGGGAAAACGCGACTCTTGGTTTCGAAGATTGCCGACGTAAAATGGCTCATTACGCCGACGGAAGCTGACGCCTTGTTACTGGAAAACAGCCTCATCAAAGAGCACAAGCCGATCTACAACATCCAGCTCAAAGACGACAAGACCTACCCCTTCATTGTAATCAAGAAAGAGCCGTTTCCACGGGTATTTGCCACACGCCAATTCATCCGAGATGGCAGCGAATACTTCGGGCCCTTTCCGAGTGTAAAAACCATGCACACGGTGTTGGAATTGTGCCGAAAACTGTATCCCATTCGGACGTGTGCACTGTCTTTGACCGATGGCAACATCCAAAACGGAAAATTCAGAGTGTGTTTGGAATATCACATCGGCAATTGTCTCGGCCCCTGTGTTGGGCATCAGCAATCTGACGATTATGAAAAAAGCATCGATGCCATCCGATTTCTACTTCGCGGCAACCTCGCCGAAGTCGTGCGGCTGCTAGAAGGGCAAATGAAATCCGCTGCAGACGCCCTTGCTTTTGAAGAGGCCGAACGCTTTAAGTTGAGTCTGCAATCCGTTCGGAAGTTCCAGGCCAAAAACACCATCGTTCACCCGACCATTACCGATGTGGACATATTCTCTGTGGTTCAGGACGCGCGCTGCGCCTATGTGAATTTCCTGAAGGTGCAAAACGGCTCCATCATCCAGGGGCACACGGCTGAAGTGAAAAGAAAGCTTGGCGAGGAAAACCAGGAAGTGCTCGAGGCGGCCATTGTGCAAATGCGCGACCGGTTTGATAGCCATTCGAAGACCATATACACCCCTTTTGATGTTGATTTGGCTTTGCCTGGGATTACCTGCCATGTGCCAAAACGAGGGGATAAATTGCGTTTGGTTGAACTCTCTGAGCGCAATGCCAAGTTCTTCATGCGGGATCGGCAGAAGCAATTGGAACAAACCAATCCTGAAGCCGCCACGCAGCGTGTCCTTGAGACCGCACAGGAGGATCTTCGTCTGACATCGTTGCCCATTCATATTGAATGTTTTGACAACAGCAACATCCAAGGAGCCCATCCGGCATCGGCTTGTGTCGTATTTAAAAATGGCAAGCCCGCGAAGTCAGATTACCGGAAGTTCAACATCAAAACGGTGACCGGTCCTGACGATTTCGCTTCCATGCGCGAGGTGGTTTACCGTCGATACAAGCGGCTTTCAGAAGATGGTGAACCCCTGCCGCAATTGATCATCATCGACGGCGGAAAGGGACAATTGTCCCATGCGATGGAAGCTCTTGAAGAATTGGGTCTGCGCGGAGAAATCGCCATCATCGGCATTGCCAAGCGGCTTGAGGAGATCTTCTTCCCAGGCGATAGCTTGCCGCTGTTCATAGACAAGCGGTCTTCCACACTCAAACTCATCCAACACTTGCGCAACGAGGCCCACCGGTTCTCACTCGCACACCATCGGGACTTGCGAAGCAAGGCCGCATTGCATTCGGAACTGGACGACATCCCAGGCATCGGCAGTGTGACCCGACACAAGCTCATGGCTCACTTCAAGACGGTCGCAGCCATTCGCCAAGCTTCTGAAACCGAGCTCTTGGAAGTGGTGAATTTGAAGGTGGCTAAAAACATCTTGAAGTACTTCCAGGCTTCCAATCCCTGAAGTTTCTAGCTCAAAAAACGGGCTGCCCTCGGTTGCTATGATCGGTCAGAAAAAATCCGGTGGCGGTTTTCCGCAATGCGCCGATAAATCCATCGGGTCAATGGTTTGAACACGGGCGAACAACTCCACTGAATCAACTGCTTGAACGGTGAGCGCAACGTTTTACCGAGATGACTCAACGCCTCCACTTCAGTCCAAGCTTCGCCTTCGGCGTAAACGACCAAAGACTCCAAAGGCGCCGTGCGCAATTCCG
Source organism: Bacteroidota bacterium (assembly GCA_027593035.1). Lineage (GTDB taxonomy): Bacteria > Bacteroidota > Bacteroidia > Flavobacteriales_D > Sanyastnellaceae > UA16. Next base: position 10,043 of record JAQCJQ010000033.1, on the reverse strand, counting down.
TTGGTAGCAACTTGGCAGCGGTTTCTCCTTGCAGCGGGGCAAAACGCAAGGCACTGGCCTCATTTCCCCAGGCAAGGCACTGACGCACTGCGCGACTGCACAAACCACACGCCCCGTCATAGAATAAAATGGGGGCACCCACGGTTTCACTCACCATCGAAAATGAGGGTCTTCCATCCCCGCTGTGAATCCCTGGTAGGCGGCAACCAAGTCCTCCACAATGGTGGCCGCAGGTTGAATGAACTTGATTTGACCGCTCACCTGACCGATTTCAAGCTCACCTTCGGTCAAGTCCCCTTCAAACATGCCTTTCTTGGCTCGGCCTCGACCGAGCAAATCCCGCAAGGCATCCACTCCCGCTCCCGCTTCTTCAGCGGCAGCGACTTGCTGAGAAAATGGGTTGTCCAATAACCGCACAGGAGTCAAGTCCTTGAGTCGCAAAAGCGTTTCTCCTTCCGCTGCATCAACGATGCGCCCCTTGAAGGCTCTATGCGAAAAGTACTCCGGAGTCGCCACAAAGCGGCTTCCGATTTGCACTCCTTCCGCCCCCAAAGCGAACGCTGCTAGCGTTGTTCGGCCGTCATGAATTCCACCCGCTGCGAGGACCGGAATTTTAACCGCATCTGCAACAGCAGGAACCAAACACATCGTCGTCGTTTCCTCTCTTCCGTTGTGTCCGCCTGCCTCAAACCCTTCCGCGACGATCGCAACCACTCCCGCCGCTTCTGCTTTCAAGGCAAACTTGACACTGCTGACAACATGAACGACCCGAATGCCCTTCGCTTGGAGCAACGGGGTCCATTTGGCTGGGCTTCCTGCACTGGTAAATACAATGGGAACACCCCGCTCTATGATGGTCTGCATGTGCTCCTCGATTGCCGGATAAATCAATGGGACGTTGACGGCAAAGGGCCGATCCGTTGCCGCTTGGCATTTCAAAATTTGGTCGCGTAAGACTTCCGGATACATGGATCCCGCTCCGATGACACCCAAACCGCCCGCATTGGATACGGCACTGGCCAATTCCCATCCGCTGCACCAGATCATCCCGGCCTGAACTATGGGCCATCGAATGCCAAAAAGGGATTGAATTCGGTTCATGGTTGAAAGAGGTTGAGGTTGGCTTCTTCGATTTCGGGATTGCGCACTTCCGCATCAAAAAATGAGCGTGCATTGTCTGACAACCGCTGCCATTCCATTGAATCTACATTCAATGCCGCCTCCAATCCCCGCAACCATGTGGCGCGCTCCAATGGCCAATCCCATCCAATTCCCTTGGCCTCCAACTCGCGCCAAGGCGTCCGATCACTGATCAAAACGGGGCATCCATTGGCCCAGGCCTCCACGATGGAATGTCCGAAATTCTCCTGCGTAGTTGAAGACAACAAGTAATGCGCTTTCTGCCAGTAGGGTCCCAGCGCTGTTGGTGGCATTCCCCCCACAAATTCCACTTCAACCCGATCCTGGTTCTTCGCCATCACCATCAACTCCTCTTGATACCCTGCGTCTTCAACGGGGCCAATGAAGGTCAGTTTGACCGGGCGTGAACTGGCGGCGTTCAGCAGCGCCTCCAATCCAAAATGCAGGTTCTTGACCCGGTGAATCCGGCCTACGGAAACCACATGCCAATGCGATTGGTCGCGTGACCAGTTGTTGAGAATCATCCCTCCCGGAATGTTCTGGGCAATCCGGCAATCCGCGCCCATAAACTGTCCGCGAACCTCATCCCGCTCAGTAGCTGTCGATGCATGCCAACGGATGTCTCTAAACAGACCCGTCGCACGGGCATACGACAAGAAAATCCGTTTCTTCAGTGGCTTTAAACTCAAGGCGGCGACCCCCAGCATTCCCCGAGGCGCCATTGCTATTCTGACGGAAGGCATCTTCCGAGCGGCGCGCAAAGGCATCAATGTGAAGTGTTTTGAAAACACACTATTCAAGTGGATCCAGTCAGGCTCGATCTCCGTCAAAACACGCGACCAAGATGCGGTATTCCAGTTGGACTTCGTCCAATGCATGGCTTGAATTTGACCCGAACCACAAGCCACCTCATTCCAAACATTCAATGGAACGTCAAGCGGTTCGTCCTTGCCTAAATCATAAGCGCCGCAAACGACCCAAACATCATGCGTTTGGCACAACAAGCTCACCAGGTTGTATGTACTTCGAATCGGTCCTCCCGCACGGTATGCCGGTGGAAACCAGTCCACAGACACCAGGATTCGTTGGCGATTGGATTCAAGCAATGCCATGGCGCTTCATCCAGTTTCCGAGTACCACGAGCATCCAGACACGCGAAAAGGTCCAGCGGGCATCGCCGGCAAGGAAGGCCTGCCAGATCCGGTCAATCTGTTTCGAGTGGATCGAATCCAAGCCTGATAACGCCTCTAACCCCTCTTCACAAAGCGGCTTCAATTCGGCACGCATCCATTGCTCCCACGGCAACGTGAATCCCATTTTTGGTCGGTTGATCACTTCTTCGGGCAGCAAACCAGGCAGCGCATCAGTCAATAATTTCTTCGGTGTATGTGGCCACTTTTCCTCGTCTGAGGCGGCCAAGGCTTCAATCACCAAATGATGGTCCAAGAACGGTACCCGCACTTCCAGGGCATGTGCCATGGACATCTGATCGGTGTCACGCAACAGGGTATGGCCCATGTAGGTGTGCATTTCCGCCAAGCTCACTTTGCTTAAAAAAGGCAAGTCAAATCCCGCGGTTCCGGGCTCTAAGGCTTCCTGCATCCATCCAAAAACGGCATTGGGGTGATGGGCCAATCCGGGGGCTACTTTGCGTAAATCGCGTTCCAGCAGCATTTGCCGGGAAAGCGGGTAAGTATGCTCCAAATCGAAGTAATCTCCCGCCAAGATATCGGCCATTTTACGCGCCGTACCCGAGGGTTTGGCAGCGGCATACATCGAGCCGGCTAATTTCCTCAGGCCCTTCGGCCAGGAGGCCAGCCAACGCTTTTGCACCAGGTCATGGGATCGAGTGAAAACCGGATAACCGGCAAACAATTCATCGCCACCCAAGCCGCTCAAAGCAACCGTAATGCCTTCCTTTTTCGTGGCTGCACTGACCACAAAGGTGTTGGGCCCATCGCCCGAAGGGTGATCCATGGCCTCCAAAGCGGCGGGGACCTGTTCCAGGAAATTGTCCGCAGTCAACCGGATTTCATGGTGATCCGTATGGAACCGCTTCGCGATGAGCCGCGAATAAGGCCCTTCGTCGAATTGTCCTTCATCAAACGTGACACTGAAAGTAGAGATTGGGCGCTCCGACACCTCTTGCATCAAGCCTACAATGGCACTGGAATCAATCCCCCCAGATAAGAAGGCTCCCAACGGCACATCCGCACGCATCCGGAGGCGCACGGCCTCTTTCAGCTGTTCGCGGATACGCTCTGTTCTTTCTTTGCGTGAAGCGACCGGTGGCAAAGCCATGGCTTCGTGTGCGGCATCCCACCACCTCTCGAGTTGCATTTCTTCGCCTTGCAACCGGATCCAACACCCCGGTTCTAGCAACTGAACCTCCTTGAGGATGGTGCGTGGTGTATGCACGGTTTGGTACCGCAGATAGTCTGCCAATGCGATGGGGTCGTGTTCTCGCTTGACGCGTTTCGAAGCCAAAAGACTGCGAATTTCACTGGCAAACAAAAACGCTCCATTCGACTCAGTATAATACAGTGGCTTGATTCCGAGGCGATCACGAACCAAGAGCAATTCACGTTTTTCCGCATTCCACCAGGCCAAGGCAAACATGCCATTGAACCGATGGAGCGCCAATCGACCCCACTGTTGGAGGGCCGCAAGAACGACTTCGGTATCGCTATCGGTTTGAAAGGCATGCTGGGCCTCGAGTTCACTTCGCAGTTCGCGATAATTGTACACCTCTCCGTTGAACACCAAGGCATCTCCGGTCGCCGCGTGCAAGAACGGCTGGTTGGACGTGGCTTGAGGGGCGATGATGCTCAGCCTTTGGTGACCCAGAATGAGCTCCGGGTCCTCCTTCCATATTCCTGAAGCATCCGGTCCCCGGTGGGCCAACGCTGCGTTCATGAGGACAATCGACTCACAGGCTGACTCGTGGGATTGACTCCCTCCTAAACCATAAATGCCCGTGATCCCACACATGTCAGTCCTCCTCCTCCGTGTTGGCCTTCCGGGACGCTTTGATTCCATCCCAACCTTGCGCCTTCAAAGGCGTGTGCAAACCATTCCGTGTGATCAAGGTGTGTTCGCTTGCATCTTCTGTGATGTGACCAATGACCGTGAGTTTAGGGTGGTTGTGCACCTTGTCATAGTCTTCTTGGCAAATGGTGAAGAGGAGCTCGTAATCCTCTCCCCCGCTCAGCGCACACAATGTGGGGTCCAAATTGAATTCGCGGGCCGTCTCATAGGTCTCTTCATGGATGGGGATTTTCTCTTCAAACAACTTCACGCCACATTGAGAGGCTGTGCACAGATGCAAAATCTCCGAGGCCAAACCATCTGAAATGTCAATCATAGCCGTCGGCTTGAGTCCCAAATCAGCCATTTCTTGGATGACATCGGTGCGCGCTTCTGGCTTGAGTTGGCGTTCTAAAATACCTTCATGGCCCTGCAGTTCTGGTTGGGCGGTGGGCGCGGATTTGAACACCTCTTTTTCTCGTTCAAGGATCTGAAGTCCCATGTAAGCACCGCCCAGTTCGCCTGTTACCACCAGCAAGTCGTTGGGCTTGGCTCCTGAACGGGAAACGATGGAATCCGAATTGGCCATGCCAATCGCCGCGATGCTCAACACCAATCCAGCTTGAGAAGATGTGGTGTCTCCTCCAATTAAATCCACTCCATACACTTCACAGGCTTTCAAGATTCCGGCATACATCTCGTCGACGGCTTCCACCGAAAATCGACTGCTCAACGCCATGGAAACCGTGATTTGGGTTGGCAGCACATTCATCGCACAGATGTCCGATAAGTTGACAACCACCGCTTTGTAACCCAAGTGTTTCAGGGGCATATAGGACAAGTCGAAGTGAATCCCTTCGCAAAGCATGTCCGTAGAAATGACCACCTTTCGATCGCCACTATCCAGCACAGCGGCGTCATCTCCTACACCGACCAAGGTCGACGATTGCCGACGTTCCAGGCCCTCCGTCAAACGACGAATCAACCCGAATTCTCCAATCTCTTCAATCTCCGTACGTTCCATGCCTCAAAGTTACCCAATCCCAAGCAGAACCGAGTCGGCCAAAACGCGGGCCGTTTGGTTAGTTTGATTCCGGGGGAGAGACAGAAACCAAGGTGATTTCGCCGACGAAATGCAAAGGCATTGCAGAAAATGGGTGGTTGAAATCAACGACCACATCGTTCAATCGCACTTCAGCCACCACACCGATCATCTCCTCGCCATCTTCCGTTTCCATGGGAACCACCTCGCCCACTTCGAAAATGCTCTCGTCCAATTCGCCATCCACGATGAAAGCCGATTTTGGAATTTCAACGAAGGCCTCTTCATCTTCTTCCCCATAGGCCTCCTCCACTGAAAGGACGAATTCAAAGGAGTCTCCTGATTTTTTGCCCATCAACGCGGCTTCAAATGCAGGCAAAACCTCATCCTGCCCAATGACAAATCCAAAAGGGTCTTCGGCTGGACAAACTTCCAGTTCCTCTCCTTCAGGACCGTCTTCACGAAGTACGTATGTGACTTCAACGTATACGCCACTTGAGATATTCATTTCCTTCATACGGCGAAAGTAGTCAGTTGAAGTAAATTGCCGACATGACCCAACCCAATCCTTTTGACTTCCTGCGGTTTTTGCTCATTTGCACTTGTGTTTTGGTGTTTCAACCGGCCATCGGGCAGGAAGATGCTGATGCGCAGCGACCCATGCGATCCCCCCGGGTTTTCAATCCCGTCCCGTGTCACCATTATCGCCAAGCTCAAGCACCGCGACCTGAGGAAGCCCCGGTCGCACCGCGATGGATGATGAATTACGACATGAGCGCATCCATTGCACGGAGCGATTCATTTGATGTGGCCACCTACGCGCTGGATCTGGATGTGACCGAATACAACTTGCATCAATTGGTCGGGCATGCCACGATTGCTTTTGATGTGTTGGATGCAGAGGCGACCGATCTTTGGTTCGACTTGGTGGAATTGACTGTTGATAGCGTGCATCTCAATGGCTCAGCCATAGCATTCGAACAAGGTGAATTTCAATTGCACGTAGCCACTCCGGAATTGGGCTGGGAAATTGACAATGCATACGAACTGGAAGTTTGGTACGGCGGGATCCCCTATCAAGACCCGTATTGGGGAGGCTTCTATTTCGTGAGCGATTACATCTACAATCTGGGCATCGGCTTGACCACCATTCCTCCCAATTTCGGGAAGGTGTGGTATCCCTGTTTTGACAACTTCGTCGAGCGCGCAACCTATACTTATAACGTGACCAGCGCTGGAGGGCGCACGGCACATTGCCAAGGTACTTTTCTCGGGGAGACGCAACTCGGAGGCGACACGGTGACGCGGAGCTTCAATTTGGCTCATCCCATTACGACGCATCAATCAGCCATCGCTGTCGCGCCCTATGTCGATTCCAACATGGTGCACATGGGGGCGTTTGGAGAGATTCCCATTCGCTTGACAGGCAAAGCAGAACACATCAACGCGATGGTCACGAAGTTCCAAGAACTGGGGTCCGCTATTGACGCTTTGGAGTATTGGTGGGGGCCGTATGCTTGGGAGCGTGTGGGGTATGTTTTGACCACGGATGGCGCCCTGGAAATCCCAACCAACATCGCCTATCCGCAATTCATGGTCGGCGAAGGATTGGTGCAGAATGGGGATTTGTTTAGCCATGAGTTGGGCCACCATTGGTGGGGCGATTTGGTCGCTCCCACGATTCACAACCACATGTGGATCAAAGAAGGGCCGGCCGAATACAGTTCCCACTTGTTCATCGAGTGGAAAGACGGGCAGGAAGCTTTTATCGAAGTCGTGAAGGACAACCAGTTGTACGTATTGGAAGAAACGCACCTTCAAGACGATGGGTTTCACCCCCTCTCTCCGATGCCGGATGAGCACATTTATGGGCGCCACACGTATTACAAAGGAGCCTCGATCCTGCACAACCTGCGCGCGTATCTCGGGGATGAACTGTACCGAAGTGCCATGCAGTCGGTGTTGGCGACACACATGGATAGCCACATGGATGTGAGCATATTCGAATCCACCTTAGAGGACATCACCGGTGTGGACATGACGCCTTGGTTTGAAGCTCAAGTCTTGCAACCCGGATTTTCCACCTGGCTCATCGACTCAACCGCCCAAGCCACGTCGGACATGTCGACGACGTTGTATCTGCAGCAGAAGTTGCGGGCATGTGAAAACTACCACCAAGCAGAGCCCTTGGACGTAACGGTTTGGGACGCGGCTTGGAATCGGTACGACACACAGATTAGCGCCAGTGGACAAACGGATGTGATCACCATTGACCATCCCGGGATCACAAATCCCGTGATGTTTGCGTTGAATGCCAACGGGCGATTGAATCAGGGACGCATGGATTTCATGTACACCATCCGTGATTTGGAGGGGATTCAAAATTTACCCTGGGTGGCCATGCGGGTGGGGTGCGATGCGATGCCGGAAGGGGATTCAGCTTTGGTGCGCGTTGAGCACCATTGGGCCGCTCCTGATGCCGGCCCGGTTGAACCGTACGTCGAGGAGCTTAGCACCACGCATTTTTGGACAGTGGACGGCATTTGGCCTGATGGAACGTTATTGGATGCACGCTTGCAGTATTACGGCAACAACGCAGAACAATTGGATTATGAACTGTATGGCAACTCAGAAGCCGATGGTTTTTTGGCTTGGCGCCCTGACGCCAGCGCTCCTTGGCAAGAGTGCTTGGATTACGAATGGCAGCCGGGGTCTCTCGCAAATGGTTCCGGGTTGTTCCGGGTGTTGAATTTGCGCAAGGGGCAGTATGCTTTCGCTAAAGGCGATGTCTCCGCGGATGTCGCGGGAGGGTCCGGCGATCAGGCCTTCAGCTTGTGGCCCAATCCTGTTCGGGACGTCGTGAACGTGCAATTGGAGAAGGCCGTTGAGTCCATTCGGATGACGGACGCTTCAGGCCGAACGGTTTGGAGGAAGCAGCTCGCCGCAGATCAACGCACGTTGACCATTTCCGTTCAGCAATTTGAAAGCGGGCTATACCACTTGGTCTTGCCAACGGGCGAAACGCAAACCTTGATCAAGAATTGACCTTTCGTCTGGAGATCTTGCCTTTGCCCGCGAGCCATGCGCAATTTCCGCTGGGCGTGAAGCGCACTGTATAATAGCTGGAATCTGGTTCGGTGGTCCATGTTTGACCTCCATCTCGGGACCGGTTGATGCCTGGAATCCCCACGGACCAGATGTCCTGGCCGTTGGAATTCGGAACAAATCGAACGGACGAACTGTAGCCAGGGCCAGCACCGGGAAGCAGCGCCTCCCAATGCGCTCCTCCATCATGGGTGACGATTTTATTGGCGGCGTTGTCTGCCATGTTTTCCCAATCTCCACCCCACGCGATGCCATGCTTTTCGTCGCGCATGTCCAGGCTAAACAGGCCGGTCATCGTGCCGCCTTGCACAATGGGCGCGGCCATGACTTCCCAATTCCGGCCGCGATTCGCGGAGTAGAAAACACGGGAGGCCCTGCCCCCGGTCACGATCCAAACAGCGCTGTCGGAAACGGCGATGTTGCCGTTGGACGCCGCAAAGGCCGCTTCGCCCTCCAGCGCAGCGGGCAGGTCTTCACAGGTCAATTTGTTCCAAGAACCTCCTCCGTCTCGAGTTATTATGATGCTGAGGCAACCCCCAATGGCATCGCCCATTGCGATGCCTTCTTGGTCGTCCCAGAAAGCCATGCTGTCATAGAAAACATCGGGATGGTGCTCTGTGTAAACGGAGTCCCAATGAGCGCCCGCATCCGTCGTTCGGAAGAGCACCGCCGGATTCGAAATGGTCAAGACGTGGGCGGCCTCGCTTGTCAGCGCTATGGAACGGAAAGCCGGCAAAGTCCCATTCGCCAGTCGCAAGGTGTCGTGGCGCCATGTTGCGCCACCATCCATCGTCGAGCCGATGACTCCTTGAGCCCCAGCATACCAGATTTCTTGATCACTCACAACCTCCAACGCCCTGACACTCGTGTTGATTTCCCAAGTCGATTCGGAGCAATCAGGACTAGGAACAGGGCCGAGTTTCGGCGAGGCGCACGCCATCAGCAGCGCCATTGCCATCAACGGAAGTCTCATGGTGCAGAAGTTTCGTCCACTAGGACGGGGTTTAAATTCAAAGAGCGCACAGCCGCCTCCACCTCCCGCATATACTCTCGCTTGTCAAAATAAGGAGCATAGGCATAGCCTTCCACCGTGATCAACATTCCACTCTTCTTGTCATACGTCGTCAGGCTGTAAAAAGGCCCACCCATGTAATCGTTTTCCATCTTCCACAATCCCCTCAACTCAGAAGCAAACTCCCCGTTAAAAACCACCTCTTCATACGAAGGAACATAACGCATTTCAGTGGTCATATACGAGTCGGGAGTTGGCCCGTTGACATGCTTCCGCAACATCGCATTGCGCATGGAAAGCCTTGCTTGCATGGAGAACAACGAGTCGCTTGTATACGGTTCTGCATAGATGAAATACCCCTGTTGCACATCGTGGTTGTCACCTCCCTTCATTCGGGTCAATTGTCGGTCAATCCAACCAAAGGAGTCCAGTTTTTTTGCCCAACGAGCATCGCGAGGAACAATGAGTTCCAGTCCCAACCATTCGATCAATTCCCTTTGAATGACCTCATTTTTGTCCAATCGGACCAACGCGGCAAACCGTTCCACCTCCGCGCGATGTAAAACACTGAGCATGTCCTGGCCTTTGTCGGCTATAGCCAAGGCTAGGTCTGATGCATTCCGTGCTTTGCCCTCCATGTAAATCTGATGCCGTGAGTATTTTTCACGGTAGATGTTCAGTTGAGCAGTTTGCGTATCCACCCGGTCAGCCACTTCC
>JAQCJQ010000032.1 GCA_027593035.1 Bacteroidota bacterium | reverse complement strand
GAACGACGTCCCTTCGGATGTCACATCCTCCGATTCAACGGATGGCGTAGACGGTGACCAGGCCGTTGTGCCAAAACCAGTGGCTACCAACAGCAAGAGCAACATGCCACGCATGCCTGAAACACGGCTCTTTCCAAAAGCGATAAAATCATTGAAACCCATGACCCAAAATTATTCACGGGAGGCCTCAACCTGGCTCAAATCCCAGACGATAATGTTTGAATTATGAACAAGTTGAAATCGCTCAGTCAACGATTCAGAAAGGCCAATCAATGTCTTTCAAGAATGGCGCAACCGCATCCTTCTCCGAGAGCAGCGGGGCATCCAACTCACTCAATTTTTCCATTTGCCAGTCAATGGCGACATCCGGATCATCCCATCGAATCGAACCCTCTGACTCCGGGTGATAACTAGCGGTGCAGCGGTATTCCACGGTGGTTTGGTCCTCCAAGGCCAAAAATCCGTGGCCAAATCCGGGAGGAACCCACAGCTGGTGGCCATTGGTTACAGAAAGCGGCATGACCGCATATTGACCCCGGGTGGGCGAGGCGGTCCGCAAATCCACAACGGCATCCAAAATGCTTCCCGCTACCACTCGAACCAACTTACCTTGGGCATGCGGAGCGCTCTGGAAATGCATCCCACGCAACGTACCGGCTTTCGAGAGGGACAAGTTGTCTTGGACAAACCGCAAGGGGATTCCTTCCGCATCCAAAAGCATCCCTTCTCGCCAAGTTTCCCAAAAGACCCCGCGGTCATCTTGGAATTGTCGGGGAATGAGCAGCTTCAGTCCTTCTAGAACCAAGTCTTGAATCTGCATCTCAATTGGGTGAATTGATGATGAAGGCGTAAAGAAATGTAAAGGTCGATAAGAGGGCCGTGAGGGGGGCCAAGCTTTCACCCAACTCCCGAGCCAACTGCGGCAACGGCTCTACATAAATGATGTCGTTCGCCTGCACCACAAGTTGAGCATCGCTCAACCCATCTACAGTCGATAAATCCATCTGATAGATCTTATTGCCTTCTTCGGTTCGTCGAATCAATTTGACTTTCGAAGCATTGGCTCGCGATCCAATTCCACCGGCCAAAGCCATCACCTCTAAGAGGCTCGTGTTCATGTTTTCCAAGGTTATGACCATGGCACGACCTGATTCACCTGGGAACATCAGCACCCGTTTGTTGGTCACCCGCACAACGACATAAGGCCGGTTGTAAAAACTGCTATAGGCCTCTTCCAACAACCCTTCTGATTCTTCAATGGTCAATCCTTCCAATCGCATATCCCCTACTTCAGGAAGTTCCAAAATACCATCTTGACGAACCAAATAAGAAATCTGACTTCGTTGATTCATCATGTTTTGGTTCTGCAATCCTTTGCCGTCCGTGCTTCCCGCGGTCATTTGATTCAAGCGTTCACCTTCATTTGAGAACAATTGGAAGGTGATCAAATCATTGGGGGCAATGCGGTATTCGGAAGATCCAATATCATCCAATGAGGCAAAATTATAGCCATCCCCCGTTTTGAACATGATGTCCCGGTTAATGGTGCAACCACTGAAGAAAAGACCAGCCAAGAACAAAATGGCCAAGAATTGAATTCCCGCAAACCGAACGGTTCGAATGCTTTGAGGTGGCCTTGAATTCGATGCGTACATGGTGCGTTTAGATTGAGAATCGAGCGCAAATTACCAAGGAATGAAAGACGCTCCGCAACATCGGTATCTTTGTTGCATGCTCGAGAACGAAACGCACCGACTAAGGGCCATGGAGCCTGAAGATGCTGATTGGCTGTTTGACATCGAAAACGATTCCAAGGACTGGTGGATGGGGGCGACCTTGAACCCCATTGGCCGCGGGGCTTTGCGGAATTTTGCTTCGGGACAACACGACTTGTGGCGTGACTTGCAGTTGCGCTTGATGATTGAAACACGGGAGGACAATCCACAAACTGTCGGAGCCGTGGATCTGTACCAATTGGATCCCCGCAATCGCAGAGCCGGAGTGGGGATTGTCATTTTGGAAGCAGAACGACAAAAAGGCCATGCCTCCCAGAGCCTACAACTGCTGACCCAATATGCTTTTGAGCACTTGGGTCTGCATCAATTGTGGGCCGAAATCCCCGCTATCCATGATGCGAGTTTAGCCGTTTTCGAATCAGCAGGCTTCGCTCAGACAGGTACGCTGCGCGATTGGATTCGTCGAGATGACCAATGGGTGGACGCCCGTTGGATGCAGTGCATTCGCTCTCAAACGCTTGCTCAGAAATGAACTGGAAATCGGTTTCGGGAATCATTGTGTTGTTGGGCCTGCTAGGTTCAGGGCTTTGGGCGTGGGACAAATGGACCCTGTGGAACTCGCCTGTGGGTTCGATGGAAACCTGGTGCATTGAAATCGGCCCCGATGATGTGAGCCCAGACTCGCCGAGCTATTGGGCGGCAGCACTCCCCGAGGCGCAGCGCGTCATCGCGTGGCGTGGATGGAGCGTCCGCCCGGGCCGGTATTGCGAAAGCGGTGAAGTGCCTGCGCATTGTATTGCCCGGCGCATTGCTACGGGCGAACGCGAGGAGATCCCGGTCATCGTGCCTGCGAAGCGGCACGTGGCAGACATCGCAGCAGCCATCGCGAATAGGATGTGGGTCGATAGCGCTGCGCTCGTCAAGGCGCTCGATCAAGACAGCATGCGCTGGCGCATTGTCCCCAACACCTACCGCATGTACTGGGAAGCTTCCGCAGACGATGTCGCAGCCCGATTGGTTCGTGAAAGTGAGAAATGGTGGAATCGAGATCGTCTGAAAACAGCCTGGGACATGGGGCTCACGGCGCAGGAGGTCGTCACGTTGGCCTCCATTGTTCAAGAAGAAACCGCGCGGCTCGATGAAGCCCCCCGTGGGGCCGGATTGTATTTGAATCGCTTGAAAAAAGGCATGCTGCTCCAGGCTGATCCAACCTTGAAGTTTGCCATAGGCGACTGGGAAATCCAGCGGCTTTTGGACAAAGACAAACGCGTTGACTCGCCTTACAACACGTACCTCAATCCGGGCCTTCCTCCTGGCCCCATTCGCATTCCCGAGCCGACGTACATCGATGCCGTGCTTCAAGCGGAAAAGCATCACTATCTGTACATGTGTGCCAAACCCGATGGATCCGGGAGGCATGCCTTTGCCGCGCGGTATGCCGATCACTTGCGCAACGCGCGGGCGTGGCAAAACATGCTGAATCGTGAACAGATTTACCGTTAACCTAAGTTTTGCCAAAGGAGCCATGTCTACCCGCAAACCATTTACCCTTTCTTTTCTCCTCGCCGCAGGATGGCTCGTTGCCCCTTCGACTTGGGCACAGGACCGGCTAATCCGTTCGATTGAATCCGTGCGCTTGGAACACGCCATTGCCGTGGATGGCCAACTTCAAGATGCGGGATGGACCAACGTCCCCGTTGCCGGTAATTTCACGCAACTTTCGCCTCATCCGTTTGAAGCTCCCAGCCAACCAACCCACGTGCAATTTGCCTATGACGATGACGCTTTGTACATCGCTGCACGCATGTGGGACAGCGCTCCTGACTCCATCCTTCATCAGCTTTCACAAAGGGATAGAATGCTCAATACGGATGACTTTGGCGTTTGGTTCAGCACCTTCAATGATGGGATCAATGCCGTTCGTTTTAGCACCACACCCGATGGTGTGCAAAGCGATGAACAGCTCAGCGCAGGCAACAATGATGAGTCGTGGGATGCCGTTTGGGATGTGGCTTGCCAAATTGATTCACTGGGATGGACCGCTGAGTTTCGGATCCCTTGGATGGCCTTTCGGTTTCCAGAAAGCGATGAACAAGTTTGGGGCATCAATTTCTACCGCGGCGTTAGGCGACTGCGAGAGGAAAGCGTCTGGAACCCGATGGATCCGAATCAAGAGACGCTCAATCAAGGGGGGCTGCTGACCGGCATAAAAGGCATTGACCCACCGTTGAGACTTAGCTTATTCCCCTACTTCAGCTCCTATGCTACAGCTGCAGATGGAGAAATGGCCGGATCGTACAATGGAGGTTTGGATTTGAAAGTGGGACTCGGCAATGCGTTCACCTTGGACATGACCCTGATTCCGGATTTTGGTCAAGTGGTTTCGGACAATTTGGTGCTCAACCTGTCCCCTTTCGAAATCCAGTTTGATGAAAATCGCCAGTTCTTCAAAGAGGGAACCGAACTTTTTAATAAAAGTGGCATCGTCTACTCCAGGCGAATCGGAGAAGACGCTCAACTTCTCAATGCATCCAAGATTTCTGGGAGGACGAAAGGAGGAATGGGTGTCGGGATCTTGCAGGCTTTTGCGCGGGAGAACGCCGACTCGTCCATGACCTCTTATTCCGTAGCTGTTTTGGACCAAAACCTGCCCAACAATGGATATGTCACAACAACCAGCACGCTTGTAGCGCGCGAAGGAGAAAGGATGGACGCGTGGGTGCAAGCCGCGAGTTTTGAAGTCCGTGATCGCAAAAACCTCTGGAGTCTCGAGGGCGGTGGCGCGATCAACAGAAAATTCAACGCCTCACCTGACGAAGAAAACGAAGGCGACGCCTGGAATCTTATTGCCAGCAGAATGGCTGGAAATCTCACCTATGCCATTGGACATTATGAAGAGTCATCCACCTTTGACCCCAACGATTTAGGTTACTTGGGAGCTCCCAATGAAGCGGTGACCTTCGGATCGGTCTCTTACAACATCTATGAACCTTTTGGTCGATTCAATCGGATGAGTTGGTCGCTGGACACGGAATACAACCGCATCGAATCGCCCAGGATGTTCAATTCATGGATCGTTGAAGCGCGGTGGCGAGCCACCACAAAACTGTTCAATACGTGGAATGTGGAACTCTCTTCTCAACCCACTCAGGGAAACGACTTTTTCGCCTCCCGCATTGACGGCTTGATCTGGAAGGAACCCGCATGGGTTGTCGCGAACGGCTGGTACAGCAGTGATTACCGAAAACGCCTAGCCATCGATTTGGGAGGATGGCTCGCTTTTGGCGCGCAATACAAGGACTGGATAGAACAAACCATTCGCATCGCACCTCGGATTCGGGTCAACGACCGTTTGATGGTCAACTATGTTTGGGAAATCATCCAAAAATCAAACGAGCGCGGATGGGTGGATGTGCTGACCGACAGCATCAGCGATCCGGAAGGTCCTCCAATCAGTCTCTTTGGTCAACGCGACAACATCGAACGCACGCAGGTATTGAATGTCGATTACATTTTCAACAATCGCATGAGCTTGTCAGCTCGGGTCCGACACTCCTGGAGTCAAGTGCGCTACAAAGATTCTTTTTTGATGTTGCCGGAAAGCGGGGTCTTGGTCGATACCGATGCCGTTCTCTTGAGACCTGATGGAACTTCTGAATACGACGTCAATTTCAATGCGTGGAGCATCGACTTGGTGTATCGCTGGATCTTCTCCCCGGGCTCCGAAATCAATGTCGTTTGGAAGAACAACTTATTGCAAGACTCTCAGGGTGAAATCCTGCCCACCTCCTACCGTTCTAACTTTGCACAAATGATTGAAATAGGGTTTGTTAACAGCCTGTCTGTCAGAGCAGTATTCTTTATTGACTACAGTCGATTCAAACAAGGATTGCGGGGATTTCAAGACGGTCAGTAACCGCAAATCGAGTTAGGGGAACGCGACAATACCGTCCCACTTCATCACATTTCCGACCGCATCCTTTGCGGTAATTTCTACGCGCACTTCCGCTCCAGAACGGTGCTTTTCATCGGACAGCTCATACCAGATGCGCTCCCGTTTCGGATCCCATCGAAACAGCACCCAGCTTCCATCGATGTAGCCATTGATCTCCTCCAACCCTGACAAATCATCGGACACAGAGAAGCGCAACTGCGATCGCCCACTCATCCGCAGGGTGGATCCTGATGCCGACAAGTGAACGCGGTTGGGTTCAATCGATGGTGGAACCGTATCCAGTTCCAAGGCATAGGTTCCGAACTTCCGGGTTGAGAACACCGCCTCTCCCTCAGACAACGTCGCAGGATATACCGCTTTCAATGCTCCATCTTTTTCGCGCATGGTGGCCACCCAGCCTCTGCTGGGCACAGTTTCAGTCGAGTCGAGTGGCGGTAGCGGCAGGCGCACCGTCAATTTTTTCCGCACAGCCTGACCCACAGTACCCACATGCCAACGCCCTGAACCCAAGTCTTCCAAATCCAACCAAAAATCATCGTAAAACGCATGGGCAGGCGCGCTCACACTCCCTCCGTGTTCCCCCAAAACAAAGCAACTCTGATCGTAAGGGTAAAGCTTATGGGGCATGCACTCAACATAGGCCTCCCCGCCCTTCACAATCCAAGTGCGTTCTGTCTGGTTCCCGTGAATATCCTCCAAGAAAATGCCCACAACAGCAACCTCACCAGTCGGCAATGAGAGCTCCGGAGAAAGCGCGGATTCCTTGTAAACGGGAAGGCGGTTGCCTGGTAAACGGTGCAACCGATGAACCTGAACGCCTTGCTTTTCCCAAACAGGAAAATAAGCATGGGCATTCATATCGAGCTTGAGGGAGAAATCCAAGGTGTCCAGTTGCCAAGAGAACCAAAGGGCTCCATTCAATCGAGCCTCCATGGCAAAAACTCCGCAGGTGTTGTTTGCACCATCCAAACGATCGAGCGCCTCCACAGCCAAACGAATGGAACCCGAAATGGCAATGGTATCGCGGGAATGAGACGACCGAAAAGGAGCATCCACCCCTTGAATTTGTGCTCCATTGACCGGTAAAAACCACAAGGCATCCAATTGCGGGGCTCGATGATCCTCGATCGGAAAATCCCAAAGCAACGGATTCAAGGGTTTCTCGCTAGCCGTTTGCCGCACTTCAAAGTGCAAGTGTGGGCCGCTGCTCCCTCCCGAGTTTCCCGACCACCCAATGGTATCACCCTGCTCGAAGCTGAAGGAGCGTTTTGGATACAAGTTGACCGCAAACTGCTTCAGGCGATACTGCTCTTCGAGCACCCACTGCTCAATCGCCGGATCAAATTTCTGCAAATGAGCGTAAACCGTCGTCAATCCTCCCGGCGAATTCAAATACAGCGCGTTGCCGTAACCGTAAGGTGAAACCTTCAATCGCGAGATCACGCCATCCGCCGCAGCCAAAACGGGAATCCCCTCCCTTCCTTGCGTCTTGAAATCCAACCCCGTATGAAAGTGATCCGTGCGCAGTTCTCCAAAATTCCCAGCGAGAACCAAGGGGATAGGCAACGGTGAAGTCAAGCCTTCCTGCTGCCGACCAGGCGATTGACTCCAGACCGCACCGGCCGTACAACTCCCAATCAATGACACGAAAAAAAACCTTAAAACATTCATTGACAGACCAGAAGGGATATAGTGTATGGAATTACTCATTGGAGCAACGGCGGTTTTCATCAACAATGGAGATGGCAAAACTAACGCGTGAATCCCTGCGATTGTTATGTCCTATACAGCCTTCATTTTGCTAAATTTGTACAGAACCGCATTCCTTGATGGAAGAATCCCACACAATACACGAAAGCACGCTGCAACCGTCATCGTTGAACCAGTTACTGGATCAAGTTGACGCGCTGGTAACAGCTCATGAGCAGCAACGTGCGGACATGGTGGTCCTGAGATCGGAATTGGAATTGGCCCGGAATGCAACTAGGGAAGCGCAACAGCGCGCCCTGACTGCAGAACAGGCTTTGAGCGAGCAAGCTGCGTTAAAGAAAGAAAGTGATCGCCACGATCAACTGCAACTTTCGTTGAACAGTGAGAACGATGAACCTCAAGAAATGCGTGTGTCCAACTCAATATATTCACCCCATTTACCCCCCAATCAAGCCATCCAAGCCCTTGACCGAAAGGTCATTCAAGAGCTTTTGAATGAAGTTGATTCCTGCATTGCACTTCTTGAAAACTAACCATGGAAACCATCCACATCGACATCGCTGGTCGCAACTATCCTCTCAGTATTCCCCAGTCCGAAAGGGCTCAGGTCAATGCTGCAGCGGATCGTGTGAACGAGCAAGTGGAGAAATTCCGGAAGCAATTTGAAGTAGAAGATCGCATCGATTTATTGGCCATGACTGCCCTGCAGTTCGCCTCAAAGAATAAAGCGGAAAATCCCAAGTCCACATTGGACAAAACGGATCTCAATGAACATCAAAAACAGCGGATTCAACATCTGAATAAGCGATTGAAACAAGTCTTGGAAGCCTGATTTCTGAACAGAAATCCATGGAACCCACATCAATGATTATTGGCGCCTTAGTTGGCGCTGCACTCGGAGCTGGACTCGGCTATGCCTTGTTTACCCGACTTTTGAAAAACCAGGCCAACGATGTCATTTCGAAAGCCGAACAGAAAGGCGAAAACATCAAGGAGAAAAAGATTCTTCAAGCCAAAGAGAAGTTCATCGAACTGAAAGAAAAGCACAACGTTGAACTGAAAGAGCGCGCGGCCAAAACGCAATCGAGAGAAGACAAAGTCCGCAACGAACTGAACAACTTGCAGAAGGATCAGGATCGCGTCAAAAATCAAGAGCGCGAATTGAGCAAGGAACGAGAGAAGCTTACGCAGCGCTTGGAAGCCTTGGAAAACAAGGGAAAGGAGCTGGACAAGAATCGACAGAAATCAGTCGAGCTGCTTGAAAAAATCAGCAACATGTCCGCGGATGACGCGAAAAATGCTTTGCAAGAACAAGTGCTGCAAGAAGCGAAAATTTTGGCCTCAGCGCAGGTTCAAGACATCCTCGAAGAAGCCAAAGCCAAAGCCAATCAGGACGCCAAGAAGATTGTCATTCAAACCATCCAACGGGTGGCCACCGAGCACAGCGTTGAGAATTCGGTATCCGTATTCAACATTGCCAACGACGACATCAAAGGCCGCATCATCGGTCGTGAGGGGCGAAACATTCGCGCACTGGAAGCAGCCACAGGTGTTGAATTCATCGTGGACGACACCCCGGAGGCCATCATCCTGAGTTGCTTTGATCCCGTTCGTCGAGAGATTGCCCGCTTGTCATTGCACCAATTGGTGACCGATGGGCGAATCCACCCAGCACGCATTGAAGAAGTCGTCGCCAAAGTCATCAAGAAAATCGAAGAAGAGATTCTTGAACTCGGCAAGCGCACGTGCATCGACTTGGGCATCCACAACATCAAGAACGAATTGATCCGGATGGTAGGCCGCATGAAGTACCGTTCATCTTATGGTCAGAATTTGTTGCAGCACAGCCGCGAGGTCGCCAATTTGTGTTCCACAATGGCCGCTGAATTGGGGCTCGACCCCAAAGCCGCCAAGCGGGCCGGATTGCTGCACGACATCGGCAAGGTGAGCGATGAAGAGAGCGAATTGCCGCACGCATTGCTCGGCATGAAGCTAGCAGAACGATTCGGAGAAAAGCCGGACATCTGCAACGCCATCGGTGCCCACCACGACGAAATCGAAATGACCACGTTGCTTTCACCGATCATTCAAATCTGCGATTCCATTTCGGGAGCCCGACCTGGTGCACGACGTGAAATGGTCGAGGCGTATGTGCAGCGTTTGCGCGATTTGGAAAACCTGGCCTTGGAATACCCTGGCGTCACCAAATCATTCGCGATCCAAGCAGGTCGTGAATTGCGTGTGATGGTCGAAAGTGATCAAGTTTCAGACGAAGCCGCAGACCAACTGTCCATCGATCTTTCCCAGCGCATCATGAATGAAATGACCTATCCAGGTCAAGTCAAGATCACGGTGATTCGGGAGAAACGTTCTGTGAGCATCGCCCGCTGATGAAGCAAAGGGTAACACCACCTTTCGCTGCGTCGATTCGCTGGCAATCCGTCAATGTGATCGTCCAGGTGGTGTTGCAACTTTCCTTCATTTCCATACTGGCTCGCATTCTCGCACCTGCAGACTTTGGCGTGATGGCCATTGCTTTGGTCGTGGTCGGATTTGTCGAGATTTTCGCCCAAGTGGGCATAGGCCCCGCCTTGATTCAACGGTTGGATCTTGAAGAGCGTCACATCCTTTCTGCCTTTTCATTTTCGTTGATTTTGGGCATCGTGTTCTTCGTGGCCATGTATTTCTCCGCTCCTGCCATCGGTGCTTTTTTCGAGGAGTCCTTGCTGACAGATGTGCTGCGCTGGATTGCTTTGAGCTTCGTTTTATCGGGATTGGCGATCGTGCCAAGAAGCCTATTGATTCGTTCGATGGGATTCAAAAAACTATTCATAGCCTCTTTGATTGCCATGATTTTGGGCAATCTATGTCTGGGGTTGGGGTTGGCCTATGCAGGCTATGGAATTTGGTCGTACGTGGTGGCATTGCTTGCGCAAAACGCGTTGCTGACCCTCCTCTATTGGTGGCAGCACCCCGTCCGCGTCAACTTCACGTTCGATGCCACGACATTGAAGCAAATGCTCGGCTATGGCAGCCGATCGACCCTATTCAATGTGAGCAATTACGCCGCCAGCAAAGTGGACACGTTGTTCGTGGGGCATTTATCCAACACGGGAACGGACTCTTCAGGATGGACAGAAACCGGCCTCTACGATCGTTCGGCCTATCTCCTGGGATTGCCGATCACCATTTTGGGCAAACTCGGGGACAGCGTTTTGTTCAGTGGACTGTCCTCACTCCAAGAGGACCTGGTGGCCTTGCGCCAAGTTGTTCAGCGTGCTGCTGCGATCATTGCCTGGCTCATTTTCCCGATGAGTGCTGTGCTGGTGTGGTTTGCCACCGATGTCGCCGTCTTGTTTTTAGGAGACCAGTACTTGCTGGCTGGACCCGTGGTCCAAATTCTGTTTTTAGGTGTGGCCATGCGATCACTCATCAAACTGGGTGACGCCGTGGTGAGGGCATTGGATTCCTTGGTCATGGCGACTTTCATCAAACTGGCCTTTCTCATCGCCATTGGCGGTGCGGCTTGGTTCGCGATGAACCATGGCCATGGAATTCTGGGCGTAGCTTGGGGAGTAACCATCGCTACAGCGATGCAATTCATGGCCATGGCTGCACTCGTTCTCCACATCACACAATGGACGGCTCAATCCGCACTGCATTCGCTCAAGGCAGGAACCATGGCCTTGCTTTTGACTGCGGCAGGGTGCTGGGGCATCGCGACTTGGAGTGAGAGCCTCTTTTCTGAACAAAGTGGAACGTCCTGGTACCTATTTCGCGTTGGCTTATCCAGTGCCTGGGGGGTGGTTTGCATGCTCTTTGTAGCGCAAAAAACAAACGCACTGAGCATTGGCAAGCCGTCGGATTGGCTCTCCATGCTGTCCGATTCGAAGACAGCAGCCAACAGAGATTCTGCGTCATGAGGTCTCCCGCATTGTTCTTGCTGACCCTGATTCTCACAACGCTTTCCAGCGCGGGAAATGCCCAACAGGCAACACGCCTCCCCGCCGCCATAGACTCCCTCCTCGCTGAAGTTCCTGCTTGGCCCTCCTGGCGCGTGCGCGTTGCAGGAGAAGTCCTGCTCTTGGATTCCGTTTGGAACGACTCACTTTGGCAGTGGTCCGCGCCATGCGACGGACCACTCGTTACCCTGCGTTTCGAAGCCAATGGCCTCTACCGTGAAAAAGTCATGCCCTGCGTACAGCCACCGCAATCTGATTCGCTGGTTGCGCCTGAAATGGCACACAGTTCGGAGAGGAATGGACCAATACTCCTCGATTCCCCCATGGTACCTAGCTATGCCATCGCCCTGGAGCTTCATCGTTCTCAGCTGGATTCTCTTCCTTTTTTCTCGCTGCTGGGCCGCTGCTTTCCAATGATTTCAGAGGGCGCATTTCAGCACTGGTTTGATGCAGTCAATGCTTTGACTTTTGAATCGGATAAATGCCGCGCCTTGGAATCACGGCAACATCAGACATGCTTGACAACCGACCAGGTTGTGCAATTGCTCCAGCTCATCCCAAGTGAAGACCGTCGACTCCGCGTTTTGAAGGGCCTAGCGCCGCACATAGACCGGATCCAGCAACTGCCTTTGGAGGACCTTTTCCACTTGCAAGTGTTTCGTGAAAAAGCGGGAGAATTGACGCGCTAGAATCGGGGGAAAAGCCGCGATTTGCGTTAACAAAATCTTCCCTGAAAACGCTGTGACTTCCGGTTGCAATGCACCAACTTTGCCGCATGGAAATCCACAATTTTTCTGCCGGTCCTTGCATCCTTCCACCTGAAGTGATGCAAGAGGCCTCTCAAGCCGTTCTTGACTTCAATGGCATGGGACTTTCACTCATTGAAATTTCCCATCGCAGCAAAGAATTTGTTGCCGTCATGGAGGAAGCGCGCAGCTTAGTCAAAAGCCTTTTGGGCCTACCCGAACGCTTTGACGTGTTGTTTCTGCAAGGAGGAGCCAGCTTGGGCTTTCTCACCGCTGCATACAATTTCCTTCCGGAAGGTGGCGCTGCAGCGTACGTCGATACTGGCACGTGGGCCAACAAGGCCATCAAAGAAGCCAAACACGCGGGTACGGCTCACGTCATTGGCTCTTCCAAAGCCACGAATTACGATCGAATCCCCTCCTTGGATGCCGTGCCCTCCGGATCGGCCTATCTGCATTACACGTCCAACAACACCATTTTCGGTACACAGTTTGCTGCAGCGCCTGCTAGCAGCGTTCCGCTCATTGCGGACATGAGCTCCGACATCTTTTCGAGAACGTTCGACCCAGAAGCATATCAGCTGATCTATGCGGGCGCTCAAAAGAACATGGGGCCTGCGGGAACGGTCATGTACGCATTTGATCGGGATGCCATCGGAAAAACAGGTCGGACCATCCCCTCCTACCTGGATTTGGCCGTTCATGCGTCCAAAGACAGCATGTTCAACACCCCACCGGTCTTTCCAATCTATGTCTCCATGCTCACCATGCGTTGGATGCAATCCATGGGAGGCGTGCAAGCGATGGAGCTTCGGAATGAACGAAAAGCGAACCTCATCTACCAAGAGATTGACCGCAATGGCTTGTTCGAAGGCCACGCAACCGTCGATAGTCGATCCACCATGAACGCCACCTTCCGGCTCAAAGACGAGGCGCACGCAGCCGCGTTTGATGGCCTCTGGAAAGGCGCTGGAATCAATGGCCTCAAAGGCCACCGTAGCGTTGGTGGATACCGCGCTTCCATGTACAACGCACTTCCCGAAACTTCGGTGCAAGTCTTGGTCGATGTGATGCAAGAACTTGAGCGCACGCATTGATTTCATCTCCATTCGATTCCCCTCCCCTTATTTAGACTTCACGACATGAACATCTTAGCCAACGACGGCATCAGCGCCGCAGCAAAAGAAGCCTTAGAGGCTGCCGGGCATCGTGTTTGGACCGAATTCATTGAACCACAAGACCTGGTCGCGTTCATCCAAAAAGAACACGTGCATGGCGTCATCGTCCGAAGCGCGACGAAAATTCGCCAACCGCTCATCGATGCCTGCCCCGATTTGAAATTCGTCATCCGCGGTGGTGTTGGAATGGACAACATCGATGTCGATTATGCCCGAGAGCAGGGAGTCGAGATCAGAAACACACCGGCATCGAGCTCTCAAAGCGTGGCGGAATTGGTCATGGGCCATCTGTTTGGCCTCAGTCGATTCTTGCACGACAGCAACCGACGCATGCCCGTTGAAGGAACCGATCAATTCAAAGGATTGAAAAAAGCGTATGGCAAAGGGGCCGAATTGCGTGGGAAAACCTTGGCCATCATTGGATTTGGTCGCATCGGCCAGTCGCTTGCCAGCTATGCAGTAGGTTGCGGCATGAACGTCATTGGAGTGGACCAGCAGACGGGTTCGCATCGGCTTCCAGTTTCCATTGGCAGCACCACGGTCGAAATTGACATCCCATTGGTAACGATGACGGAGGCTTTTGCTCAAGCGGATGCGATCAGCCTGCACATTCCGGCTCAGGCCAACGGTGATGCCGTGGTGGGAGCTGCAGAATTTAGCCAAATGAAACGCGGCGTGATTCTCATCAATGCCGCGCGCGGAGGAGTCGTCGATGAGGACGCTTTAATCGAGGCCCTGAATTCCGGACAGGTTTCCGGTGCAGGTCTTGACGTCTTCGTAGGTGAACCCAAGCCGCGTCAGGATCTCATGCGCCATGCTAAAATTGCATTGACTCCTCACATCGGCGCGGCCACTTCGGAAGCACAAGAACGCATTGGCATGGAAATCGTTTCCATTGTCCAGGAGATCAACGACAATCTACCCGCTTGAACTGGCTGCGTTCATTTCGGATCATCCTTCCCTCCAAGGACAAAGCACACCTTGTAGCATCGAGGTCCTATTTGACCTATAGCAAAGCGGAGCTGAGGGACAAACTTGAACGGAACCCTTACAGCTATTTGCATGTCATCAATCCTGACGGGCGGCAAAAAATAGAGGCGAAACGAGGAACGAAGGCCTTTTTTCAGCACGTCAAAAAAGAATTCCATGCCTTTCTGAGGAATGGATGGCTTGAATCGTCCAATGAGTCCACGATTGCGGTCTACCGACAAGCATCCCCGAGCGGTGTGTGCACCGGCATTGTGGCCTTGATGGACTTGACGTCCATTGTGGAAGGCAAACTCAAGCTTCACGAGCAAACACTCAAAAAGCGCGAAAAACTCTTTGCCACCTACCTCGAGGAAGTCGGGTGCAACGCTGAGCCTGTTTTGTGTGCCTTCCCGGAAGACAATTTGGCTTCGACTCAATTGACCGCCCACCTCGCTGCCATAGCTTCAAGCCCTTCTGATTTTGATTTCTCCACCACTGACCGCATCCGGCATACCATCTGGATCATGAAACCGGCACAGGCTGCAGAACTCTCTGCAGTGGCATCCGAGCTTCCGGCCTTGTATCTCGCAGACGGGCACCATCGGGTGGCTTCGAGTATCGAGTTGGGCAAGCGCAGTCCTGAAGAAACGAACAAACAAGGCATCTTGACGTTCGCCATTCCTGAATCCGAATTGATCATTCGTGGTTATCACCGTGAAATCATCAAAACAGAACGCTCGTTTGAAGACTGGACTACTCTCTTCACTGAACTTCAGAGTGAATTCGATTGCGAATCGCTAGATTCCCCCACTGATGCACCTGCATCGCCGGGAATCGTGCATGTTCACAGTGCGCATGGAAGTTGGAAGTGGACGCTGCGCGAAGGGATGGCCCGAGGCATTGATGCCGGCTGGTTGAATGAAGCGGTTTTGAAGCCCTATTTTGATGTAGCCGATGCCCGCAATGATCCTCGGTTGAAGTATCTGCCCGGCACACTGACCTCGGAACAATTGCGTGCACGCATTGCACAACATGCGGATCGGTGCATTTTCGAATTGCATCCCGTCTTGATGGCACAGATCAAAGAGATTGCCGATGCTGGTGGCACTTTGCCCCCAAAGAGCACGTGGATTGAACCCAAACTTCGCAGCGGATTGTTCATCCATTCCTTCGAGTCATGAACCCGTCGTCGTCTACCATTCAAGAGCGCCTGGCGTCCATTCGGACCGAGCTTCCTCAAGACGTGACGCTTGTCGCTGTGAGCAAAACCAAGCCCATAGAGTGCATCGAAGAAGCCCTCGCCACGAACCAGTTCGATTTCGGTGAAAATCGCGTTCAAGAGCTGCAAGAAAAAGAAGCAGCGCTTCCCAAGACCATTCGTTGGCACCAGATTGGCCATTTGCAAACCAACAAAGTCAAAGCGATTGTCCCCTTTGTGCATCTTATTCACGCCGTGGACAGTGACCACCTTTTAAAAGAGATCAACCGTCGAGCAAAGAATTTTGGACGAACCGTGGACATCCTGTTGCAAGTGCACATCGCCCAAGAAGACGTGAAATACGGTTGGAAGGCCCCAGACTTGGAGCGATACCTTGATGAGGATACTCTGGCCTCGTTTGACCATGTGCGTGTTCGTGGACTCATGGGCATGGCCACCTTCACACCAGATCAACAGCAGATCGCCCAAGAATTCAACCAACTCCGGCGATTGTACGATTCGCTGCTACCCGCCAATCCCTCTTGGGATACATTGTCCATGGGCATGAGCGGAGATTGGCGAATCGCGGTCGATGAAGGGTCCACAATGATCCGCGTTGGTAGCTCCATTTTTGGAGGACGCTGATCCTTGGAACGCTAGAAAGTCATTGAACACTCCCGCCCAAAAGCTCCCTAACTTCCCCCATTCAATCCATTGACATGAAATACCTCATAGCACTCACCACTGGCATGGCTCTGATTGCCGCAAGCGTTCAGGCGCAGACTCCAGGCAATATCGAAGCCGCTGAGTACGATCCTACCGACAACCGATGGTTCATTTCTAACGGAACCAGCCTGCTAGAGACCAGCAATGGCGGAGCATCCTATAGCTATTTCGGAACGGCAAGTGCTACCCATGGAATGGAGGTCGTGGACGGCATGCTCATCGCCATTGGCAACAATGTCATTCGCGTTTATGATTTGGAAACGGCTGAATCTCTGGGCACACTACTCATTTCAGGAGCTGGATTTCTCAATGGCATGGGCAGCCGAACAGGCGAAGTCATCGTCAGTGATTTTTCGACAGGACGCATTCACCGTGTATTCATCGGTGATCCAGCCAACATGAGCTCGGAAGTCCTTGTTTCCAATACAGGAACGACGCCCAATGGAGTGGTCATTGATGAAGCGAACAACCGCGCTGTGATTGTGAATTGGGGGAGCAATGCTCCCATTCTAGCGGTCGATTTGGATTCCGGTGAGCTCACCACGTTGGTCAACGGCTCGGGCATTGGCAATTTGGATGGCATCGACATGGACGCCGATGGCTCCTTCTATGTTAGCTCTTGGTCACCCGCGCGCATCACCAAGTTTTCCAATGATTTTAGCCTGTCTGAAATCGCCGTGCAAGGTGCTGGCTCCGGCCTCGCCAATCCTGCGGACATCAGTTTCGCCATTCAAACGGACACCCTCGGTGTGGCCAACAGCGGCAACGGAACCCCCTCCTTCCATTATTTCGGAGACACGAGCAATTTGATGGAAACCCCCGAATTCTTGGAGTCTGTTCGTTGGGATGGTCAGCAGCTTACAATGGCTTGCCCACAAGCTGGACTTTGGAGCGGAACCGCCTTTGACATGACAGGGAAAAAGCTCCATGACATGGAATTGTCCTTGCCCGCAGCTCCCACACAAGTTGGAATGGAACGACTGGGGTGGACGCAGGACACGCCCAGTATTTGGACGTTCATTTCCCCCACCGGAACACGCCACTCGGTCAAACCGGGTCTACGTCAACTGTAATCCGGATGCGCTTGAAGCGCTCATCGGACTGAAAGGAAACGACATCCTCTCCCAATAGGGTTTTGTATGATGCAGGTGGCAATGAACGCTCAAATTTCAAGAGGATAATGCGGTGATGCAGGTCGTTGATTCGACTGAGCACGGGTGTTTCAGGACCGATTGCCCGTTCAGCGAATCGCTGCCGCAAACGGTAAGCCAAGACTTCCGCTGCGGCATCCAACCGGTTGGCATCAGAATGTCGCAACGTGATCCGGATGAGCCGATCAAATGGCGGGTATTTGTAGTTCTTACGCTCCAAGAGTTCTTGTTTCACAAGCCCATGGTAATCGTGCTCCATGACCTTGTTCAACACCCAATGCTCCGGATTGAATGTTTGCAAAATGACCTTGCCCCGCTCTCCAGCTCGTCCCGCTCTTCCGGCCACTTGCGTCAACATTTGGTACGATCGTTCGAATGAGCGAAAATCGGGAAAACTCAACATGCGATCCGCATTCAGAACACCGACTAAACGAACATGGGCAAAGTCCAAGCCCTTGGTCACCATTTGCGTCCCCACCAGTATATCGAACTCCTGATTGGCAAAAGCGCGCACCAATCGCTCGTGGCCGTGCTTACTCCGGGTCGTATCCCAGTCCATCCTCGCCACCCGCGCTTGAGGAAAATGTTCCTTCAACTCTTCCTCAATTCGCTCTGTACCCAATCCCTTGGGCTCCATGGTCATCTTTCCACATGAAACACAGGTCTTCGGCGGAGGGACTTCCATGTAACCACAGTGGTGGCAATGCAACTCGTTTTTCCATTTGTGGTGAGTCAAGGGGACATCACAGCGTTCACATCCAGGCATCCAAGCACAGGTGGCACACTGCCACATCGGCGCGTAACCACGCCGATTTTGAAAAAGAATGATCTGTTTCCTCAATTTCAACGTCTCCTCAATTTCCAATTTGAGGGTCCTTGTGAAGTGACCGAACATGGCCCGCTGTCGATGGGCTTTTCGCAAATCGGCACACCAAATCTCAGGGAGTTGAGCCCTCCCAAAGCGCTCGGTGAGGTTGACCCGATCCAATTTTCCTTGCTCGGCCAACCAATGGGTTTCCACGGAAGGCGTCGCCGAACCGAGCACCGCGAATGCGCCCGCTTTCTGGGCCAACCACATCGCGGCGTCTCGGGCTTGATACCGGGGCGCAGGGTCCTGTTGTTTGAAGCTGCCTTCATGCTCTTCATCCACCAAAACCAATTGCAATTTGGTAAATGGTAAAAAAATGGCCGATCGCGGACCCACGATCAAACGACCGCCTCTGGCATTGCGCTTCTTGTGCATGGGGGCGCCCAAAACGTCCAACCATGTTTCTGTCCGTTCCCGTGTTGTAAATCGACTGTGGTACACACTCATGTAGGCGCCGAAATGCAATTCGAGGCGTTGAATCAATTGCGTGGTCAAGGCGATCTCAGGAACCAAGAAGAGCACTTGGCCCCCAGCTTCCAAGGCGTCCGCAATTAGATGAATGTACAATTCAGTTTTTCCAGATCCTGTAATGCCATGGAGCAAAGCCATGCGGCTGGAATCACGACTTGAGACGAGCGATTGGTAGGCCGTTTTTTGTGCAGGACTCAGTATGGGCAAGGATTGGCTCTGCCCAGGCTTCACTTCGGCGGACGCAAATTCAGGTCGCTTGGATCGATGCAAAACGCCTCGCTCCTCCAACTTGCGCATCACCTCTGTGCCGGCACCCAAGCGCTGCAATA
>JAQCJQ010000157.1 GCA_027593035.1 Bacteroidota bacterium | reverse complement strand
ACGGGGGTACTGTCGTTTCCAATTCGTGCACAGCACTTCATGACCCGCTTCTAGAAGTGCCTCGTTCAACCGCTGGTTGAATTGAGCAATTCCGCCGCGATAGGGAGGGAAAGTAGAAGCGAAAGCGATGCGCATACCACAAAAATGCACTTCAATTGGACCTTTTCGGCGTAGAGCAGGTCCTATCTTTGACCGAACCTTGGTTGAAATCTCATGGACGCATACTTAGTAGACGGTGTGAGAACACCGATTGGGAAATTTGGAGGAAGCCTGTCAACGCTTAGAGCGGATGACCTGGCGGCCCTGCCCATCAAAGCCTTATTGCAAAAACACCCCAACCTTGACCAGCATGCCATTGGTGATGTGTTGTTCGGGTGCGCGAATCAAGCCGGTGAAGACAATCGAAATGTCGCTCGGATGGCGGGTCTTTTGGCCGGGCTTCCGCATACAGTCCCGGGGGAAACCATCAACCGATTGTGCGCATCCGGTATGGCCGCAGTGGCTCATGCTTCCCGCATGCTCCAGGTGGGTGATGCGGAATTGCTGATTGCCGGAGGTGTAGAACACATGACCCGCGGACCGTGGGTATTGTCCAAAGCATCCCAACCATTCGGTCGCGATAGCGAGATGCACGATTCGAGTTTTGGATGGCGGTTCATCAATCCAAGAATGGAAGCGCTCTATGGCACGGAAGGAATGGGGCAAACCGCTGAAAACCTGGTGGATTTGCACGGGATTAGTCGTGAGGACCAAGATGCGTTTTCTTGCTGGTCACAGGAGAAAGCGGCGCGAAACGCTGCGTTGCGGCATGAAGAGTGCATGGAGGTGGAGATTCCTCAAAGAAAGAAAGACAGTCTTTTCTTGCAAACAGATGAGTTTGCAAAGCCAACCACTTCGATGGAGGCATTGGGTCGACTGCGGCCTGCGTTTAGGAAGGAGGGAGGCACAGTGACGGCAGGCAATGCCTCCGGTTTGAACGATGGAGCCGCCGCACTCTTGATGGCCTCAGAAAAGGGGCTCAAGGTCCATGGTCTCCGGCCATTGGCTCGGATTGTTTCATCGGCAGTTGTGGGAGTAGAGCCTCGCATCATGGGGATTGGCCCTGTTCTGGCTTCTGAACGAGCGCTGCAAAAAGCGGGATTGACCATGGAGGATATGGATGTCATCGAGTTGAATGAAGCCTTTGCAGCGCAAGCATTGGCTTGCACACGCAGTTGGGGGCTGTCGGACCAAGATGAGCGGGTGAATCCCAATGGCGGAGCGATCGCGTTGGGCCATCCTTTGGGCATGACAGGAGCCCGCTTGGTGCTAACGGCGGCCAACCAGCTGAAACGATCGGGAAAGCGGTACGCTTTGGCAACGCTTTGCATCGGAGTTGGACAAGGTTATGCCATGGTGCTTGAAAACATGGATTCGGCTCATTAAAGCAATTCCTATGATGATTCAATCTTTCCGAGAAATGACGCCGGTCATTCATCCTTCAAGTTATGTACACCCACTGGCGCTCGTCATTGGCCATGTGACCATTGGACCGAATTGCTACATCGGAGCTGGGGCTGTTTTGCGTGGAGATTGGGGGAAGATTGTGTTGGAATCGGGTTGCAATGTCCAGGAAAATGCGGTGCTTCACATGTTTCCCAAGGCGACAGTCCTTTTGAAATCGGGCGCGCACATCGGTCACGGAGCGATGATCCACGGCGCCACCATAGGCGAACAAAGCATGGTGGGGATGAATGCCGTCGTCCTCGATGATGTCCATTTGGGCGCTGGATGCATCGTCGGTGCTTTGGCCATGGTCAAGGCGCAATCCACATGGAATGAACGCTCATTGATCGTCGGTAACCCTGCAAAAAGCATCGGGGTCGTGTCCGATGAGATGCTCGCCCATAAGATGGAGGGAACGGCCCTTTATCAGCAACTTCCTGCTGATATGAAGGCCCACGCTGCAAC
Organism: Bacteroidota bacterium; assembly: GCA_027593035.1. Taxonomy (GTDB): domain Bacteria; phylum Bacteroidota; class Bacteroidia; order Flavobacteriales_D; family Sanyastnellaceae; genus UA16. Next base: position 1,179 of record JAQCJQ010000157.1, on the reverse strand, counting down.
CTGTGAGTCACTGGAGGAAGGTGATGTCGATCGACCTGGAGAATTCCCTGGCTTTGAAACTTGGCAGGAACGCAAAGCGAATCGCTGATTATGGGGAAATCGGGCAACCGGCAAGTTCAATTCAAGCAATTCACAGTTTGCGATGATCGTTGCGCCATGAAAGTGGGTACGGATGCGTTGCTTTTAGGGGCCTGGTGCCACGTTGAACAATCGCGTTCCATTTTGGACATTGGGAGTGGTTCGGGCATCATCACATTGATGTTAGCGCAACGTGCTTCCAAGGCCAACTTGGTTGGGGTGGAATTGGAATTGAATGCTTACGAGCAGTGCAATGAAAACATCCATCGTTCTCCTTTTGCCGATCGGATAGAAACATGCAATCAATCGGTGCAGGAATTTTCAAAAGAGGCAAAACGGCTCAATGCATTTGAAGTTGTAGTGAGCAATCCTCCATTTTTTCATGACAAACCCAAGTCTCCCGATTTAGCTCGCAACTTGGCGCGGCATGATGATTCACTTTCTCTAGCAGAGCTACTGGAGTCGTCTCTACGATGTTTGAAATCGTCGGGGCGATTGATGCTCGTTTGGCCGATGGAACGCAGAGAGGAGCTCCATGCTGAAGCCAAAGTTCAAGGTTTACACCTGGTTCGTGAATTGACCATCCAGGGTTCTCCGGATCACGTGTCAACGCGTTTCTTGTCAGAGTGGTCTCGAGGAGCATGCAGCACGGTAATCCAGGAACGCATGTGCATTGAAATGGGGGGAAGGCTGAACGGTCAAGTTCTCCTTTCACCAACGTACAAAAAGTTGTTAGGGCCTTACGTCCAATCGTTGGACTGATCAAGCACCGAGGATCTGCTTCAAACGGTCCACTTGTGCCCCCCACAATTCTTTGGAGGACTCTATTTCGTCTTCTTCAGCAAAGTCCGTGATGACGATCGCCGTGTCACCGGTCATGTCGTCAATTTTGATCCTGAATTCGAAAAAACTCGGAATTCCGGCCTCCTCATCTTCAATCCATCGGAATTTGATGAAGTCTTCCCGCTTCTTGCTGATGATTCGAGCGCTTTCTTCACTGCCATCCCAAACAAAAGTGTGCACGTCTTGCTTGATGTTGACGTCGTCACAAAACCACTCAGCGAGACCGCTGGGCGTGCTGAACATGTTGAACAAGACCCC
>JAQCJQ010000031.1 GCA_027593035.1 Bacteroidota bacterium | reverse complement strand
CTCTGGGACTCGAACCCAGGACCCTCTCATTAAAAGTGAGATGCTCTAACCAGCTGAGCTAAGAGGTCTATTTCCCTCGTTTGGGGGGGCAAAGATAGACAGATTTTCCATCGTTCATAAGCTATCCAAGAAAAAGTCAAAAAGGGCGTGCAATTCGTGCGATTTCTAGGTTCGGAAATGCCATGCAACTATCATGGGCCGTAGGTTGTTTATCTTGCAGCCATAAACCTGAGAGAACATGTTACTTTCTTTGATTTTCAGCCTCTTTTTGGGATTTCCTCCCAGCCAGTTAATTCAGTCTGCTTGTCTTGAATGCACGGTTGAATCGGCTGAAGTACCGAATGTTTGGGAAGCATGGATTCAGGATGAATCGCGCATGAGCTGGTGGAAGTCGAATGGATGGTTGGCGCTGGACGAGGTGAAGGCGAATACACCTGTGTGGACAGGAGTTGAGCCGACTAACGATGCTGTTGATCCGCTGGCTTGTGGAATGAAGCCCCACATGGAGAAGTCCCTGCAATGGGCATTTTCAAACGGCACCGGCATCCACCTTCATGGTTTGGGTCGCTGTGAGATGCTTTACCAGCGATTTTTGATTAACGAAGCGGCTGAATCCAAAAAACGCAACCAATGAGCAAGTTCAAATCAACAACGCAGCTCGGTTCGGTCTTTTTAACCGCCTTGCTTTTAAGTGTTCTTCATCTGAATGCTCAAGAAACGAGCATCGCCAATTCGACTTTGGAAACGTGCGAGGGGTTTCTTGTGGATACCGGATTGAGTGCATCGGACTATGGTCCCAACGAAGACATTACCATGACCATTTGTCCGGAAGCTCCGGAGACCATTGTGACCCTCTATTTTGCTTTGGCTTCATTCGGACCGGGTGATATGTTACAGATTTATGATGGCACCGATACAAGCGGCCCGCTGCTGGGTACTTACATTGAATTTGATGCGCAAGGATTGGAAATTTTTGCCACGGAAGACAATCTTGGCGGATGCTTGACCTTGCATTGGACCTCCGATAGCTCAGGCAACGGGAATTTCGTCGCTGAGATGAGCTGTGGCTACCCCTGCGATCGGCCTTTTGCCATGGTGACGAGCGGAGAACCGGTCCCGCATTTGACTTGTCCAGGAGAAGAAATCACGTTTGATGCAACCGGCTCTACGGTGGCCGATGGGTTTGAAATCGTGACCTGGGAATGGGATTTTGGAGACGAAACCACCTCGACTGACGGTGCCGTGGTGACTCATTCGTTTGATCAGCCGGGTGCCTACAAAGTGCAATTGGGCATTGCGGACAACAACATCACGGAAGATGATCCCGATGGCTGTTCGAACAACAACCTCGTAGACCATTTGGTTTTGGTTTCAACCGAGCCAGATTGGTCGGGAACCTCGGTGGATGCGACCATTTGTTCGGGCCAGTTGTTCCCCTTGGACGGCATGGTGACGGGAGTGACCTATGATTCGGAGCCGACGGCAGACTTCGGTGGAGGCTTGTTCATCCCAGACGACCAGACCCAATGCTTCAATGCGGAGTTGACTTTCACGTCATTTTCGCCGGGGCAAATCGTTGAAAATGCGACGACCGATATATTGGATCTGTTCATCAACTTCGAGCATAGCTTCATGGGAGACTTGACGGTCACCTTCATTTGTCCCAATGGTCAAAGTTTGGCGGTCCACCAGCAAGGTGGAGGAGGCACTCAACTCGGTGTTCCAGATCAAGGAGATGGTACGGGACCAGGCGTTGGGTGGGATTATTATTGGTCTCCAACGGTCACCAATGGCACCTGGGCGGACAACGCTGGGGGAACGCTTCCCGCTGGGAGTTATGAATCGGCACAGCCATTTTCTCTGCTAGAAGGCTGCCCGCTGAATGGTACCTGGGAAGTGGAAGTATGTGATTCTTGGGGGGCTGATGATGGGTATATTTTTGATTGGACCATCCATTTTGACCCGGAACTGTATCCGGAGCCCGTGGTGTTTACCCCCGTTTTTGGAATGGAATGCGATAGCACTTCCTGGGAAGGTTTGAACATTTATGACGAAAGCGATGATTGCAACGAAATCACCGTGATTGCCACGGAGACCGGGACCTACACTTACACCGCTACCAATAATTTTGGGTGCACGTACAGCACGGATGTTGAATTGACGGTCGTTCCTGGGCCCACTTTGGAAATCAACTCTCCTGCAGGTTTTTGCGGGTCTCCAGTTTCCTTGACCGGAAATGTGACCAACCAAGAGTCGGGTTTCAATTACAATTACGATTGGACACCATCCGATTTGGTTTCAGGCAGCGGTGCAAATGTGACCGTTGATGGATTGACCCAAGACACCATCATGACGCTCACGGTGACGGTGACTGGAGGGGATTTGGACAATTGTGAAGTGACACAAAATGTCGAAGTGAACTTTGTTCCAGAACCGACCGGAGTTGTTTTCAGTGGTGCCATCTGTCCGGATGAAGAGTTGGACTTGGTCGCTCTGAATTTCTCGATGGAAGGGACGAGCGAGAACGATTACACCTACGAATGGACCAATGAGAATGGCGACATCGTCGGGACCTCTGCGGTTTACCAGGCCAATGGAGATGGGCTGTTTGAAGTGCTTGTCACGATGGTCGCTCCATGCACGTGGAACACAACGAGTTTCTTTGAGATAGAAGAGGATGTTTGTGAGTTGACCATCCCCAATGTGATTTCTCCCAATGGATCGGGGCAATGGGACCGCATGAACGATGCCTTCATCATTCAAGGGCTCGATAGTGATCGTTACGATGGAAGTACGTTGCGGATTTACAATCGTTGGGGTGCAGTGATGTTTTCGAGCAATGATTTCGGGAAATCCGCAGGTTGGAGTCCTGAACCCAACGAAGCGGTGGAGGGAACCTATTACTATGTTTTGGGGATCGCTCGAACCAACTCCGAGTTGGTCATCAATGACGTCAACGGACAGACCGTTGACAATGGAGAAGGTTACAAGTACTTGAGTGGTTCATTCACGTTGGTGCGCGATTAGAGCCTTGTGACGTGATGAAGTCTGCAGCGGAGGAGCTGGGGACGTTGGCCCAGGCGGTAGTTTGGGAGCAGCGTGAAGAGGAAGGGCGATTGGCTGAAGGGTTGGAAGGGCAGTCGCTGCGCTTTCGAAAACGGGAAGGGCTGACCTGGTCGCCCGTCACATTGGAATCACAATCCACAACTTTTGGAGGTCGCGCTTGTGTCGTTCTGTCAAAACCCACACATGGCGGAGAGGTCGGAGCCTTTCGCACCGGTTCACCGGTGTCGCTATACCAAGCCAATGATGCGGGAACACCCGATCCTGACGGGCCACCACCCCGGCGTGGTTTGGTGAGAAAAGTTCGCAAACATCAATTGGAAGTCGTTTTGGATGGCGACCCTTTGATCGCGCAAGATTTCCACGAGCGGTGGACATTGGATGTTCGTGGGGACGATCGGACGTATCGGCTCATGGCCGAGGCATTGAGCCATTGGATCAATACAGAACATCCTTTGGAACGTTCATTTCGAGATCACTTGCTAGGCTATTCGGAACAGGAGGGGGCGCCAGAAGAGGAGCAAGAGGAGGTCGTCGGCTTCGAGCGTCAATTGAGTGCATTGAACGCTCTGCAAAGCGCTTGGGTAAAAACTGTTTGGAAAGGCCAGCCTTTTGCACTGTTGCACGGTCCTCCAGGAACGGGCAAGACCACAACGCTGCTCACCCTCATTGAAGGACTTGTGTCTTCAGGAAAGCGGGTGCTGGTGACTGCTCAAAGCAATGCCGCGGTGGATTGGTTGCTCTTAGGTTGCGCAAATCGCGCTATGGAGGCTGTTCGGATAGGTCATCCCATGCGCGTGGACCCCAAGGTGTGGTCCATGAGTCTTGAGTCGAGGGTTGAAACAGAACCTGAATTCAAACAAGTTCGAGATTTTCGTAAGCGCTCTGCTCAAGCTTGGAAGGAGGTGGATCGCTTTCGCCGCAACTTTGGTCCTGCCGAGCGGAAGGAACGTGCTGAATCCAAGCGTGAAGCGCTTGATTTGAATCGAGAAGCCCGCGAATTGGAAGCTTACATCGCAGAGAAGGTCATTCGCAAAAGTTCCATCGTGGGTGCCACCTTGGCTGGCGCATCGGATTACATGTTGCTCGAAGAAAAATTTGATTGTGTCATCGTGGATGAGGCCGGACAAGCCATGGAGCCAGCGGTTTGGATCGCCATGCGCAAAGCACCGCGTGTCGTCCTTGCGGGTGATCCTCATCAGCTGCCACCCGTTGTCAAAAGCCACAAGGCTGTTGCGGCCGGACTGGAGCAAAGTCTGCTGGAAAAACTTCTTCAACGGCACCCCCGTTCCGATTGGAATGTCATGCTGGAAGAGCAGTACCGCATGCATGAGTCCATCATGCAGCCATCGTCTGATTGGTTTTATGAAGGGCGCTTGAAGGCCGCTCCGAGTGCTGCCCAGCGCTTGTTGGAAGGGATTCCGCCATGGACTTGGATTGACACGGCAGGCTGCGGTTTCTCAGAGGAACGCGAATCGGAAGGTAGCAGTACGTCAAACAAAGAAGAGGCCCAATTTGTGCTTGATCGTTTGGCGGAATTGGTAGAGCAAGCTCCCAATGCGACCGTTGGCGTGGTCGCCCCGTATCGCGCTCAAATCGAAATCTTGGAAACGCTGTGGATCGAGCGCCAAGGAAAAGCCCGTGATGGGATTGAATTTGCCACGGTTGATGCTTTTCAAGGCCAGGAACGTGATGTCATGGTGCTTTCACTCACCCGTTGCAACGAGGAAGGAGCCATTGGATTTTTGAAAGAATACCGTCGCACCAACGTCGCCATGACACGCGCCCGCTCTCACTTGCTGGTGGTCGGGGATGGAGCGACGCTGGGCGCAGATCCGTTTTTCGCCCGCATGATGGAATTGGCCGAACAATCGGGAGCTTATCGCAGCGCCTGGGAGTGGATGTCCTAATTCGCGCTTTAAGCCTCAGGCGAGGACTTCCCCTGTGGACTCATCGATGACCTCCGATTCAACCATTCGTTCAGACTCCGAGTGATGCGGAGGAGTCTCCACACTGGAGGCTAAAGGATTGGAGCCGCCAACTTCATCCAAGGGAAATACCTCCGTGATTTTCTGGTAAGCCACCGAAGGGATGACATAGCCGAGCCCCACTTTGGACATGTGCTGCGCAACCTTGTCGTAGGCGTCCCGAACGTCATTGGCTGAAAGCAAGATGAACTCGTTGGTTTCCTTTTCGACCCCGCGCTGTTCGTCCATGGAGGTCAACGCGATTTTCACCTTGAACCACTTATCGGCGTCTTCAAAGCGAATGACTTCGGACAAGACCGATTTGGTGATTTGAACAATCTCAAAAGGTCGAATGCCCTCTTGTTCACAGATTTCTGTCATGCGCGTTTCCGCTTCTGTGTAATTGTAAGCGTCCAATACAAACGATTCCGTGGCCTTGATTTCAGCACCTTCGCTGTCGTGTCGGACGTACTTGACTTTGCAAGTAAACCAATGTTTTGTCATGCCTTAAAGGTAGGTCCATAGATTTTTTGGCGCGACGCGTTGGACATGGATTCCATGAACAAGCAATTCACAATAGGTGTTCCAAAAGCTCATTCGAATTCGACGCGAACGTGCCTTTGCGCGTGCTATCTTGACCCGGAAGATGATGAAAGACGAATACCGCCATAAAGGCCTGAGAAGGAAGATGCTAGATGAATTGCGGACGCTGGGCATCGTCGATGAGGATGTGCTGGATGCCATTGATCGCGTGCCACGGCATTTCTTTTTGTCCTCAGCATTCGAGCAGTTTGCCTACCAAAACAAGGCGTTTCAAATCGGCGCGGGCCAAACCATTAGCAAACCTCATACCGTTGCGCGTCAAACCGAATTGTTGGGGCTGGTACCGGGACAAAAAGTACTTGAAATCGGAACCGGAAGTGGATTCCAATGCGCGGTGCTTTGTGCGATGGGGTACAAGGTATTTTCGATTGAGCGACAGCGTTCGCTTTATGACAAGGCACGGCCTTTGTTGGCGTCAATGGGATTCAAGCCACAGCTTTTTTATGGGGATGGGTACAAAGGCAAAAAAACGTTCGCTCCTTTTGATGGCATCATCGTGACGTGCGGGGCTCCGGAAGTGCCTGAAGCCTTGCTCCAGCAATTGGCCATCGGTGGCAAGTTGGTCATCCCTGTTGGAGAAGGCGATACGCAGCTCATGTATAGCTTTGAACGCATCAGCGAAAAAGAATTTACACGGCAGAAACACGGCGAGTTTGCCTTTGTGCCCATGCTCTCCAACCGAGCGCAAGGCTGAGGCAATCAGAAGGTGAAAATGCCTTCCGTTTCACCCAGGCCCTGACGGACCAAGACGATTTCTTTTCCCGTGCAGTCCACCACGGTTGAAGCGTGGAGATGCCCCATGCCTCCATCCACGACGGCGTCCACACGGTCGGCAAAACGCTCCGCAATCAACTCCGGATCGGTGGTGTATTCCACGATGTCGTCTTCATCGCGGACGGAAGAAACGATCAGGGGCCGGTCGATCTCTTGAAGCAACGCCCGTGTTACCGGATGATCCGGCACGCGGATTCCAATCGTTTTCCGTTTCCCCGTGAACCATTTGGGCACCATGCTGCTCGCCGGTAAAATGAAGGTGTAGGGGCCCGGTAACGTCTTGCGCATAATTTTAAAGAGCGCATTGTCCAACGGCATGGTATATGTGGAGAGCTGACTCAAATCAGCACAGGCAATGCTGAACTTCGCCTGGTTGAGTGGAATCTCTTTCAGTCGCGCTAGCCGCTCAAGCCCCTTAGCGGAACCCAATTCACAGGCAAAGCTGTAGACCGTGTCGGTAGGAATGACGACCAAGCCATCTCGATTCAAGATCTTGACGGCCTGGCGAATTTTACGTTCATCCGGATTGTCCGGGTGAATTTTTAAAAGCATCAGCTTTTTGCTTTGGCGTGATCCGCCAAAAATTGCGCTAGACCAGAGTCGGTCAGAGGATGCTTCATCAAGCCAGTAATGGCACTCAAGGGGCCGGTCATGATGTCCGCTCCAATTTCGGCGCATTCAATGACGTGCATCGAATGGCGAACACTGGCAGCTAGAATTTCTGTTCCGAAATCATAGTTGTCATAAATCGCACGAATCTTCTCAATCAACTGCAGTCCATCGGAGCTGATATCATCCAATCGGCCTACGAAAGGGCTGACATAGGAAGCGCCGGCTTTAGCGGCCAAAAGGGCCTGGCCCGGTGAAAAAATGAGCGTGCAATTTGTTCGAATGCCATTGTCTGTAAACCAACGGATCGCGCGAATGCCGTCCAAGATGGCTGGAACTTTGACCACAATGTTGGGGTGCAATGCCGCCAGGGCTTCGCCTTCGGCAATCATGCCTTCAAAATCTGTGGCAATGACTTCGGCGCTGACATCTCCGTCAACGATTTCACAAATGGCGATGTAATGCGCCTTGACAGCGTCTTCCCCAGTGATGCCTTCCTTCGCCATGAGCGAGGGGTTGGTGGTCACACCGTCGAGGATTCCGAGTTCTTGAGCTTGGCGAATCTGATCGAGATTCGCAGTGTCGATGAAAAATTTCATGCCGCGAAAGTACCACTTCCTTTGGTTTGCCAAACCTTGAAAGGTGGCGTATCTTGTTTACAACGCAATGCTTATGTCGAATTGGACTCCAGAAGAGAAGGCACAGATGAAGCAGCGAATGGAAATTCGCATGGCGGAATTGCGCGACCGAATCATGGAATACCGCGAGTTGACAAAGCCGATTCCCCCGGAGAACGCCATTGGCCGTGTGAGTCGAATGGACGCCATCAACAACCGAAGTGTGAATGAAGCGGCTTTGCGCCAAGTGGAAAAACAGTTGGCCGGTTTGGATCGTGCTATGGGACGTTTGCATGATGACCGATTCGGATTGTGTCATCGTTGCGGAGAAGCCATTCCATTTGGCCGAATTCTCTTACTTCCAGGGGCCACTTCGTGCGTTCGGTGCTCGGATTGAGCGCTTTGTTAAAAAAAGTTCTTTTTTGTTGGCAAGGTTGAATACGAAAGAACGAATCCCATCGTTAAGGTCGATGTGAACCACTAGGGATGCGGTATTTTTGCACTCCCAACGGGCTCACCACCAAATCAAATCTGTGCGTTTATCCGACTCCTTGCTTCCATTTTGTGCAGTTGCGATCGCGATGTTCTGCATCACGGGTTGCATCGACTCGTGGGATGGACCGCCTCATTTTTTGCACGTGGCCTCGATGGAGGTGACCACGGAAGGAGATGAAGGGTCGGACTCACATCGCATCGAAGAGGTTTGGGTTTACACTGAAACGGATGTCTTGGGCGCTTTTCCATTGCCAGCAGACATTCCACTTTCGCCGGAACAATTGGGTCCATCAGCGAATTTGACGTTGCTCGCCGGCATTCGGGCCAACGCTGTTTCCGCCACGCGCCAGCCGTATCCTTTTTATGACGCCCTTCCCACATCGCTTGACTTGGAATATGGAGGAAGGGATACCTTGAATCTGACCGTAGGCTATACCGAGCAAACGCAAGTCATCCTGGCGGAAGATTTTGAAAGTGCCAATCGATTTGAAATGGGAAGCACGAGCACCGCAGAAGTGGTGAGAACGGAAGACCCCCAATGGGTCTTCGAGGGCGTCGGAAGCGGATTGATTGAACTGTCCAGCGATCGGCAAGTACTCCTTGCTTCCACGAACGAACAACAATATGACTTGTCATCTACAGGACCCGTTTGGCTTGAGATGAATTACAGCTGCACTCAAACGTTTGCCGTGGGATTGGCAGCTGCGAATGCCTTCAATTCGAGCCGCATTCCCATTCTGGTGCTCAACCCCACCGATGGCGACTGGAAGAAGATTTATTTGGACTTGGGACCGGTCATCCGTTCGACTCCCGATGCCACGCATTATGAGATCATCCTCGAGGCCTATTACGACAACTCGCAAGAGGTGACCCACATTGCGTTAGACAACTTTAAGCTGCTACGGTATCCATGAACAAGCGCATCCTGATAGCGGCCTATGTGATTTCTGATTGGTTGACAGGAGCCGCTTCTTGGACCGTGTTATTTACCTATCGCAAGGTGCGCATCGAGTCTGCACTAGAGACGACGATTTGGGATGTCATGGGAGATTTTCGTTACCAGATGGGCTTGTTGGCCATCCCCTTGTTCTGGATTTTCATTCATGCCATGGCAGGCATGTACCAACGTCCGCTCAAGCGGCACCGGATCTTGGAAATCGGTCAAGTCACCTGGACGTCTCTGATCGGTGGGTTGGTGTTGTTCTTCGGGCTATTGTTGGATGATGCCATCTCGAGTTACCAGCAGTATTATGCATCTCTGAGCGTGCTCATTTTGAGCCACTGGTTTTTGACCCTCGCCGGTCGTTTGTGGATTACCACGCGCACGGTTAAACGGATCCATTCGGGACAATGGAGTTTTCCAACCTTGGTCATTGGTGGCAACGAGCGCGCGGTGCGAATGGTGGAAGAGATTCGGTCTCTGCGGAAGGATCCGGGTTACCGGTTTGAGGGCTTCATTCAAGTCAATGGTTCCGACACCCATTTGGAAGGGATGATGCCCAATTTGGGAAAGGTCCATGACATCCAACGCCTGATTGAAACCCACCAAATTCAAGAAGTAATCATTGCCATTGGTTCCAGTGATCATGAAGTGCTCGAGCTCATCCTGAATTCCTTGGAAGGGTTGAATACAGAAATCCGCATCATCCCGGACATCTATGACATCCTGAGTGGTTCCGTTCGGATGTCCAGTATCTACGGTGCGCCTTTGATTGAAATTGATCGCCAAATCATCCCGCAGTGGCAAGTGTCCATCAAGCGGCTGATGGATTGGACGGTGAGCATCATCGCATTGGTGGTCTTGCTTCCCATGCTCATGCTCGTTGGCCTGCTGGTGTTGTTGACGTCAAAAGGTCCGGTCTTCTATATGCAGGAGCGCATCGGTCGGCATGGTGAGCCCTTCCGCATCATCAAATTCCGAACAATGCATGTGAACGCTGAGCAATCGGGGCCGCAACTCAGTCGGGATGATGACCCGAGAATTACACCGGTTGGCCGCTTTTTGCGCAAATCGCGCTTGGACGAATTCCCGCAGTTTTTCAATGTCATACGAGGCGACATGGCCTTGGTGGGTCCACGACCGGAACGGGCTCACTTCATTGATCAAATCATGGAGCGCGCGCCGCACTATCGGCATTTGCAAAAAGTTCGGCCGGGCATCACGTCTTGGGGGCAGGTGAAATATGGTTATGCTCAGAATGTCGATGAGATGGTGCAGCGGTTGCGTTTTGACCTGATTTACATTGAAAACATGAGCATTGCTCTGGACTTCAAAATCCTCTTTTACACGATACTGACAGTACTTAGAGGGAGCGGTAAGTAAGTTTGTCTATACTTAATTGTATTTAGGCGATATTTACAAAATGCGCTTTTTCGTGTTTTCACGGGCTTTTTTCACCGTTTTCTGGGGGCTCATGGCCCTTCATGTCGGTGTGGCCTTGCGGGCACAAGCATCACAGCCGTCATCACCGGGAATGCAACGAGCCCATGAGCTCATGATGGACAACATGGGCTTTTTCTTGGATGGCGCTGTGGAGGTGGATCTCCAAGCGGGTGAGGTCAACTGGCGTTTGAATCAGCGTCAAGTGCTGGCGCAAATGGAACGAATTGTTCGGGATGTGCATGCCTTGCAATCCCTTGATTTCCTTCCTTCCTTCCGATCGTTTTCGCCGGAAGTAGAGGCTCTGATCAAACGAGTGGATGCCCTCTCTCATCGTGATTTACGGCGGTGGAGAATGGCAGAAGGGCTGTCCGAGTCACAAGAATGGTATGTCATGGTTCAAAGCGCTCTCGACGAGTTGAAAATGCAGGTGGCCATCGAGTTGAATGTACATTACAACACGGAATTGAAACGCGCTTTGGACGAGGCCATTCGAGCGCAGAAAGGTGAGTCAGTAGAGCCGTTTGACATGGCGGATTGGGATCCGAATTCGTTGCTCACACCTTTGGATTGGAGCGCTTCGGAAATCACCCAAGGAGAACTTTCTACAGTGGACCTTTCTGAGTGGATTGCCCAGCCATCGACGCAGATCGGTGAATCGGATGAATGGAAAGATTGGCTTGAACGCATCCTTTCCTTACTGGAATCTCAGGATCAACGGCTGCGTCGACTTGAAGGTGGCAACGGCATGGATTCCGCTCGGCCGGATCGGTTGCTTCCTTTGGCATCGGACCCGTCTTTGGCGCATTTGCATATACCGGCATCCCTTGACATCGCATTCCTCTCGGGATCCTCGCAGTTGGGATTGAATGCCAAAATGCAACTCCATGAGATCATGGAGTTGATGGGCCGCTATCCTCAAATTCGTCTAGTGTGCACCGGCCATGCCGATGCTACGGGAGAGCGCAATAGCAATTTGACGCTATCCAAACGGCGTGCTCAAAAGGTTCAAGCGTATCTATTGGAAACGGGGGTTTCCAGTGATCGCGTTCTGCTCAATTATTTTGGAGAGGAACGAGAACGGCGAGCGGGCTCGCAGGATCGTCGTGTGGAGGTGGCTTTTTATTTGAAATAGCAGCCATTCCTTTGCGACCTTTGTGAGGAATCGCAAGCACATGAAAATCATCTGTATTGGACGGAACTACGCGGATCATGCATCGGAATTGGGGCATACCGTTCCTTCAGAGCCGCTATTTTTTTTGAAGCCGGACAGTGCGGTTTTGGCTCACCGTCACCCGTTTTATTTACCGGACTGGTCTCAAGAAGTCCATTATGAGGTGGAGTTGTTGGTGCGGATCAGTAAATTGGGAAAGTCCATTGCACCCGAATTTGCACATCGCTATTGCGATGCCATTTCTTTGGGCATTGACTTTACAGCCCGGGATGTACAAGCCGAGCTCAAATCCATGGGCCATCCTTGGGAAAAAGCCAAAGCATTTGATGGATCGGCCGTCATCAGTCGGGATTGGTTGCCCATTGATTCCTTGACGGGCGGTGGTTTACAGAGCATTGGATTTCGTCTTGAGCGGAATGGAGTTGTGGTGCAGGAAGGGCAGAGCAAGGACATGATTTTTAGCATCGATCAATTGATTGCTTACGTTTCGAAATTCATGACGTTGAAACTCGGTGATGTCCTCTTCACGGGGACTCCAGCAGGAGTTGGGCCTGCGCACCCGGGCGATACCTTGGAAGGATTCATCGGAGACCGTTCGATGTTTCGCGTACCTGTTCGCTAAGCGGCATGAAACGCATCTTTTTCATCGGATACATGGGAGCTGGGAAAAGCCATGCAGCCAAACTGCTCGCTGAGGCTTCAGGCCGGCGATATGTCGACCTCGATGATGCTGTCGAGTTGGCCATGGGTCAGACCATTCAAGAGGCCTTCCAGGAACACGGGGAGGCGCATTTCCGACGACAAGAAGCGATGGTTTTGTCGGAAGTAGTAGACGACGCTTCGATCGCAATCGTGGCATGCGGTGGGGGGACACCTTGTGCCATTGGAGTTGACCGAATGCTCGGGAACGCCGGTCACGTGGTCCATCTCGACCCCTCCATTGATGTGCTCATTCCTCGTTTATTAGCGCATCCAAATCGTCCGGTTTTGGAAAGCCAAGGGAGGCCATTTCACGCTCAGGAAATTCAAGTTCACTGGAAGGAAAGGCAATCGTGCTACTCCTTTGCCCATGAACGTCTGACCGAGGCGGTTTCGGAACAGGATCTCCTTCGTTGGATGCAGCTTTAAGGCCTCGTCAATCCATCAGATCAGCCGTGTCCTGATCCGAAGGTGTGGCGTGAATTTCAATGACGATGTTTTCTTTCAGATTGGTGCTCAATGAGAGCCCGCAGAAATCCGCTCGTATAGGGAATTTTCTGTGAATGCGATCAATCATCACGGCTGTTGCGATCCGTTTGGGACCTGAATTGAGCAAGTGATTCACGCCATAGATGAGCGTTTTGCCGCTGTTCAATACGTCGTCGATGAGCACAATGTGTTGGTCTTTGAAGCTGCTCAAATCAACAGTGCATGTCACTGATTCACTCAAGGGGTTCACTTTGTTGAGCCGCACAGTCGCCTCATGCAGGGGCATGTCACAGATGGAGTCCAAAATACCGACGAGCCGTCGTCCCATGATTTCTCCATTCCCAGCGATGCTGACAACGTGGAGAGAAGGCGCAGCAAAGAATTCTTCCGCAATCTGGCGAGCAATTCGCTGCAATTTGCGTTCGATTTGGTCTGCGGTTAAGATTTGAGTGCGTGCCATGGGGTCAATTGAGCAGGTTGTTTGCAAGGTCCTCTTTATCGGGCCTTTTCAAATACGGCCACGGCTTCAACGTGAGCAGTGTGTGGGAATTGATCAACAAATTTGAGCGATGTCATGGTGTAACCGAATTCACTCAACGTCGTAATGTCCCGCGCTTGAGTGGCGGGGTTGCAGGAAACGTAAACCAGTTTTGGAGCACCCAATCGGATGACTTTTCTGAGTGTTCGCGGGGAGATGCCACTTCGGGGCGGGTCCAAGACGATGGTTCGGATGCGTCCAGCGTACTCTGGAAATTCCAGCAGAAACTTCCCGACATCCGCTGCATGGAATTCAATCCCTGTGGTCCCGTTTCTTTCGGCACTTTTCTTGGCGTCCGCGATGGCTTCTTCCACAATGTCCACACCGATCACGTCCATGCCCGTGTGACGAACCAGCATCTGCGCGATCGTCCCTGTACCGCAAAACAAATCCATGACAACATCTTGTTTCGCTCGCGTAGCTGTTCCCAATTGCAGGCTGTCATTGGCGGGGTCAATCGCGGCAATGACCTCAGCGTAAAGCCGCTCAGCACAGGAGGGGTTGGTTTGAAAAAAACTCGACATGCTGATGTCAAATTTCAAACCGTGCATGGACTCCGTAATGGTGCTCTTTCCGAAGATAAGCTCACTGCTTCCTTCCCGGGATTCGACCCGTTCGCCGGTGTTGTCATTGATGGTGTGCAAGATGCCTGCAATGCGTTCGCCGAACAGCTCTTGCATTTTCAGGACAAAGGCTTCTCGAGGAAATTGATCGATGTCCGCGGAACTCGTTACCAAGTTGAATAGAAGCGTGTTGTCCGCAATGCTCTTCCGAACGACTAAAAACCGATAAAAGCCAACGCGCTGCGGTGGATGCCAGGGAGGAAGGCCGGTGTCTTCAAACCATTGCCGTAAAATGTGGAGCTGATTTTCGACCGCTTCATCAAACAAGCCGGAATCGCCATCGAGATTCTCTACGGCCCACCACGTTCCACGCCGCTTGAATCCGAGGCCAAAGCCATCGATTTTTTCGCCGCTGTTGGGATCGTGGAGAATGGCAGAAAAGCTGTACTCCATCTTGTTGCGGTAGTGCCAATGTTGCGGAGAGTCGACAAAGCCACGATAAACGGATTGGACATCTTCGACGCCGCCAATGCGTTTGTAGAGATCCAATGCGCTGGATTCTTTCAGCTTTTTTTGCAGGTCGATGGGCACATGCGTGTAGGGCGCTCCTGAAATGTCCTGGAATCCGGATTCAACTTCTTCCGGTGCCCGTTCCAGAACATCCTCCAATCGGCATTCGGCGTATTTCGATTTGCACTTGACAACGCGGCATCGAACCAATTGTCCCGGAAATGTGTTTTGAACGAAAATGACGAAAGGCCCCTTTTCCGTGGGTATGCGCGCAATGCCCTGTCCCCCAAAGGCGATGTCTTCAATCCGCAATTCAAGCGGATCGTTCTTTTTGAATCTTCGTTCACGTCCCACGATTGCAAATGTAGTCCCCTGCACGCGGTATCTTGCGCACATGCATAAATCAGGAAGATTTTTTTCGATTGCCCTGCATGGCGTCCTGTTCATGGGCTTTTGTCTGGGGGGGAGAATGGCGTTTTCTCAAGAGGTGAAGGAGTTGAGTGTAGCCACGTTCAATATCCGGTATGCCAATCCGGACGATACGCTGCGCTGGGAAGACCGGAAAGATGAGGTGGCTGATGCAGTGCGGTATTTCGATGTGGTCGGTCTACAAGAAGCTTTGCCTCAACAAAAGGAGGATTTGATAAAACGAATGCCCCGGCATGGTCACTTCGGTGGTGGCCGGGATCGCGATGGAGCGGGTGAGGCCTGTCCCATTTTTTGGAACCAAAAACGATTTGACTTTTTGCATGGTGAAGTTCGCTGGTTGTCTGACACGCCCATGATCGCAGGCAGTTTGGGGCCGGGTGCTGATTTGCCACGCATTGTGACCATTGTGTTGCTCCATGACCTTCAAACCAAGCAAACGATTCGGGTGCTCAACACCCATTGGTCCCATGTGAGCGAGGAAGCGCGATTGGCCGCGAGCAACGTGATGGCGGGCTGGACGGGCTGGGCTGGCAAAGCGGATTTGACCCTTGTCTGTGGTGATTTCAATGCGGAACCTACATCGGCTCCCATCATGCAACTGCTCGAAACCTCGGATCTTCAAGACACCTACGAGACGGCCAATTTCCGGTGCCGAAAAAACTTCGGAACCTACGCCACCTTTTTTCCGCAAAACGTCGCAGGAGCGACGCGAATTGACGCCATTTTTTATCGAGGAGACGTGACTGTAGATTGGGTTTGTGCCGATGAACTAATCAAATATGGCGTCTATATTTCAGACCATCTTCCATACCATGCCGTTTTCAAAATTCCTATAGCCCCATGATTGGTTCACGTCTTTTGGGCCAATTGGCAGGTCCGTTGCTGGCTTGTCTCGTTTACTTCTTGGCACCTCAATTTGGATGGTCCGAGCCTGCGACATCGGTTTTGGCTGCGAGTTCGTGGATGTTGATTTGGTGGATTTCCGAGGCTGTGCCGATTGCCGTCACATCCGTTCTTCCCATTGTCTTGTTTCCTCTGATGGGAATTGCGACAGTTGGAGAGACAACGGCTCCTTACGGTTCCCATTATGTCTTCTTGTTCATGGGCGGATTTCTGGTAGCGATTGCCTTGGAAAACTGGAATTTACATCGGCGATTTGCGCTGAACATTTTGGCCGCTGCAGGAGGAAGTCCCCGACGGTTGATCGGAGGGTTTATGCTCTCGACTGCTCTGCTGAGTATGTGGATTTCAAATACCGCTACGACGCTGATGATGCTGCCGATTGCGCTTTCCGTCATATCCAAATTGGATTTGAAACAACATCCCAACTTTGCCGTGGCCTTGCTTTTGGGCACGGCGTATGCGGCGAACATTGGTGGCATGGCGACCTTGGTGGGGACTCCGCCCAATGTAGCCTTGGCCGGGATCATGGAGGAGCAGTACGGCGTCATCATTCCGTTCATGGAGTGGATGCTTTTGGCCACGCCGTTTTCAGCCATCTTACTTTTCTTGGTCTATGTTGTTTTGACGCGTGTCCTGCTTCCGATTTCGAAAGACACCATTGGAGCGGGGGTACAACCGATTCGAAAGGAGTTGGAAACACTTGGGAGCTGGTCATCCGCAGAAAAACGAGTCGGCTTCGTCTTTGGGGTCACAGCTCTTTTGTGGATCTCTAGACGGTTCATCGAAGGGTGGACGGGTTGGTCGCTCAACGACACCACGATTGCCATGGCGGCCGGGGTTAGTTTGTTTTTGATTCCATCGGGAGAACAGGGGCGAAGCCTGATGTCTTGGGAAGAGGCCCGACGCCTACCTTGGGAGATTCTATTGCTTTTTGGAGGAGGGCTGACCCTCGCTGGTGCACTTGGACGAGCAGGAATCTTGGAGGTCGTTGCGAATTCGCTCTCCGAGCAGGGAGGGTGGCCGCTTTGGCTCATGATTGCCGCATTTGCCTTTGTCGCTTTGATGCTCACGGAAGTCATGAGCAATCTCGCCTTAACGGTGGTGATGGTCCCCGTGGTGGCTCAAGTGGCGTTGCAATTGGGGTTGAACCCTTTGATGCTGGCCGTACCCGTGGCATTGGCCAGCAGTTGCGCGTTCATGCTACCGATGGCGACACCGCCCAATGCCATCATTTTTGGAAGCAATCAGATTCGCATGGGGCAAATGGCCCGTGTCGGGTTTGTACTGAATCTAATCGCAGCATTCCTTGCGGTTGTGTGGTCAGCATTTGTGCTTCCCGTGTGGTTGGAGATGCTGTAAATTTGAGCCGTGAAGAAGATCCTCGTACTCCACGGCCCGAATCTCAATTTATTGGGCACCCGCGAACCAGAAGTGTATGGTTCCTTGACGCTGGATGAATTGAACGAAACCCTTCGCGTGATGGCTGTGGAAGGAGGATTCGAATTGATCGCGGTCCAGGACAATGTGGAAGGAGAGCTGATCAATGCGCTGCAAGCCCATGGATTCTCCGCACACGGAATTGTTTTCAATCCAGGAGGATACACGCACACAAGCGTGGCCATTCGGGATGCTGTATTGGCCATTGAATCGCCAGTCATTGAGGTCCATCTTTCCAATCCGGATGCCCGTGAAGAATTTCGCAAACCTTCTCTACTGAGGGAGGCTTGTCTTGGGAGCATCAGTGGATTGGGAGCAGAGAGCTACCTCGCGGCCCTGCGTTTCTTCATGGAGCACTCAGGATGATTTGAAAGGCCTGGGTGATTCCATCGGGCGTTTTGAGGTGCAGGCTGTACCAACCCCGTGTGAGCCCAACAACGGAGCAGGTAATTGCCCCATCCGCAGCCAGAGATTGAGCGAGTGAAAGCACCAGGTTGCCGGCGGAATCAAAGGCGTCCATTTGGACCTGTTCAGGATGTGGTTTGCTAGAGACCCAGTAGACATGAAGATCCTGCAGAACAGGATTGGGGTAAACCATCCAGTTCAGCAAGGCCTCAGTGTTCGAGTCTGCTACGGCCTTAGGGTCGTCCTGATCTGGCTGGATTTCACCAGAATTGGAATCATTGCATTGGAGCAAAACCGGAGCTGCGTCCTTCAGGAAAATAGGGGTGCCATCACCGCTGGATTCCAATTGAATCGGCGCAATCACGCACGGTCCGTTTCCCGCGCAATGGCTCCAGTCATTCCCATTGCAGGCCAACAGAATCACGGCGTTATCGCCCCCATCAAGGCCTGCAATTGTCCCCTCAAAATAGCGGTAATCCACGGGTCCAAAGGCATTGCCTCCTTGCAAACAGTCCAGCCACAAGCCATGATTGAAATGAACATGCCGGTTGTTGTGCATGAACGTGTTTTTCCCAAAAGGAGGAGCGATGTTGACCTTTCCGAGGGAGTCGATATGAAGGCCGTTGCTGAGGTTGTCAAAGACGTTGCAGAGAAGATTGGCCTGCTGCTCTTGGAGCTTGATTCCAGTTGAGTGATTGGAAAACACGGAAGATTCGATGCGCAAAATGTGCTCGCTCGCTGTGACCTGAAGTTGTGGGGTGCTATAAAAACCGGATTCAAACGATGAGTTGCGGATCCAAGAATGCATCGGGACCTGGTCCAATGAAAAAGCGCTTTGGTTCCAATTACACTGCTCCATGTGCAATCCTGATTGGGTGGCACTCCATTCGGAGTTGAATGCCTGCAGGGCTGTCAATTGCATGGCAGCAGAACTTGGATGCTGGTGTGATATGAAAGCGTTGTGCAGCGTCCCTTGGTTCCATTGAAGCCGATGGTAGAATGCGCATGGTGCCGATGCGTTGCTTCCGTGCAAGTTGACCTGCTGAAATTCCGCTTTCGTGTGCACCAAGAGTGCGCTGAATTCGTTCATGTCCAGCTGGACATCGGTCATTTCAAGAATTCCAGCGCCATGCACACTCAATCCTGCGTGATTTTGCAGGGTGAACGCCAAGGGATCGGTTGCTTGGCCGGTGATTTCCCAAACACTTCCTATGCCAAGCTGAACGTACGCAGTCATTTCTGTAATTTCGATGGAACCTGCGGCGTGATTGGTTGTCGGAGATATTTGAATGGTTTTGCCATCGGACACGATCAAATCCCCATTGAATAGGACGTTCCCATCAGGTCCGTTGCATGCGATGTAGCTGCTTTCACTCACCAGAATCTGCCCGTCGCTGTGAACATTCAAAGTGCCGCCTGGATGGACAATGACCTCGCCACCATTGAGAATCAATTGCGCTCCTTCTTCGATGTGGAGTTGACTTGAGGGTCCGATGTGCAACTTGGATCCCGGACCGATTACCAATTGTGTGCCCGGCTGAATGCTTAGAATCCCCACGCCATTACCGAGCGTGTCTCCAAGAATCAAGGTTCCAAATTGAGGCAGTTCGATGGCTTCTGAACAGGGAGAACTTTCAACGTAGAATGGCTGCTGCCAATCCATCCCATTCCCTTCAGGTCCGCCAATTGTGACCTTTCCAGCAGCGGGAATGACGCAGGGGCCGATCCAATGCGCATTCGGTTCATTCCAGCCAAAATGATGCTCGAACTCCAGGGTATTGATGGGTTTGCCATCAACAATCCAAGTCAAGATTTTTTCGGCGTGGTCTCCGATATCGGCATGCATCGCAATGGGATGGGTCATGGGTTGTGTGGATATCGCGTCAAAAGGAATGGCTTCAACCGACCAATCATCGGATAGAGGCAGGTCGAATGCGGAATGCACCGGAATGAATAGGGATTGGTCTTGGTATTCGTCGACCGATATGCCGGCAATTTCAAGGGCGTTTCGCAAGAGCGTTAGGTGCGAGGAAGCACTGCCTGGCAATGCGCCCCAAGCTGGAAATGAGGGGGTACAATGTCCTTGCTCATTCAAAATAAAGTCTTCCCCCCATTCCCAGTCTGTGTTGATCAATTGGCCATCAAAAACACACCAATTGTTTGAATCCGAATCGGGATATTGGGGGTCTCCTGGGGCGGCAAACAACCATAGATTGACATAGTCCCACCCGAGAAAACTGGAT
>JAQCJQ010000156.1 GCA_027593035.1 Bacteroidota bacterium | reverse complement strand
GGGTTTTTCGAAGGCCCAACAGTTGAAAGTGCTGATGGCGACGAGTGACAAACTAACCGTGTGACACCGCGTGTCTATTGTCTGGTCTATGAGTTTATTCGCATACATTTTGTGGTGGGTCTGGATCGCAACTCTGGCCTGCATCGCCTTCGTCATTATTGTGCCAGTCCTGGGTGTTGTGCTCCTATTCGCAATCCCCATTCTGATTTTGTTTGCGATTATGGCCTAGATACAGACTCTTGCTACAGCTACACCCAACGCTTAGCCATTTGAACATAACGACAGAGCACGTTTACAAGTTGCAACTGTCGTACCGAGTTGCAACGCGCAGCCAACAGGCGTGGGCTGCCAACCACGATGCAAAGTGTCTTTGCCCGCGAAACTGCAACATTGAACCTATTCGTGCTGTACAAGAAGTCCATCCCTCGTGGCACGTCCTCTGAGCTCGACGCAGTGAGCGAGAGAATGACTACCGGTGATTCGAGGCCTTGAAATTTATCTACAGTTCCAACTTTGCAGTCAGGCAACGCAACTTTCAAATCATTAACTTGCGAATTGTAAGGCGCAACAATCATTATGTCAGCTTCGCTGAGAGTTCGTACTTCCCCAGATTTATTAATCACGGAAGAACCAACAAATTGACTTACAATATTTTTAATCGCATCAACTTCCTCGGTCGAATACATTTTGTTACCTTCATGCTCAACCGGGCACCATCGAATTCCTGATTCATGTGCACCAGTCGCCATGATTATTGAACGTTTGTTGCAGTGCGGCGCATTTTCGAGACGACCGTTATACATAGCTTCCGAAATAAATTGGCAGATTTCAGGGTGCAGACGCTGAGTTACATCAAGAAAAATGCCCTCATCGTCTGGAACAGTTTCATTGTTTTTAAGAACATGTTGCAAAGCCGATGCTGTCGCACCGAACGGATAAAGCTCTGTAGCTTCTTCAGGCATAAGAGGGTGTGAACCCTTTCCGGGCTGGGCCAACTGTTGCGGGTCACCCACTAGAACCAAACTCTTTGCCGCAGTTGAGACGCCAACAGCGTTAGCAAGCGACATTTGCCCAGCCTCATCAATAAAAATGACATCAAGCTGTGGGGCTTTCTCGTCTGTAAAAACCCAGGCAGTGCCTGCGAATACATTGTGGGAGTTGGATTCAATTGCGTCAAATATTTCTGGGTTGTTCTCAACTTCAGTCACTGTGATCGTTTCGTCTGCAGGCTTCTCATCCATTTCAATTTTTCGCATGATCTTTAAGTTTGCGGAAGAACTCTTCAACCGTGACGAAATTTTCGGGTCACTTAACGCCTCGACAATGGCGTCAACCATGGACTTCAGAGTCTCGTGTTTAAAAGCACAAAGCCCCACTTTTTGACCTGCAATTACACATTCAATGACTGCTCGTGCCAAAGCCCAGGTTTTACCCGAACCAGGTGGACCTTGCACAACGAGATAGGACCCGTCTAGAAGGGGTGCAAGACGAATAAAACGATTTGAAGCGCTCTCGTTTTTTACTGGCGCCAACGATGCCCCAGACCGAAACTTGCTCTTTCGAAGTCGTAAAAGCGACCACGCGGCAGAAAACTCTGTGTCAAGCGAGCCTTCATCATTTATCAATGCCTGAGCAAGCCGCTGAAGTGCCTTTCGAATCCTTTCATCAGCGACCCGAGCGCTAGGGATAAAGCTTGAAGCAGTCGGCGATCCTTGTTTTTTCCCACGTTTGACATCAATAAAGCCATTTACTTCGTCTATTGCGACAACCGTACCTACTAGTTTTGGCTTTGGGAAACCAGGCAATCCTTCCGCTTCTTCAACAAACAACTCTGTACGCGCCGGCATCGGGTCAAACACTTCATCATCGACTTTGATTTTTAAGTCTTGATCGGTCGGAAAACTGAATCGCCAAACAAATGACTGCTTAATCTCACCGACTTGACCGACTACTTGAAGACCACCGAGACAGTCTGCGTCTTCAAGAAATTTTTGTGTGTCGTATGTCAAAATACGTTCGAAATAGATCCACCAATCGGGTCTAGCCTCGCGCTGGTGCCATAAAAGCAGGTCAGCCAAAAGCCACCGAGCACTCGAGTTTTGCAAATCTGAGGTCTGAGCCATAATTTAACTACCTACCGAAGTGGGTCGATCGTGGTTCAAGTGATCAATCAGCTTTTGTAGTTCAGCATCAATTCTCATTGAATCATCTGGCTTGGCCAATGGACCCCTTGGCATGTCGCCCTGTCGACTAACAACATCTGCGCGTCGTTTCTCTAGCCAGTTGCGCAAAAGGAAGGCTGACTCAACGTCTTCTTTGTTGTATAACAAAATGTCGTCAAGTATCTGCTGGTCGCCGGTTTGCAACCACTTCTCATACTCAATCACGCTGCTACTGGCCATAACTATCTGACCTTGACGAGCCGGCATATACAGCGGCTCCAACTTTTTGATTGAATACGATGAGACTCCGATTCTTAGCCCCTGTCGCACAACTCGATACAAATCGACAAAGATGTCGCCGCGCAACATTGCGTCAATCTCAGCCTCACGGGTGCCATATTGACCCATTAATCGCTTTAACGCGGTCGTCTCGTATGGGGCGTAGTGATAAACATGCATACCGGGGTTATCCCGCCAGCGGTTCATTAAAAAATCAACGAAGTCTTCGAACACCTTTCTTTCCTGTGCCGAATCATGTGCCCACTTCCCCTGAAATCTGAATCCCCCGTCAACCGTGGCGTATCCGTGCAAATATTCAAGACCATGATTGCCAAAGTATGGGTGCCCCTCAATGTCGTAAAAAACATCGCCATCGTCCGGCTTTGGAAGTGATGCCAGACCAAGACCTTTTTCTGCAGGCAAGACAAGTTCGTAATCTGGAACTGGCTTATCTTCACTCGACTTTTGCACTTTTGCCTGAGCTACTAATCGACCCAAGACCTCTGGCTCAAATTTTTTAATTTGTTTATCTACGGCAAGTAACGCGAGTGATTTCATTGTCGTGACACCAGCTTTTTCTAAACGTTTCACTTGTGACGAAGTGATGAATGCAACACGTGAAAGATGGTCATCGTCTTTCCATCGATTTTCACATCGCTCACTCCATCGACAAACTGCGCAGTGAGCAACAGGAAGCGGGTAGGGCTCTTCTTTAGAGCTGAGAGCCTCGACGAATCTTTCTTTCAAGGCACCGTAGTAAGCAAAAAGTCTTGAAACCTCAAAGTCTTGGGCTGCCGCCCCGCGACCAAGTACCACACGAATTTTGCGTGGCTTGACGCCAGTAACACGCTCAATGTGATCTACATAATTACATAATTGCAGAACAGCGTTGACAGATACATGACCC
>JAQCJQ010000030.1 GCA_027593035.1 Bacteroidota bacterium | reverse complement strand
AGGTAGGAACGACGACTGTTGAAGTCAGCGAATTGCTTTCACGCATGCTGGACATCCGACAGATCAAGCACCAAGTTTTGAATGCCAAACTGCACCAACGCGAAGCAGAAATTGTGAGTGAAGCGGGCAAGCCGGGGACGGTGACGATTGCCACGAACATGGCGGGTCGAGGTACGGACATCAAATTGACCGAAGAGACCAAGCAATCAGGAGGATTGGCCATCATCGGCACTGAGCGGCACGATAGCCGCCGAGTCGATCGCCAGTTGCGCGGACGAGCCGGACGTCAAGGGGACCCCGGGTCCTCTCAGTTTTACGTTTCATTGGAGGACGATTTGATGCGGTTGTTCTCTTCAGACCGGGTGTCAAAAATGATGGACCGCATGGGACATCAGGATGGCGATGTGATCCAGCATTCCATGATCACCAAGTCCATCGAACGGGCGCAGAAGAAGGTAGAGGAAAACAATTTCGGTGTCCGCAAGCGGTTGTTGGAATATGATGATGTAATGAATGCGCAGCGGGAGGTCATTTACAAGCGTCGTCGACACGCCTTGCATGGTGACCGCATACGAACGGACATCGCCAACATGTTCTTTGAGTTGGTAGAGGCATCGGTTATGGCGTACCAGCCGGAAAAGGAATATGAAGGTTTCCGCCTGGCGTTGTTGCGTGATTTCGGCATCGAACCTCCAGTGGATGCCGAAGGGTTTGCTACCGGTAATGCCGAGGAAATCGCTTATAAAAGCTACCAAAGTGCGGAGGCGGTATACCGCATGAAGTTGAAGGATCTGGCGGAGCGAGCCCATCCGGTCATCCAGCGGGTCAAGGATGATCCCGCCAATGACTTCAAGCAAATCTTGGTTCCATTTACGGATGGCCGTAAAACCATTCAAGTCGCCGCCGATATCGATCAAAGTGTTCTTTCAGAGGGCGTTAGCGTCATGGAAGGACTTGAGAAGGCCGTGGTGTTGGCCATCATCGACCAGTATTGGAAAGAGCATTTGCGGAATATGGATGACCTCCGGTCCAATGTGCAGTTGGCTCGATTTGAACAGAAGGATCCTCTGTTGATTTACAAGTTTGAGTCGTATGAATTGTTCAAGGGCATGGTCCAGCGAATGAATGCTGAAGTGGCCTCTTTCTTGCTCAAGTGCACGATACCAACAGGTCCCGGTCAACAGGGCGTCAAGCAGGCTCCAGCGCCTCGCCCCGTGGCACCAGGAAGGATGGACATTTCGAAAGAGGGCGTTCAGAACATGCAGCAACAGGCCATGGCAGCAGCGCGTCAAAACGCGACTCGCCAAGGCGGTCAGCCCGGAATGCCCCCTCCTCCCCCGAGAAAATCAGAACCGATTCGAACGGAAAAGAAGGTGCTACCCAATGAACCTTGTCCATGTGGTTCAGGCAAGAAGTTTAAAAAGTGTCACGGCGCTTGATGCACGAAAACGCGCAGTCCTTCTTCCTGACAGCTGAACTTTAAAAGAGGGTTTGCGTGGTGTCCATGAGCTTCGGTGACCGACACGACAATTGACTGGTCTGCTTCAGGTGATTTGCGAATTGAATGCACGTCTGGGGTGTCAGGACGCTGTCCGGTTCGTGTACCAAAAAATCAAAGGATTGGAGGCCACTCGTCTTCCATTGGTTGATCCATTCAGCCCACTGCCGGATGCGCACATCATCCAAAGGGTGTCTTTCGTAACCGCCAAATCTGACAATCACATGCGGGGCCGTGATCCGCATGTGCAAGGCGTCTCGCCGGCCGGCGGTGTCTGAGATGACGGCACCAATTCCACGATCCTTCAAGAGTTGCCAAATGGTCAAGGATTCTGGGGTGTCCTCAAACCATTCTGGATGACGAAATTCGACCGCTAACTTCAATTCTTCTGGCCATTTTTTGAGGTATTCCAACAAATGCGCGGCATGCTTGGGGGCGTAATGCGGCGGAAGCTGGATGAAACTCGTTCCCAATCGGTGGCCCAAGGCCAAGATCCCATCAATGAAGTCATCGGTAGGGCCCTCGCATCGGTTGAAGCGTCGGTAATGGGAAATGATTTGGGGGAATTTGGGGCAGAATCGAAAGTCGTCCGGCATGGTCTCGGCCCATGCCGCCATTTTTTCGGGCGGATAGATTCGGTAATGGGTGGCGTTGAATTCAAGACTTGAAAACTGTTTCCCATACCATTCAGGCCAACTTCGTTGGATCGCCTTCTCGGGATAAACATGCCCTCGCCAGGGCCGAATGGTCCACATCGTTCCTCCTGATCGGACCGTCACGGGAGCCGATTGAGCTTCGGAATCGAGCGCGCAAAATCGCTCGTCGACCGGGGGCAGCTCGAAGAAATCAGGGCTGCAGTGATCGATGGAAGGAAGTTTTCCGAATTTCATGGAGGGCACAAATTTAGCGGTGACGGCTGTGAACCAAACAACCGGCCAGCACAATGACGGGATACCTTGGAGCATGGCAATGGTGCAAGCTCTTGCGGATGTGGTCCTTCCGCGGCATTGTGTGAACTGTGGGGTGTGGATGTTGCAGGAGTCGACGCCGATTCCGTATTGTGGTTTGTGTGCCATGCATTGGCCCGATTTGCGCGGAGAGATGGGGCGAATTTTGATGCAAGAGCGCTTGGCAATGCCTTGGGGTCAAGTGGGATTTCGTTTGAGGGAATCCGCGTTTCTGGAGGCACAAATACGAACCATCAAGTACCGGGGTGACCGTTGGTTGGCCTGGCATTGGGGCCGCTGGTTGGCGATCGGATGCGAGGATTTACCGGCGTCGATGGACGCCCTCGTTTTGGTTCCCATTCCGCTGCACTGGCGCAGAAAATGGGATCGGGGATTCAATCAAGCGGAATGGGTAGCACGAGGCGTGGCGTCTGTTTTGAAAGCCCCTGTTGAGTCCCGATTGCTTGGGCGGACCAGTCATGGAGCGTCGCTCACTGGAATGACCCGAAAAGAGCGTCAACGCAAGCTGGAGGGGACGTACACGATGTCGGACGGAAGGTCAACATCGCCGCGCAAGGTATTGTTGGTTGACGATGTCTTAACGACAGGCACCACGTTTCGAATGTGCGCGGCGGCTTTAGAGGATTCTCCGCACGAGGTCATCGGCGCCCTGGCCTTGGCTTTGGCTTGAACCAATGTGTTGCGGACCTAAGGTATCTTTGCGCCGATGTTGACCCCGAAACTCCCGCACGCCGACACCCGCGTCGACCTCTATCAGGCCTTGACCCCGCAATGGGTGGCTTTATTGGAGGGAGAAGTGAACCGTACGGCCAACTTGGCCAATCTATCGGCCGCGATGTATGCGGCGTTTGATTGGCATTGGGTGGGATTCTACCTGGTCGATGCGCAACGAGACGAATTGGTATTGGGGCCTTTTCAAGGTCCTGTCGCCTGCACAAGGCTGCACCATGGGAAAGGAGTTTGTGCTGCGGCATGGGACTCCAAGAAGGCACAAGTCGTAGACAACGTGCATGATTTCCCGGGCCACATTGCCTGCAGCGCCCTTTCAATTTCGGAATTGGTGATGCCCGTAGTGGTGAATGGCGAAGTGGTGGCTGTCTTGGACATTGACTCGGTCAAAGTTTCAGGTTTTTCTCAGGTCGATGTGGATGGATTGACGGCAATTCTGCATCATTTGGCTGCACATTGGAATCACTGGGAATGAATCGAACAAAAGCACAACGAAGAGTTCGTCAGCCATGGCTGTTGGGATTGGTCCTTTTGGCGGGTTGCGCTCAAGTTTCATCGCCAACAGGTGGCCCGCTGGATGACACACCTCCTCAAGTGCTTCAAATGACCCCCCCGAGCGGAACATCCAATCTGCAATTGGAGTCTTTGACGTTGCGCTTTGATGAATACGTGGTGTCCCGGAATGCGACTCAGCAACTGCTCATTTCCCCGCCGATCAGTGGTTCCCCGGAATTCAAGACAAAGGGAAAGGAAGTGCTGGTAGATTTTGATCCAAGTTGGTTTGCATCGGAGACCACCTACGTTTTAAATTTTGGTGATGCGCTGGTTGATTTGCATGAATCGAATCCGGCAGAGGCGCTCTTTTTTGCCTTTTCTACAGGGAATGATTTGGACACTTTGACCCTCGAAGGGCATGTTGTGGATCATCGAACAGGAAAAGGAGTGCCTGGATTGCGCGCTTTGTTTTATGCGGAATCGACGCCGTGGGATAGCATCTGGGTAGGCGAACGCCCAAGGGCCATTGCCGTCACCAATGAGGATGGAAAATTCACCGGGTCTTATTTGGCTCCGGGTCGCTACAAAGCCATTGCTGTGGACGATGTCAATCGGGATTACGCTTGGAATCCGGGTGAAGCGCTGGCCTTTGCTACCGAGGCCATTGCAGCGGGTCAGGCATGGACCATTCCTTGGTTGTTTGCACCGACTGCGCTCCCGGCTTCTGCAACTTACATCGCGTCTTCATCCATAGATTCTACTGGGTTTTGCCGGATTTTGGCCCCAATGAGTGAGGCCCCATTCGCAGAGGATTGGTCCTTGATCATGGAAGATGAAGCACTGGATACGCGCTGGTGCAGGACGGGAGACAGCGTCAAGATTTGGACACAGACTCCGCAGTTGGTCGAAAATGGATTGACCATCTGGAGTTGGTCTGATGGAGCTGATTCCTTGCCTGCGCGATGGAGTCGCACACCGTTGAATCGAACGCTCGCTGGGCTGTCCCAATGGCCCGCCAAATCAACGTCCACATCCGAGCGATTTTGGGTTTTTGATCGGGTGTTGGATGCCTTAGACGCCAATCTCTGGAGTTTCAAGGAAGATTCTGTTTTTCGTTCGCTGGATTCGCAGGACCTCGCCATTTCCTCCTCCATCGATGGCGGCAATTCTGTGCGAATTCAGACAACAGAAGTTCCGGGCCAACGTTATGAAATCAATGTTTTACCGGGAGGCGTAACCAGTAGAGAAGGGTGGTCCAATGAAGACACGCTGGTTTGGAAATGGGCCACATGGCCTGAAGATCATTTTGGGAACTTGACCCTAGAGGCCCGCGATCTTCCTGGTCCGGGCTGGCTACGCTGTACTCAAAAGGGGACGTCAGAAATGGAATTGTTTCGAGTTCGTTGCGAATCGGACACGTCCCTGCGTTGGCCTCAGCTGCACCCGGGAAAATACGAAGTGGGATTTGAGTTCGATGCGAACAACGATTCTGTTTGGCAATCCATGGACCCCATGTTGCTGCAAACGCCGGAGCCGTATTTTTACCTCCCTAAGGTGTTGGACATCCGATCCAATTGGGACATGGAATGGATGTGGAGTTTGAAATTGGATGCCGAAGAATTGGAATAATATGGGAACACGCGACACCAACAGTTTGAGTAAGAAGAGCCATTCGGTGATGGGAAGAGTCGTTCTGGGTTTTTTCGTGGTATTTGGGGCCGTGCCTCTCGCAAAGGTGGTCGCTCAACCCTACATCGCGACGTCACAGAACTTCTTTTGTGCAGGTCAATCTGATCCGGTTTCGCTGTACTGCAATGTGCTGGCTTTTGACCCCACAACCAATGTGGCGGATTGGACTTTTGAGTGGAGTCCTGCTGCTGATGTGAGCGACCCCAATGCCCAATCGGTGTTGGTGACTCCGATGAGCACGAGCACGTTTTCAGCGGTGATGACATCGCCTTCTGGGGAGGTGTTTGAGGATGACATCACCATCACGGTCTATCCTGATTTTGAAGTGGATGCGGGGCCGGATTTGTTTTTGTGCTCGACCCTTGGAGCAAGCCTTGTCGCTAGCGTGGACATAGTGAATTCCATCACGTGGGAATGGCAGCCGGCAGTGGGACTGAGCAACGCCATGGTTTCAAACCCCCAACTCACCGAGGAATTGAGTCAAGTATACACAGTCACGGCCACCATTGATGGCTTGGGGGCAACGGGCTGTTTCGCGACCGATGTGGTTGAAGTGGCTTCGGTGTTTCCTGACATGGAATTGGGCGATGACGTAGTGGCTTGTGCGGGTGAGCTGGTGACCATCGACCCCGAATTGCCAGCCAATTACGCATATGAGTGGTCTGAGCCCGGTGCGATACTTCCTACGTTGGATGTCACAACGAGTGGAACCTATGGACTGACAGTGACATCGCCCGAGGGCTGTGTGCATTCAGATGTGCTGAATGTTGTCTTTACCGATGGCCCCGTCTTGACGCTCCCCGATTCTACAACAACGTGCGCTTCACCGGGTGTTCTATTGGATGCAATGCCCACCAACTTGGCAACGGGTCCTTTTCAGTTCAATTGGTCGCATGGGCCGAATGACGCTGTGGTGTTAGTGAATGAGTCCGGCACCTACCAGATCATGGTAACAGATGCCGGTGGCTGCGCCACAAGCGCGGCCATTGCGGTGTTGGCATTGGCCAGTCCAGAATTTTATTTACCATCCGACACCGCGCTGTGTTTTGATGACTATCCCGGTGTTCAATACGCACTGGCAGTGCCTGCAGGCTTTGGCGGATACCTCTGGGACAATGGTTCCACAAGCAATTCACTGCTCTTCAGTGGTCCAGGTTCCTACGGGGTTGTAGTGACCAATGACATCGGATGTGAAAGTGAGCAAAACACGCTGGTGCAGGGCTTTTGTTCGGTACCGACGTTGTTCATCCCAACGGCGTTTTCTCCCGATGGAGATGGGTTGAATGAGGTTTTGCGCATTGAAGGTCGAAACCTGGTACAATTGGATTTTAAGCTATTCAACCGTTGGGGAAACCTCGTGTGGCAGGCAGACTCGATCGGCGATTACTGGCATGCCCAATCGCTTTCGTTGACCCATTATGTTCAGGACGAACTCTATATCTGGAAGGCGAAATACCGGCACTACACGGACCCATCGGGTTCGCTGAGCACGTGGTTTGAAGCAGAAGGAGCGGTCCGCGTATTGCGCTAAAGGCCGGTAGGCTTTGGCTTACGGGGAATCAAGAATTGATTTCTAGGAAACGCTTGACGGCGGTTAAGGTGCCAAAGACCACCAAGGTGTCCGTGGCTTCGATTTCCATCTCAGGCTTTGGAACACCAATGATGTGTTCTGTTGTTGACAATCCTTCCTCGTCCGTTTCAAACACGCGACGGATGGTGATCAGGCGCAATTCATACCGATTCGTCAGGTCAATGCTGCCGAGCGGCCGACCGATGCAATTCTTAGGAGCGTGGATTTCAGCGATTTCATAATCATCGGGAAGCTCCAAGAACCCACCAATGTTCGGGTGAATCAATCGCTCGGAGATGACACTGGCCACCTCACTTTCAGGATTTAGAATTTCTTTCACACCCAAACTGGAGAGGATGCGTTGTTGGTGCTCACCATTGGATCGGACAATCACGCGAGGCACTCCGAGATCCAGTAAATTCAAGGCGGTCAATACGGTGGCTTCGAAATTTTCTCCAATGGCCACGACAGCCGCGTCCATGTCTTGAACGCGTTGCGTTTTCAATGCCCGAATGTCCGTGGCATCCAGCGTGACCGCAAGGGCGACCCTATCCTTGATGTTCTCGGATCGGACGGAATTGCTATCAAACGTGAACACCTCTGCACCTTTTGCGGCCAGGGCCAGGGCAATTTGGGTTCCATAACGACCAATGCCGAAGACGGCGAAGCGGGAGGATTGTGGCATGGGGTAAATTTCGGTTGTTTCCTTTTACGAAGCGGTGGCTTCTAAAAAGATTGCATGGAATCGGGCAATGTCTTCAAACGAATTGTAAAGCGGAACAGGCGCCATCCGGATGGCATTGGGCTCTCGCCAATCCGCAACAACCCCTTTTTCAGTCAATTGATCAAACAGGTCCTTCCCATATCCATGGGCGATGACAGAGAGTTGGGACCCGCGTCGCTCAGGACTGGAGGGCGTAATGACTTCCAATGTGACGCCATTTTGCATTGCGACATCGTGAATGGCACGCTCGAGATACGCAGTGAGTCGATCGCCGCGTTCTCGCAGGGCAGGCAATCCCGCTTCAAGAAAAAGATCCAACGCTACCGCGTGAACGGCCATGTTGAAAACAGGTGCATTCGACATTTGCCAGGCCTCCGCCGTGCCCATGCTTTCGAACTTGGGTTCCATCAAAAACCGCCGCTGCGCATCGTGTCCCCACCAGCCTTCGAATCGAGGCAAATCATCGCGCTGGGTGTGTTGCTCGTGAATGAAGGCGCCGGCCACAGCACCCGGCCCAGAGTTCAGGTATTTGTAGCTGCACCAACAAGCAAAATCGACCTTCCAATCGTGCAATTCGAGAACAACATTCCCCATGGCATGGGCCAAATCGAATCCGCAATAAGCGCCAGCCGCATGGGCCGCACGCGTGATGCGTTCCATGTCAAGCAGCTGACCGCTGAAATAATGAACGCCTCCCATGAGGACCAGGGCAATTTCCTCCCCAGATTCTGTCAAAACCGCTTCGATGTCCGATTCCTCAATGAAATGCTTTCCAGAACGCGGTTGAATTTCAATCAGATCGGTCTCAGGATTGCCTCCGTGAAATCGAATTTGACTCTCCAAAGCATACTGATCGGAGGGAAACGCCTTGGCTTCACAAACGATTTTGGTTCGTTTCCCAGAAGGCTGATAAAAACTGACAAGCAGCAAATGCAAATTGACGGTCAGCGCATTCATGGCGACCACTTCATGCGGTTTTCCGCCGGTGAGGTGGGACAAGCCAGCGGCAAAGCGTTCATGGTAATCGACCCAGGGGTTTTGCGCATGAAAATGCCCTTCCACCCCCCATTTCGCCCAATCATCCAACTCCGTTTTCAATGCTTTTTGCGCGGATTTGGGCTGCAGTCCCAAGGAGTTTCCTGTCAAATAGATGGCTTCCTGACCTCCCACGTGCGGAATGTGAAACCGTTCTCGGAATTCCCGCATCGGATCGTTCGAATCCAGCTGGCGCGCTTGCTCAAGGCTGAATTCGTTGGCTTGCGGCTCGGACGATGAAGTGTTGTTTGTCATGGTCTTGTCAAATGCTAGAGCTTGAGTCAACGAATGGATGCAATCGCATCGGAGAAAACGCAGGTCCAACCTTGGAGGGGCTAATTTCGCAGGAAAATCACCGAATCCATGAATTCAAAGAGGCATTCTATCCAAAGGGGCCAATCTGAGCAACTCTTTGAACGCTCCAAGGCCCTGTTTCCTGGGGGTGTGAACAGTCCGGTTCGTGCATTTGGTTCGGTTGGGGGAACGCCTCTTTTTATGGAAAAAGGCCAAGGCGCCTATATATGGGATGCGGATGGGAACCGTTTCATTGACTTCTGTTGCTCCTGGGGCCCTCTTATTCTGGGGCATGCGCATCCAAGGATCGAGGAACGGATCATGGAAGCCGTGCGCAATGGCACCACGTTTGGCACGCCCACCCGCCTGGAAAATGAATTGGGATCACTCATTGTCGATCACCACCCCTATGTGGAGCAAGTGCGCTTTGTTTCTTCTGGGACGGAAGCGGCCATGTCGGCTATCCGATTGGCTCGGGGAGTCACAGGTCGGTCCAAAATCATCAAGTTTGATGGTTGTTACCATGGGCACGTGGACTCGTTGCTCGTGAAGGCGGGCAGTGGTTTGGCGACATTGGGAACCTCCTCATCTGCAGGAGTTCCAGAATCGTATGCTCAAGAGACATTGGTGCTTCCATTGAATGATTTGGAAGCCGTAGAGCAATGTGTGCAGGAATACAAAGACGAGATTGCGGTGATGGCGATTGAGCCGATTCCAGCCAACAATGGGTTGCTGATTCAAGACGAAAGCTTTCTTCACGGCCTTCGGAGCATTTGTGACCGCGAGGGCATTTTGCTCCTTTTCGATGAGGTCATATCCGGTTTTCGGGTAGCCTTTGATGGTGCGGCCGGCTATTATGGCATTCGACCGGATGTCCTGGCATTTGGAAAAATAATCGGCGGAGGCATGCCGGTGGGGGCGTACGCTTCTTCAGCGGAGGTCATGGCGCACATCGCACCTTCAGGACCGGTCTACCAGGCTGGAACATTGAGCGGCAATCCGGTGGCGATGGCGGCGGGCGCAGCGCAATTGACCGAGTTGTTGCAGCCGGGATTCTATAAGGATCAAGAACGCCGCACAAAACGCCTCATTGATGGCATTCTCAAGCATTCCGGAAAGGCCGGTTATCCTTTGCGCATTTTCAACCGCGGGAGCATTTTTTGGTTGGCCTTTAGCGACCGCGTTTGGATCAGGAAATCCAGTGAAATCGATCCCGATAGCATGGCGTATTTCAGCAGACTGCACGGTGCGCTCTTGAACCGTGGAATCTACCTAGGGCCTTCCGGTTATGAAGTAGGTTTCGTTTCAGCAGCGCATTCGGACGCCATCATCGATGAAGCCATCCATGCGTTTTGTTCCGCTTTGGATGAAGTGTTTGAGTCGATCTAATCAATGAGAAACGCCGAACCACAGCACGGCGCTTCCTTGAAGGATCAACAGCCCGTCCAGTAAAAGGCTGTACACGGCTTCTTTTCGCGGTCTAACCGTCCAAGCCACAAGCGGCAAAGCCAGTATAGCAACAGAAGCGCGGCCCCAGTTGATATCGAAGAGGACAAAACCAGTAGCACTCAGGGCAAGTAACAAGAGTGCGATGCGGATGGATTTGAAAGCGCCCCAGCGTTGCGGCCAAGTTTGAAATTCACGGGGGTCTAGGTTCAAATCCCGAACATCAAAGGGGACGGTGATTCCGGCGACGAAAAGAATCTGACTGCAAGCCAGTCCCCACAACGGCAGACTTTCCATGCCCCACCAATTCAATCCAACGTGCGAGGCGGGAAAAACCACAGTGGCGAGGGTCCAGCTTAACGCGATGGTGGGCAGCTTGAGATGGGGTCGTTCGCGCCATCCGCGGCCACTTCCCATCGGGTTGAAAGCATATCCGATGCCCAAAACGGCCGCCAATAGAATCAAGAGTCCATGCAGAGCGTCCATTGAACCGCTGGTATTCTTGAGCCCTAGCAGCCAATGGCAACTCGCCCAGATGGCGAGAATGGTCCATAAAACGCCCAGGCGTCCACCGTGCTTTCGCATGAATTCCAAGCGGTAGGGGGGCATCTGCTCCGGTTTCCGGGTGCTTTTCATCCACCGTTGGAAGGTGTAGACCCAGCCAGTGCAGGTTCCGATGGCCATTAAAAACTCCCAATCTGAAGCTTCCAGGAGGGCACTGTTCGAAAAAGCGAACAACGATCCAGCCGCGCTCAATGCGGCGGCGAGGGCAATCCAAAAATGGGTGAAACCAAGGCGTTCGACCATTTGGCGAAGTTCGCACATCCCTGCTACGAATGCGCTGTTCATCTTGCTGTTATAGGAGGTCAAAAAAGAGGGATGAGATTTGCCGAATTGGTGATGCAATCCGAGCAAGTCAAAACTACATTTGCACTCTCAAACCATTTTGCGCTATGCGTCTAGCCCATTTTGCTTCTCGTCACATTGGACCTCGATTGGAGGACATGCAGACCATGCTTCGTGCCATCGGTGCGGGCACCATGGATGATCTGATTGAAAAAACAGTTCCCGGCAGCATTCGCCTTCGGGAACGGCTCAATTTATCCCCGGCATTGACCGAAAGTCAATACCTCGAACACATTGATGGCATTGCTTCGAAGAACAGTGTTTACAGGAATTACATTGGCATGGGATACAATCCCACGGAAGTCCCGAGTGTCATCCGTCGCAATGTGCTTGAAAATCCCGGATGGTACACGGCGTATACGCCTTACCAGGCAGAGATTGCCCAAGGGAGACTGGAGGCGTTGCTGAATTTCCAAACCATGGTGTGCGATTTGACGGGCATGGAGCTGGCCAACGCTTCGTTATTGGACGAGGCTACGGCCGCGGCTGAGGCGATGGCGATGGTGTTTGCTGCGCGTCCGAAAGCGCTAGCGAAGGCCGGGGCAAACCGATTTTTAGTCGATGAAGCGGTGTATCCACAGACGTTGGATTTGTTGCGAACCCGTTCGAAATATTTGGGGGTGGATTTGGAAATTGTCCGGCGCTCGGAAATGGAATTTGAAGCGGGAACGGGTGTGTTTGGCGTGTTTTTTCAATACCCGGATGGTGACGGATTCGTCGAGGACCTCACCGCCCTCATAGCTCAGGCCAAAGCGGTGGATGCCCAAGTCGTGGTGGCCACGGATTTGATGGCCTTGGCTTTGTTGCGCCAGCCGGGCGTGATGGGAGCGGACGTTGCCGTAGGAACGAGCCAGCGATTCGGCGTTCCTATGGGCTATGGCGGACCTCATGCCGCATTCTTCGCCTCGAGCGAACCTTACAAAAGGCACTTTCCGGGGAGGATCATCGGGGTTTCAAAAGATCGTTTGGGAGCGCCGGCTTTGCGCATGGCCTTGCAGACACGCGAACAGCACATTCGACGCGACAAAGCCACGTCGAATATCTGCACTGCGCAATCATTGTTGGCTGTGATGGCGAGCATGTATGCCGTTTACCATGGTCCCCATGGATTGAGAAACATTGCAGAGACCATTCATTCAGCGGCACGGACTTTGGACGCAGCCTTGAGAGGCAGTGACGATTACGACCAGCTGAATGCTTGCTTTTTCGACACGTTGAAAATTCGAGTCAACGGCGGAGAAGACGCCATGCGTTCACTGCAAGCACGGGCCGAGGCCTTGCGCATCAACTTGCGTTATTTCCCAGATGGTGAGCACGTGGGAGTCTCCTTGCACGAACGGGTGACGGAAACTGAATTGGTCGACTTGTGCACCGCTTTCGGGGTGAGTCAAGTGCACGGCCTTGAGGTCGAACGAGCCTTCTTGGGTGATCTATGGAGAGAAGTTGACTATTTGCACCACCCGGTATTCAATCGTTACCGGTCGGAGACGGAGATGATGCGGTACATCAAACATTTGGAAAACAAGGATTTATCTCTGGTTCATGCGATGATCCCATTGGGTTCGTGCACGATGAAATTGAATGCGGCCACAGAGTTGATCCCAATCACCTGGTCTGCATTCGCTGAGCTCCACCCTTTCTGTCCTTCGGAACAGGCGAAGGGAATGTTGCAACTGCTGAACGAATTGGAAGCGGACTTGTCTGAAATAACTGGATTTGCAGGGGTTTCCCTCCAGCCGAATTCAGGGGCTCAAGGAGAATTTGCAGGGTTGATGGTCATTCGTGCGTTTCACGCGAGCCAAGGAAATTCGCACCGAGACGTGTGCTTGATTCCCTCGTCGGCCCATGGGACCAATCCAGCCAGTGCGGTGATGGCTGGCATGCGTGTCGTCGTTGTTGGATGTGATGATCAAGGCAACATTGACTTCGAAGATTTGCAATCGAAGGCCGAGAAGTACTCGGCGGAATTGGGGGCCTTGATGATCACCTATCCGTCAACGCACGGCGTATATGAAGAAGGAATTCTTGACATCACGGGATTGATTCACGGTCATGGGGGCCAAGTCTATATGGACGGTGCCAACATGAATGCTCAAGTGGGATTGACTAGTCCGGGTCTCATTGGTGCGGATGTTTGTCATCTCAACCTCCACAAGACCTTCGCGATTCCTCACGGGGGTGGCGGACCGGGCGTAGGTCCCATCGGCGTCGCCGAACATTTGGTTCCATTCTTACCAGGACATACGGTAGTGAAAACGGGTGGTGATCAGGCCATTCACGCCATCAGCGGCGCCCCATTTGGAAGTGCCCTGATTTGCCAGATTCCGTATGCCTACATTAAAATGTTGGGTGAACGCGGGCTGAGGGCTTCTACGGAAGTCGCCATTTTGAACGCGAACTATTTGCGGAAAAAACTGGAAGGGGCCTACAACATCTTGTACAAAGGATCCAATGACACCGTAGCGCACGAGATGATTCTGGATTGCCGATCGTTCAAAGCGTCAGCGGGAGTCGAAGTCATGGACATTGCCAAGCGATTGATTGATTACGGGTTTCACGCTCCAACGGTTTCTTGGCCTGTAGCGGGAACACTCATGGTGGAGCCGACAGAAAGCGAGTCCCTGGAGGAGCTGGACCGGTTTGTTGAAGCCATGTTGGCCATTCGGGAAGAAATCCGTGCCATTGAAATGGGGGATACCGATCGGGAAGACAACGTGGTTAAAATGGCTCCACATACCGCCCTTGAAGCGACAGCGACAGACTGGAGTCACCCCTATTCGAGAGAAGAGGCGTGTTATCCAACAGCCGATTCCCGCGCGCGAAAATTCTGGAGTCCGGTGGCTCGCGTTGACAATGCATACGGCGACCGCAATCTGGTTTGCAGTTGTCCTCCGCTCTCTGCATTTGAAGAGTTATTGGGCTAAAATCAAGTCTTTTGAAATGAAATTCCTGAGGACGAGCAACCTCGATATATATTTGTCACAACCTAACACACCAAACTGCTGAAATATGAAGCACATCTACATCGCGGCATTCGCTGCACTTTTCACATTATCCACTACCGCTCAGGGCTTGCTTCCTGATGCCGATTCGAAGTCCTCTCAGGCCCGACGGGTTGAATCTGCTGATGCAGTTCAAGTTCTAGATCGTGAGGTGATTTGGACACATGACTGCAACATCGATGACTGCGGTGATTGGGCGTTTGGCAACGGTGCCGGCGAAGCGGGAAGCCCTTGGGAAGACATTGATTTGAATTTCGAATGCAGCACGGATGGACCTGCGGGACCATACAACCAGTGGGCAGGAGGAACAGGTGATTTTAGCGCAGCTAGCGCAATGAACTCAACAACAGCTGCCAATGGTTTGCTCATTGTTGATTCAGACTTGTTCGGAGCTGACGCCAATTACGACGCGTCATGGATTGAGAACAGCTGGGTTCAAACAGCCAATGCAATCGATTGCAGCACCTTGGATTTTGTCAGCATCTCGCTTGAAACACGTTACCGTTGCTGGGACAATGGAGGTTCTGATGACAGCGAGAAGTGCTTGATCGAGATTTCTCGTGACGGAGTGAACTGGCCAGACATCAGCACGTTTGCTGAGGTGGACGGAACCGTGGATTATGGCGATGGCGTGCTCGTACCAAGTCGTTGGGAAGTGTTCCCTGGCTTCGAGACGGGGAGTGAATCGGACAACCCCTCTTTGGTTGAGTTTGACATCACTTCTGCTGCTGGCGGAGAGAGCATGATTTATGTTCGATTCCGTTGGGCTGGAACTTGGGGTTATAGCTGGGAGATTGATGATATTAGCATCTACGAGACTC
The DNA here is from genome assembly GCA_027593035.1 of Bacteroidota bacterium. Lineage (GTDB taxonomy): Bacteria > Bacteroidota > Bacteroidia > Flavobacteriales_D > Sanyastnellaceae > UA16. The sequence goes on along the minus strand of JAQCJQ010000030.1, from coordinate 5,129 downwards.
CAGCCAATGACATCCGCATTGACAACTACTTGTCTTACACAGACTACTTCACCACAGGCATTTGGGAAGCCGGTGTATTTGCGGAAGGCCAGCTCTCATCACTTGAGGCGGCTGCCAAGGTATACAACGTCGGTTATTTGGAGCAGGCGGGAACCCTATTGACGTTGGATGTAGACGGCACGGTCGCTTCATCTGATCCTATGCTTTTGGCATACCAAGGAGTGGACACGTTGCGTGTTCCTTTTGACATGGCTGCAGTTGGCACGTACAACCTCACTTACACCGTCAGCTCTGACAATGAAGATGAGAATCCTGCCAATAACGAAGCGACACAGTCTTTTGAGGTGAGCTCATTGCACTATGGCCGTGACAACGGAACGATGACGGGTGTTTTCCCATCAGACGGAGCCGATGATTACATCGCTTTGAATCCCTACGACATCTTTGAAGATGTAACGGTTTATGCCATTGATGTGGCCATCGTTGCTGGTTCAGACAACGGTACGCCGGTAGTGGCGCACTTGTTTGATGGAATGGACGACAACTACCTCACGGAACAGTATGGAGGGTTGATTTCAAGCACGTCCGAGTTGGACTTGGCGGCGAACTATTCTAATGACGGTACTGAGGATGACATCGTATGGTACACTCTCGTTCTTGAAGAGCCGTATGAAGCCGCGGGAGGTTCTGTCCTCGCTGCAGGCTTTGAGCACTATGGTGGGTCATCTGTCCAGATTTGGGAGTCCCAGTACACCTATGATAACACGTCATATGTTTATGGTCCTTTCGGATCTGGCAGCGCCTACAATTGGTACTACACCAACGAGGTGCCGATGGTCCGCTTGAACTTGGATCCCAACGCAACCAACACAGTCGCTGTGGAGGAAATCGCTGAAGGTCCATTCCAATTGTATCCGGCATTCCCGAACCCAGCTGCGGAGACAACACGCATCCAATACCGTTTGGATCAAGTTGCTGATGTTGCCTTAGAGGTACGGGATGTAACGGGCAAGGTGGTGAGCCAAGTTGTTCGTGGAACACAACCTGCAGGTTACCACAGCATCACTTTGGATGTGGCGAACATGGCAGCGGGTGTTTACACTTACTCATTGAATGTCAACAACGCGCGTTCTACGCAGCGATTGATCATTAAATAAGAATACATCCTAGCGCCGTGCGCGCTTCGAAATTGAAAAGAGGGGAATTCCGAAAGGGATTCCCCTCTCTTTATTTGCACTTTCTGCAAATAATTGCGCGGGATTGACTTTCTTTAGGGCGTCAAAACCTGATTCACACAATATGAAGCATTTTACTTTTCTTTTGGCCGCGATGTTGGGACTTGCTACTGCTTTGCAAGCACAACGATTGACGGACGTACACACTTTCGCTCAGATCCCTTCTGAGCTTTCTGATGCCGAAGCGCAAATGATGCGTGATGCGAATCATGAATCTGCGCTTGAAGTGGCACAGCGGGGTGGCGGAACCATCTTGTTCTACGAAGATTTTGCCAACGGATTTGATGGCAACAACACCGTAGGTGCCTGGTCTGCAGAAGATACCGGTACGGGTCAAATTTGGCAGGCCGTGGACGTTGCTGGCAACGGTTACTATGCGGATGGCACGGCTTCGGGTGTTCAGCCACCAGCTGGAGAATTCTCGACCAACATTGGCTCTTTGAATTCCACAACAGCAGACAACGGTTGGATGGTATTCGACTGCGACTACTTCAATACGCCGATTGCTGATGGTTATGAGAACACGGAGGGTTGGATCACAACGCCTACGTTGGACATGAGCAACAATGGTTCTGTGGTGGTGACTTGGGAACAATACTTCCGTTACTGCTGCTATCCTTATGCTCCGATCTATTTGGAGGTGAGCAATGATGGGGGATTGACGTGGACAACCTTTGATGCTCATGGCACATTCATTGAGTCTGCCAACTCTGCATCAGCAAACGCATTGACCACTTCTGTAGACATTTCGTGCGTTGCTGCTTATGCTGCTGAAGTTCAAATTCGTTGGTCTTACCTGCAAGCTCCAGAGACTGGAGATGCATATAGCCACTATTACTGGGGCATTGATGATGTTACGATTTCAGAGAACCCTGTTGCCGATGATTTGACCATGGTTCAAGTCACCAACGGTGACGTTTACAATGTATTCGAATACCGTGTGACTCCTTTGGAGCAAGCAATCCCTGAAGCGGATGGCGGTTTATTGGCGGGTGTCTTGTATCGCAATGCGGGCAATGCCAACCAAGACGAGACTGTCATCACGGTTGAGATCTTAGATGATGCAGGTTCTGTTTTGAGTACGACAACTGAAAACATCGGAACGGTATTGAGTTTTGCCAATGCTGTGAATTGTCCTGCAAACACACAGGACACGGTTTACATTGCAACAGGATGGGCGCCTTCTGCAGTAGGGAACTACGTGGTTCAAGCGACCATTGGCTCTGCCAACGAAGACGCTACCCCAGAAGACAACATCATGAGCAAAGTAATCATCTATAGCGATGATGAATATGGCCATGATGACGAAGGTGATTTGGATGTTGAGTTTGCTCCTGCAGATTCGGAAATCGAAGGTCTGTTCGACCCCTGTGGATACGGTAACTATTACCACATGCCCAATGAGGGGTCAGTTGCTTACGGCATCACGGTTCGCTTCGGACCCAATGCGGGAGGAGGTGATTTGGAATTCGAATCCCGCCTTTACACGTTAGATGGAGCAGTTGGTTTGACCGACTCACCATTCGAGAGCTCTTATTGGTCATACGACGATGACTGGACTCCAAATAGCTTGAACACTACGGATATCGTGTACTTGCCATTTGAAGACCCGATCGAATTGACGAACGCGGACTTCTATTTTGCTGCGGTTATTTCTGAGTTTGAGAGCGAGGCGCAGTTGACTGTTGCCGGTAACTCTAACTCAGATACGGACAATTCAACGGGAGATTACAGCTTTACTGGAGCAGGCGACTTGGTGTGGTTTACATCACAAACAGCAACTCCAGCCGTACGATTGATTCTTTCTGAGCGCGTAGGTGTAGATGAAATTGCCAACATGAACGGCATTGAGTTACACCAGAATGTACCCAACCCAACCAATGGTAGCACAACCATTCGATTTGAGTTGACGCAGTCGCGCAACGTTGCGATGGAAATCCGTGATTTGCAAGGACGTTTGATTGATCGCATGGAGCAAGGTCAATTGCCAGCAGGCACCCACAGCATGAACTACGAAGTAGGGCAATTGCAAGGCGGAATCTACACCTATACTTTGGTGGCCGACGGCATGCGTTTGACGAAGAAGATGATCGTTCGTTAATCGCGAATGGATACCATATTGGAAGAAAGGGCGTCCCGCAAGGGTCGCCCTTTTTTCATGCCTGCACACGATGGACTGAGCGCGGCAGGCAGTAAATTCGCAGCATGTCGCTGAAATCGATCTTGAGCCAACCGTTTGCACGGCGCATTGCGAATCGGGAGGACCGCCGAGCAATGGATGGTGCCGCCAAGCAGCAGGCTGTTTTGACGGCATTGCTCAAAAAGGGGCAGCATACGGTTTTCGGTCAGGACCATGGTTTCCATCCAGCGATGAGCGTCAGCGAGTTTCGCCAGGCAGTGCCTGTTCGTGATTACGAGGCCCTGAAGCCGTGGGTCGACCGATCGGTGGCTGGAGAAAGCGATGTTTTGTGGCCCGGAAAACCGCTGTATTTCTGCAAAACGAGCGGAACAACGAGCGGTGCGAAGTACATCCCGCTGACCCGGGATAGCATGCCTAACCACATTGGGTCTGCGCGCAATGCTTTGTTGGCGTATATCGCAGAGACGGGAAAAGCTGGGTTTTTGGAGGGTAAAATGATTTTCCTTCAAGGGTCGCCTGAATTGACTGAGACGAAGGGAGGGATCCCCATGGGACGACTCAGCGGCATTGTGGCCCACCATGTGCCGAGTTATTTGCAGGCCAACCGACTCCCTTCATTCGAAGCCAATTGCATCGAACCGTGGGAGGCCAAGATTGAAGCGATTGTAGAGGAAACTCGGAATCAGGACTTGCGTTTGATCAGTGGAATTCCATCGTGGGTGCAGAATTACTTCGAACGGCTGTTGGCTGCAACAGGTACGAAAACAGTGCGGGAGGTCTTCCCCAACTTTGAGTTGTTCGTGTATGGCGGGGTCGCCTTTGAACCTTACCGTGCCAAGTTTCGGGAATTGATAGGCGCAGATGTGCCGACGATTGAGTTGTTCCCGGCCTCTGAGGGTTTCTTCGCCTACCAAGACCGAACGGATGTGGAGGGACTTCGACTCAATGTGGATGACGGAATGTACTTCGAGTTCATTCCCGTGGATTCCTACTTCGATGATCAGCCAAAACGCATAGGTCTTGAAGAGGTGGAGTTGGGCGTCCAATATGCCTTGATCATTTCGAGCAATGCAGGATTGTGGGGATACGATATTGGAGACACCATCAAGTTCGTCTGTAAAGAACCGCATCGCATTGTGGTCACAGGCCGCATCAAGCATTTCACCAGTGCGTTCGGAGAGCATGTCATCGCTGAAGAAGTGGAAGGCGCCATACAGGATGCTATGGCTGAAGCAGGCGGGTCGATTACCGAGTTCCATGTCGCACCGCAGGTCACGCCACCAAATGGATTGCCGTACCATGAATGGTTCATCGAATTCGCGGAACCCCCAGTTGATCTATCCCGTTTTTCCGAGGCCATTGACCAATCCATGATGGGCCGCAATCCGTATTACAAGGACTTGATTGCCGGGGGCATTTTACGATCAGTCGTCGTCACTCCCGTTGAGTCGGGGGGCTTTCACCGAGCGATGGAATCCTTGGGGCGATTGGGCGGTCAAAACAAACCGCCAAGACTCGCCAATGGAAGGGATTTTTCGGATTCTTTGACGATTCAAACACCAACGAATACATGAAGATTTTGGCTTTGATCGGGGGCAGCGGCTCTGGAAAATCCACGGTGCTATCCGCCCTGCGGAATCACTTTGGGGCGCGAGCGGCGGTGCTCTCGTTGGACGATTATTACCGGCCAAAGACGGAGCTTCCAATGGATGAAAACGGAGAAACGAACTTCGATTTGCCCGAAGTAATCAATC
>JAQCJQ010000155.1 GCA_027593035.1 Bacteroidota bacterium | reverse complement strand
CGCCTGGTCATGGAATCTTTTCTATGGTGTGAGAAAGGTAGGAAGAAGCAGTGCTTTCGCTGTAAATTGGGTGCCATTCGATTGAACCCATGAAATTATCCACTTCCCCCTTTTGGTCCATTTCGGCGTTGCTCATCTTCTTGGCCAACATAGCCGCTCCCATGCAATCTCAAGAGGATGCTCAGGTGCCACAAGTGAATACCAATAAGTTCCGGCAACTTGGTCAAGAGCTGCCCACTGCGAATGTGTATCGAACGGCATCGGGTGCTCCGGGCCATGCCTATTGGCAGCAACAGGTCGATTACAACATTGAAGTGACCTTGGATGACGCCAACCAGCGCATTGATGGAGAAGAACGCATTTTGTATGTGAACAACAGCCCAGACGAATTGCGCTACCTGTGGATGCAATTGGATCAAAATGTTCGAGCCAAGGACAGCGATAGCCACAAGATCGAGCAGTCCAGTATGCGCGACCGCAACTCCTTCAAGAGCTTGCAAGATCTGGAGCCCTCATTTGACGGTGGATTCAAAATTGAATACGTCGCCGACGAATCCGGTCGGCCGTTGAAGTATACCATCAACAATACGATGATGCGCATTGATCTGGTCAATCCCATCAAGCCGGGTGGATCTTTTGTCTTTGACGTGGCGTGGTGGTTCAACATCAATGACCGCATGGCCATAGGAGGCAGAAGTGGTTATGAATATTTCGAAGAGGAGGACAACTACATCTACACCATTGCACAATTTTATCCGCGCATGGTGGTGTATGCCGACAACGAAGGGTGGCAAAACAAGCAGTTTCTCGGTAGCGGAGAATTCACCGTGAACTTTGGTGATTATCACGTTGAAATCAATGTGCCCTCGGATCACGTCGTGGCCTCCACGGGGGTATTGAAAAACGAGAAGGACGTATTGAGTTCGGCGGAACGCAAGCGTTTCCAAGCAGCACGAACATCCTACGATCAGCCCGTCATGATTGTGACGGAAGAAGAGGCTCGCGAAGCAGAAGGAAAGAAGGAGAAGGGCCTGAAGCGGTGGGTATTCGATGCCGAAAACGTGCGTGACTTTGGCTGGGCTTCTAGCCGAAAATTCATTTGGGATGCCATGGCAGTTCAAGTTGGAAATACGTCTCCATTGGCCATGAGTTTTTACCCAAAAGAAGGGAACCCCTTGTGGGAGCAATACTCCACCAAAGCGGTGGCTCAAACGCTCAAAACGTATTCGAAGTTTACCGTGGACTACCCGTATCCCGTTGCCATCAGTGTGCACACCAAGTGGATTGGAATGGAGTACCCGATGATTTGTTTCAATGGGGGTCGTCCGGAGGCAGACGGGACCTATACAGAGCGAACGAAAATCGGTATGATCAGTGTGATCATTCACGAAGTCGGGCACAACTTTTTTCCCATGATCATCAATTCAGACGAACGCCAGTGGACCTGGATGGATGAGGGGCTGAACACCTTTGTGCAGTACCTCACGGAAAAGGAATTTGATCGGAATTACCCAACCCGACGGGGCAGTGCGCGGAACATCCGAGACTACATGGGGGGTGACAAGTCACGGATCAGTCCGATCATGACCAACTCGGAATCCATTTATCAATTCGGGAACAACGCCTACGGGAAGCCAGCGACGGCTTTGAACATCTTGAGAGAAACGGTGATGGGGCGTGAATTGTTTGACTATGCATTCAAAGAGTATGCCCGCCGGTGGGCCTTCAAACATCCTGCTCCAGCGGATTTTTTCCGCACGATGGAAGATGCGTCGAGCGTGGATTTGGATTGGTTCTGGCGCGGTTGGTTCTACACCACAGATCACGTTGACATGGCTTTGGATCAAGTGCGTTGGATGCAGATCGATACCCAAGACCCGGATGTAGAAGCGGCCTTTGACCGAGCGGCGTCAGAAAATGAGCCTACGGACATTTCACTGTTGCGGGATGCGACCTACATCTCTGAAACCTACATCGAAGCAGACCCTTCTCTGCATGACTTTTATACCACTACGGACCCCTTCATGGTGTTGGAATTGGACAAGGTTGAGGCACAGGAGGGCTTGGATAAGCTGGAGGGCCAAGAGTTGGCACTTCTTCAGAGTGGTAAAAATTACTATGAAATCACCTTCCGCAACGAAGGTGGATTGGTCATGCCGTTGATCGTCGAGTTTGAATTGGACAACGGTGAGAAAATCCTGCACCGCATTCCGGCAGAAATATGGAAGATGAGTGAGCCGACTGTCACCAAGGTTTTTGTAACCCCTGCGCCGGCCATTCGGATCTCCTTGGATCCCATGTTGGAAACAGCGGATGTGGATGTCTCGGATAACTATTGGCCAGCGCGGCCTGCGCCATCTCGTTTTGAAGTATTCAAATCGCAACAATCGGGACGACGTGGGGCAGGCGGTGAAGAAAATCCGATGCAGCGATCCATCCGATCCAGTGAACTGGAGCAGGTAGAAGACTGATCAACTCCAGCCTTGGTCGAGCAGCATGCCAATGCTCAAGGCGCCAAGCAGGAGTCCGAGCCAGTTGATGGCTGAAAGTTTTTCCTTGAACGCCAGCATGGCGAATAAGGAGCAGACCAGCACAATGCCCAAATTCGTAATGGGCATGATAGCACTTCGGTCCAACGTCAATTTGTCATAGGACTCCAAGAGGAAGTAAAGTGAGCCGAAGTTGATGATGCCCAATAGCACACCTCCCATCCACGTCACGGATACGTTTTGCGGGGCCGCAGTTTCCAACCGTCCAGTGCGCTTCTTCAGGAGCACAGTCAACCCAATCAAGAAGGCGACACTGAAAGGGATGGTCGCAAAGAGATAGCGGTACTCAATGCGTGTCATGTGTTCGGGACCAGAAAACCAACCGAACATGAGATCGACCAGACCGCCTCCTAAGAAAATGATGAGAGGAATGCTCCAAGTTCGGAGGCTTGGTTGTTTTTCACTTTTCCAAGAAGAAAACACGACGGCAGGAACAGCCAATCCCACAGCCACGAGCTTGAGCAGTGCGGGTTCGTCGGAGGGATCAAAGGCCAAGAAAAATGCGACGGGAATGACCATGCTCAGTTTGGCCGCTATGGAAGTTGCGGTAACCCCAAGTTCTTGAGTGCTCCGTGCGATGAGGTGGAACAAGTAGATAAACAACACACCTACGGCCAGAGCCATGTAGACCCATGGGGTTCCCCAGGCTGATTGAAAGGTTGTAAACCCGCCAGACAACGTCCATCCAAGCGTAGCGGCCACTCCGTAATTGATCACAATCGCCTGAAGCGTATGGGCACCCCAACCTTTGAAAGCTCTGAAGAGCAAGAAAATCCCCGATGAACTTGCGATGGATAAAAGAAGATAGATCATAGGTGGGGATGAGGTGTCGGTGTATTCCAGCAGGAGAAAGACTCCATCTAAGCGGAGGTCGTTTC
>JAQCJQ010000029.1 GCA_027593035.1 Bacteroidota bacterium | reverse complement strand
ATCCTCCCAGTTCCAGGCATTCAAGCTGATGTTCACATCATTCCCTTGGGGAACAATGAAATGGGCCTTGGTTTTAAAATTCAATGCGGAGCATCCCGATACGCCTAAGGCGAACACCCCAATACCAGTCCATGCAAGCCATGATCCAGTTCGCGGCAATCCAAATAGAGGGGGCGTCGACATACGGAACAAAGTAAAGATGGAATCAAAAACACGGGCAAGGAATGGCGTTGGGTTATCAGCGTTGATTGTGGATTTCTTCCATGCAATTGCCGCCGCTTTTCAGGCATTCCAAGTCGTCTATTTTCTAAATTTAAGGCATGCCCCCATCCGCCCAGGAACGTCAAATGATTCAGAGCCAATTGGAGGCGCTACGGCGGGATTTACATGCCCACAATCATCGCTATTATGTCTTAGCGGCCCCCATTGTTTCTGATCGAGAGTTTGACGAATTGATGGAGAAGCTCCTGGCATGGGAGGCCAAGTATCCGGAATGGTCCGATCCCAATTCACCGACGCAACGCGTTGGGGGCGATTTAACGGACGGCTTTGAAAAAGTGGCGCATCGGGAGCCCATGTTGTCTCTGTCCAATAGCTACAATGCTCAGGACATTGCGGATTGGGCAGAGCGCATTGATCGCTTGCTGGAAGGGGACACCGTCGAATGGACCATGGAGTTGAAATACGATGGGGTGGCCATCAGTTTGACTTACGAAGCAGGGAAGCTGGTCCAGGCATTGACTCGCGGTGATGGGGCTGTGGGGGAGGACATTACGGCCAATGTGCGCACCATTCGAACCCTTCCGTTGGTGCTCCAAGGAGACGTGCCCGAGCGATTTGAAATCCGAGGTGAAATCTTTTTTCCGTGGGAATCATTCGAGGCGCTGAATCAGAAACAAGCTGCCCAGGGAAAGGAACTCTTTGCCAACCCTCGGAATACCACGGCCGGTACCTTGAAAAGCCAAGACAGCAAAGTCGCCGCTCAACGCGGGTTGGATTGCCTGCTCTACGGTGTGATGCATCAAGAGGGCATTTCGTCCCATCTTGAAGCCGTTCAATGGGCGGGTTCATTGGGGTTCCCAGTGCCCAGAGAAGCAGACCGTATGCTGGAGACGACCCGGGAGATCCCGGGGATTTTGGATTTTATCGCCCATTGGGATGAGGCCCGAAAATCGTTGCCCTTTGCAACGGATGGAGTCGTCATCAAAGTCAATGACTTTGCGCAACAGCGAGAGTTGGGCAATACCGCCAAATCCCCCCGCTGGGCCATCGCCTATAAATTCGAGTCAGAGCAGGTCACGACACGTCTCGAAGACATCGGGTATCAAGTGGGTCGAACGGGAGCCATCACACCGGTTGCCTTTTTGGAGCCAGTTTTGGTGGCGGGCACGACGGTAAGTCGAGCATCGCTGCACAACGCGGACCAAATCGCTCTGTTGGACGTGCGGATCGGCGATGTGGTTCAGGTTGAAAAGGGCGGAGAAATCATCCCGAAAGTGGTGGGTGTGGAGTTGGAATTGAGAACCTCGGACTGTCACCGCGTAGTCTACATCACGCATTGCCCAGAATGCGAGTCTCCTTTGACTCGAAAGGAAGGCGAAGCCAAGCATTACTGCACCAATTCTGCGGATTGTCTGCCACAGGTGAGGGGGAGAATTGAACATTTTGTGAGCCGGAAGGCGATGAACATCGATGGGTTGGGTCCGGAGATCATTGATTTACTCGTCCGAAAAGGAGGTGTCGCGAATGTGGCAGATCTCATTGAATTGCCACTTCACACCGATGACCGTTGGCGACAAAAAACGGTATTGTACAAATCGACGGACGCCGTTCTTGAAGGCGAGGCGCTTCGGGTGCATCATGTGCATGCATTGGCGAATTGGTTTCACCGAACGGCCAGTGGTCAGCGCGGAAGCAACCCGGATCAACTCCACATAGCGAAAGGTGTTGTGGAGGCCCATGCCGCGAATGTGGATGAACAGGCGTGGGAGCTTGGCTTCGAAGTGGCTTTACCGCAAGTGTTGAAATTCAATTGGCCGAAAAACGGGCAGGATTGGCGGGCCTGCTTGGAGGTGGCATTGTCTGCTCATCCGCATCAACAGGCATTGAACGAAAGAGCAAAGCGGCTTTCATTTCCAGATGAGTTGTTGGAAGGACCGGAGGCGATTCAATGGGAAACGGATGGCTGGGGCATGGAAGAAAAGGATTGGAAAGCCTTGAGGGTTTTCCTGCACCGCCTGACTTCAAGGACGCGGCACCGCCTCGGTGAGGTCGAGCTAAGCAACCTCGTGAGTGCATTGGAAGGAGCGCGCACCCGAACATTCAATCAACTGCTCTACGCTTTGGGAATTCGCCATGTGGGGGTGGAAACCGCGGAGTTGCTTGCGCGTCATTTTCAAAACATACAAGCGATTAAAACGTCGGATGAGGCAGCCATTGCATCCATTCATGGCATTGGTCCAGAAATCGCCCGCAGCGTCCGAGCGGCCTTCCAGGACGATGCGTTTCTGCAAATTGTGCAGCGATTGCAGGCATTGGGATTGCAATTTGAATTGGAGGAAGAGGAGGCCAATTCCCGTGGAAGCGCGTTGACGGGACTCACGTTTGTCATTACGGGAACGCATCCAGTTTCGAGGGAATCTCTTGCTGACACCATCCGAAATGAAGGAGGTAAAGTGGTTGGTTCGGTTAGCAAAAAGACCCACTACCTTGTAGCGGGCGAAAAGGCCGGGTCTAAATTGGCAAAGGCCGAAGAATTGGAGGTGAAAATTGTCGATCATTCGGGGTTGCTCGCGTTGATTGAGCAAGCGCGAGAAAGCAGCAATGCAGCAATAGAAGAGAATTAATTCAATCGAACACATGGGGAGGAATCGGTTTGTAGCGTTGGATTTGGAATGTGCCACCAGTGATGTGGGAAACATCTGCGAAATCGGTCTGGTGGTCATGGAAGATGGACAGGAGGTGGCCCAGTTTCGTTCACTCATTCGCCCCGTTGTGGAGGCTTTTGGCGATTGGCAACGGTGGAATTTTTCTTACAATCTTCAAGACACGTTGGCTGCTCCTACGTTTCCTCAGATTTGGGAGACGATTCAACCGATGTTGAAAGGGAGTCCATTGGTAGCGCACAATGCTTCCATGGTGGAATGCAAGCATTTAGCCGCCGCATTCGTCCACCACAACCTGCTCGATGAAGAGAAGCCGGTGATGTTTTGTACGTTGGATTTGGCCCGCCAAGGGTGGCCCGATTTGGAAAAACACGGGATCAAATCGGTCGCCAAGCATTTCGAGTGGAAATTGGATCACCACAATCCAGAGAGCGACGCCCGGGTGTGCGCTTCCATCGTCACGCAAGTGATGCAGGAACGTGATTTTGATTCCTGGGATGCACTAGTCGATGGCATGAGCTGGCAACAACATGGACTCAACACCCAGGGGGTCCATCCCTTGAAATCCACTGAACGCAAACAAATTCGGCGCAAAAAGACGCACGAGGATTACACCAGTGAGCTGGTGTCTTGGGAGCCTACAGTTGAGTTGCAAGAAATGGTCCCGGGACAGCGCTTCATCTTGAGCGGATTTTCCCCCAAAAAGAAACGAGAATTGCAGCAGCTGGCAAGAAGCAGGGGGCTGTTTTATAAGCGGTACATTTCGCCAGGCCTGGATTTTTTGGTAGCCGATGAAAAAATGGGTTCCGCGAAATTCGAACGCTGCAAAACGCAAGCTGTTCCCATCTGGTCCGAAGCTGCTTTCACGGAAGCATTGGAGGTATTACCGATCCTCGAAGCGTAGCATCCCAGGGGCGCTTTAGCGCACCAAGTGGAGTTCACCTTGCAATGTGCCGCGTTGCTCTCCACCACAAAGGATCAAGTAGCTCATTTGGACGTAATACACGCCTTCTGCAGCGAGATCACCGTTGAGGCGTCCATCCCATTCCACGGGTCCCCCATCATGTTTGTACAGGACGTTTCCCCATCGATTGAAGATGTTGAGTTGATACTGATCGACAATCGATAGAAGGGGGAACTCAGGGTCAGTTGCTAAAAATGGCCGAAACCGCTCATTCAGGCCATCTCCGTTGGGAGAAATCACGTTGGGCAACGTGGCGGAACTCGCGTCAACAAAAGCTTCCGGATCCTGAAATACCAGCACGGAATCTGAATGCGAACAACCGTTTTCTTCGAATGTGACCAGCAAATAATACATCCCAGGTTGATAGGCAACGGGATTCAAGGGGTCCACCGGATTTAGACTACCGGCAGGGTTCCACGACCATTCGTACAAGGGGGTATAGCTAGCAGGAGTGACCAAGACATTATGAATGAGTGCTGCCGGAGAGGCGCAGGTAATGGTGTCAGACCAGCCGGCCTCCACCAAGGGTTCTGTGAAATCAGATTCAATCACCATCGCTGTCTCAAACTCACAGCCGTTGGCTGGATTGGTTGAGGTGACGATCCACGTCCCCGCCGTGCTGGTTTCAAGCACAACCGGTTCATTCAGCCAGGCCCATTCAGCGCCTGCAGGAACGGCCCATGCCAATGCAGCACCGCCTTCTGCCGTCGCGGTGATTTCCACCGTCGCGGTGTTGCAATCCAATTGCAAATCGGAAGCTGTGAGGCTCACGTCGAGCGTACTGAAGTCAGCGGTAATCTCCAAGCTCGTCTCATCCGTGCATACGCCATCATCGCTGGTCACCACCAAGGTGTAAGTTCCCGCGGCATCCACCGTTGCGTTGGGACCTAAGCTCGTTGCTATGTTCCCGGTGCCATTGCTTTCCCAATTGTAGGAAACGCCATTCGGGAAATTGGAGGTGCCCGATAGATCCAATTGAGGGGCATCGCATGTGAGTGTGTACCCTGGTGTGGCCTCTGCCGATGCCACCAAGGGTTCAACGAAGACAAACACAGAGTCCGTGATCAGTGCGTCGCAGAATCCCTCATAGGTCACGGTGTAGACCATGCTCGAATCCGGGGTGCACCAGGTCGTGGCTTCTTCTGGATTCGAAAGAAAGGTTGGGGGATCCCAAGTATAGCTGGAATTGGGGGCGCCGACCACGTTCAATTCAACTGAAGCGCCCGGGCAAATGACGGTTTCGGGCCCTGTCGCAATGATGTTTTCAGAAAGGCAAACACTTTGATTGTTGTACGAACCTCCGGTACTGCCCGTAAATCCCCAATAGACCAGCGATTGGCCATTGAATATTGTGTCGATCAAATCAATTTGTTCCGCTAGGCGCAAAGCACAGTCGAAATAAACGGCGATGATTTGCGTGCTCGGGTCCCAGGTGATTTTCACAGGGTGGTCTTCACCGTCCTCGATGTTGATGTTGTCAAGGCTGGCTTGGACGGGGCCGCCGAGCCCAGTAGGTGGAGCGTGGTTGACCGATCCATCGGATACAAAGCCAATGTGGTCTTGTGCCAAATCGGCGTATTGTCCATTGTTCCATGTATCAAATTCAACCCCGAAACTCGGGTCAAATCCATTGAAACCCAGTGCTCCTCCGCTTTGTCCCAAGGCATCGGTTCCAACATCTTGCAAAACGAAAACCATGCCGTCTGCACCGTTGGAATCGAAGGTGCCAAAATTCATGGTAAAGGACAATTCAAACGGGGTCGTTAGGTCGATGAACTCACCATACCAAACAGCTCCATTCTGGTTGCTAAGCGTGGTCGTCAATTGATAGCAATCGCCCCCTTGGCTCGCTGCTGTGCCGTTGAGAAAGTACGTCTGACCAAAATGGCTCAAAGGCAAGAGCACGCAACAGACGATCAAGGAAGCGACTCGAAAGATTTGGCGGTCTTGAACATGCAACACAGATGGGCATTTAATCGCGCAATTCATCGTTCGAAAATTACAAACTTCTGGGAATCAAATGATGTCTTTTTATTGACATGCAACGATTCGTTCAATGTTTCTGTTCTTTGCATAGAAACCCATGCGCATCAAGTTTTAAGGGGATGAATGAAAACCGATGGTTATTTTGTGTGCTGAGCTTATTCATGGTAGGAAATGCCTGGGGCCAACGAACGTGTGGCGCTGACTCGGTTCATGTTCAATTGATGGGTTTTCCTGGATATGAGCGCGCATATCTGGATCGATTGGATGCCGTGAATGCCGCAGTAGGGGTTCGCCTTGAATGCGATGATCCGCTTTTGATCCCAGTAGCAGTGCACTTCCAGAATGCAGGAATTCCCATCGATTGCGCCATCGAAATGGCCTTGTCTCAGGTCGAAACGCTCAACCAAGATTTTGCCGCTACGAATGGCGATTTGACGGAATGGATGGATTTACAGCCATCCATATGGCCGTCCATCGATCATGGAGAGTCGTGCATCAGTTTTTGTTTGGCGACCCTGAATCACCCGGGTGGATTTGGATTGGACGAAGGGGATTATGCCGTCACATTGGATCAAACGGCGGGTGACAATGACGCCGCCTGGTCGGGCTACCTCAATTTCTTTGTTCGAACCATTGGAGGTGGAACCTTGGGGTATTCTCCGCTCGGAGGCAACGGCAACGGCGATGGTGTCACCTGTGATCCGCAATATTTCGGGAGTGTGTCGTGCGGTGGAAATGCCATCAGCGGCGCATTCGATATGGGACGAACCATCACGCACGAAGTCGGGCACTACCTTTTCTTGGAACACCCTTGGGGTGCTGGGGGATGTGGTGGAGATGACTTTGTCGCGGACACGCCGAATACCGACGGTCCTCAATTTGGCTGTCCCAGTGGACAGTCCATTGTGAACTGCACAGCTCCGATTTTATGGCCGTCCTATATGGACTATTGCGATGATGCTTGTTTGTTCATGTTTTCCGCGGGCCAGGTCATCCGGATGGAAACGTACGTGACACAAAACCTGCAGAATCTGCTCAACAACTCGACAACGTCCTGTGAAGAGGCCCTTTGCATTGGGTTTGATGTCTCCGTAAATGCCACGTTGGAATCGTGTGATGGCAATGATGGAAGTGTTGTTTTGCTCAGTGAAGGAGGATTGTCTCCATACGCCTATTCCCTCAACGGGATGGTGCAAATGAACAACGGGTCGTATACCGGTTTGGTCTCGAACACGTATGCCGTTGAAGTGATTGATGAGAATGGTTGCGCATTCAATCAAACGTTGGTCCTTGGACAGAATCAGCCGAGCATGGAAGTGGTTTCCATTTTGCATGAACATTGCAGTGATGGATCGGGCCAAATGGAGGTTCATGTCAACGAAACGAGCACATTTAGCTATAGCAACAACGGCGGTGATTCGTGGCAAGATTCGGGTGTTTTCCTCGAGCTGACAGCGGGAAACTATGCCGTCGATGTCCAAAACGTCTTCGGTTGTCAGGGCAGTGTGGAGATTGAAATTTTGAATGAAAGTGAGTTGGATCTCATCGTCGAATCAAAAGAAAACGTTCGCTGCACCTGGTTTGACAACGGCAGCATCGATGTCCGTGCTGTGGATGGTGACGCGCCCTATGCCTATGTCCTCAATGGTCTGGAAACGTCCTCCTCAGGAAGCTTTTCATTTTTACCCGTTGGTGATCACCTGATTCATGTGGAGGATGCCGTCGGTTGTGTGTATGAGGAGGTCTTCGTTTTGACGCATGACTTTTCCAATCTTGGAGATGATTGTCCTTGCAGTCTGTATGTGCCAAATGCCTTTACGCCGGATGGTGATTTGCAGAACGAAGTTTGGCAGGTGAAGGCATCTTGTCCCGTCTCGAGTTTCCACGTACAAGTCTACGATCGTTGGGGCGTGCAGGTGTTTGAGTCCATGGACTCCGAGTTCTTTTGGCACGGAGGAGTCAATGGTTATTACCTCGACTCGGAGCTCTTTTTGTATCGCATCACATTCCAATGGGGTGAGGAAGAAAATGCCTCCGTTCAGACCGAAGTGCAAACAGGATCCGTGTCGATTCTGCGGTGAGCAGCGATTAAAAAGAAAGGCTGAGCTTGAGGTTGACTCTCCGGTTCGTCAGGTAATTGCTGATTGCATATTGCCTGCCGTTGACATCTTCAATCCACGTGTGGTTGATCGTATTTCGGATTCCCAAAATGTTGAACACTTCAATGGAGACAAATCCGTTGCGGTCTTTTGCTGTACCGGTCGCTTCCCGATTGTAAAACAATTCACGTGAGAAACCGATGTCGACTCTTCGATAGGTTGGTGTGCGCAAAACATCCTTGTAGCGTTCAAATGAAGGCGGGCCAAAAGGAAGTCCGGTTCCGAAATACAGGCTGACCAGGACCTTGTATGCCTCGTTGCCGGGCATTTCGTCTTGGAACAGCAGACTCATGTTGAAACGTTGGTCCGTTTGGCGGGGAATCCATCCGGGCTCAATCAAGCTGCTGTCGGCGGGTTCGTTGTTCAACGTAAATCCAGGGATGATGGCCGCGCCTTCGTCATTGTAATACTGCCAATAAGCGTCGTCGTCGAGGTCTTCCGCAGTTTTCAGAGCCGACAAGCGCAGCCAGCTTTGAACACCGTCAATGAATTCTCCGTTGAGCATGAAATCGATGCCCGTGGCGTATCCGCTGCTGTTGTTCTTGGCGTAATAGCGTTGGCGCACATTTTCAATTTCATAGGGAATCAAAAAGTCCAGGTCTTTGTAGTAAAGCTCAGACACCAGTTTGAACGGTCGGCCATACATTTGGAAGACCCGATCCATTCCCAATACCGCGTGTCGAGCACGCTGCGCGCGGATGTCAGGATTGATCCTTCCGTCCAGTTGGCGCATTTCGCGATAGAAGGGCTGCTGCCAATAATTTCCTGCTGACAGGTTCCAAACCGTTGACTGATCGCTTGATTTGGATACAGGGGCGAAGCTCAAATGTCCCCGGGGACCTCCAACCACTTGGTTGCTATAGGACCAGTGGTGCGCGCGCGCTCCCAGATTCAATTTCCAGAGATCTCCGCGCTCATTTTCCCAATTCCAAGTGCTTTGCAGATAGGCTTGAAGCCGTCCTGAGTTCACCTCGTTTTGGGCCCGGATGATGTCGTTCAACTCAATGACCTGCTCAGGACCATTGCCAATGTATCCAATGCTGTCTTGGGGATGCGGGCTGATGTACCCTGCAGAATCTATGAGGGACCACTCTGATAGGGCATCCGTGATGTGTTCCGTCTGGAATTTCGTCCCCCATTCCCAAAACGATTGGCTCGGGGTATGGAAGGTGGAGCCTTTCAAAGCGGTGCTGATCACCGTTGCGTCGAGTTGATTCCGGGCGTGATTCAAAAATGCCCCGACTCCCTTGTTGTTCATTGCTTCGCCCAACGCGTCCGATCCCAAATCACGCTCCAATTCATCCAAGAAATAAGCGCCTAAGATGTCATAGGATTCCGATTCCGACGTAGAAAAAGCGGAGGCGATCCAGCGCCATTTGGTGTTTTCGGTTACGTGGTTGATGGCCAGGGCTCCAAAACCCGTGCGAAACGATGTCACCTCTTGTCCATCGAAATAGATGGTAAGGCGCAGGGCTTCATTGATGCTCCCTACATCCGTTTGTCGCGTGGTAGGGATGAATTGATAATCGTTTTGTCCATACATCCCCAGGAATTCAACTTCCCATGGGCCGTAACCGTCCGGATCGTAGGTGGCAAAGGTCTGCAGATCCAAATACCGTGGCTGGTATTCGCCGCCTTCGTCCAGTGAACCCAAAACGTAGCTGTTGTCTCGGAAACGAAATCCCGAGTTCAAGGTGAATCGGCGATGGCCTGCTGGACCTTGCTTGCTCACGGCATCCTGTTGCACTTGAGCGCCGAGCATGCTGGCTGTGAGTCGCGTCTTGTTCTCCGTTGGCGTTCGGTAATGGATGTCCAAAACGGAGCTCAACTTATCCCCGAATTTGGCTTCAAAGCCTCCGGCTGAAAATGAGATGGATTCCACCATGTCGGGATTGGGAAAAGACAACCCTTCTTGTTGGCCTGCCCTGACTAAGAAAGGACGATAGACCTCAATGTCATTGACATAGACGAGGTTTTCATCAAACGATCCGCCACGGACGTTGTAGCCACTGGAGAGCTCACTGTTGAAGTTGACAGGAGCTTGAATCAGCAGGTCTTCAATGGTGCCGCGGGGCGAAGGAATACGGGAGGCAATTTTGGGATCAATGCGTTGCACAGGGGAGGTCCTAGCGCCATCGGCAAAGACTTCTGAGGCCGCCAATGCGATGCCTGCAGTCAACAGAATGGGGAGAAAAAGCGTGTCGCCAGCGGTGAGCGTGATGGAGCGTTCTTCATTGCGATATCCCACGAATCCAAACCGAATCGTTTGCAGTATCGAGGCATCCACCTCGATGAGGTAACGCCCTTCGGCGTCGGTCACGCGGCCTGCCACCACTTGTTCCAGCGGGATCACCGTCGCACCTGGAAGCGGACTGCCGTCGCTGGATCCCACCGTGCCTTGAACCCATCCCACTTGCGACAAAGACGACAATTGAATCATCAGGGCTAAGGCCAGCGGCCATGCTTTTCGCAATCGATGCTCCTTCATCACGGGTTAGCGGTCGCGCAAGGATTGAATGAACTTGGCCCAAGCGATCGGGTTGAACAAGGAGATCGGAGCGAGCTGTCCGTTGTAGCTATTTTGGATGGCTTGTTGCTGCATCGTGTAAGCGTACACTTCACTTCCATCGCGTCCAACTTCCGTCAATCGGTCATAAAGTGCTTCTGGATCAAGTCGCTCTTGACCAATGATGTAAGCATCTTTGGATAAAGCCAATTCCATGAATTCATCCCGGAATCGCTCCCGCGTTGGCCAAGGATAAATGAAGGCCTCATTCAGGGTAATGGTGTCCCTTCCCAGCGGTTGAACGACGTTCATTCGAGGCAACGGAAGGTCCATGGGGACGCTGAATTCCTGTGCGATATAGCCCAACGAGGAAACACGAAGGGTGTCTCCTTCTAGCGCAGGAATGCTGAAGAAACCGTTGACGTCGGTCATGGTTCCCCTTGAGTCGCGCATGCGGTATACCGTGGCAAATGACAACGGCGCGAGAGAATCTCCCGTCACGACCATCCCGCTGATTTGCACAACGCTGACAAGTGTGGAATCGGTGGGTGCAGTCTGCGCTTGGATCGATTGGAAGCCCAAGAAAACAACGAACAAGGTAAAACAAGGCTTCATTCCTTTCATGGTTACCAAGTTATAGCCGAGCATTCAATTAGACTTGAGCGGTTTTGAATTCCGAGGTAAAATGGAACTCCAATTCAGGAAAATTGGCAATTTCCATGTCCAAAAGGAACTTGGAGGGTGCGAGAAACACATCGTTCTTGTCTTTGTCCAAAACCATGTCAGTGCCTTTGATGCGCTTGAATTCCTCAAGTTTACTCATGTTGTCACTTAAAATCCAACAGGCCTTATAGTAGCGTCTGGGTTGGAATTCACATTTTGCGCCATACTCATGTTCCAGCCGGTATTGGATGACTTCAAATTGCAGCTCGCCGACCGTTCCCACAATTTTTCGATTGCCCAATTCACGAATGAATAGCTGAGCAACGCCCTCATCGGTGAGTTGCTGGATGCCCTTTTCGAGTTGTTTGCTCTTCATGGGGTCGAGGTTCACCAATTCCTTGAAGATTTCTGGTGAAAAACTGGGGATGCCACGAAATTGAAGGAGTTCACCTTCGGTTAACGTATCACCGATCTTGAAATTGCCGGTGTCATACAACCCGACCACATCGCCTGGCCAGGCTTCTTCCACGACGCTCTTGTCTTGGGCCAAGAAAGTCGCTGGGTTGGAAAACTTCAATTTCTTCCCTAGCCGGGTGTGGTAGAAGAAGGTGTTGCGTTGAAATTGACCACTGCAGACCCGGAGGAACGCGATGCGGTCGCGATGCCGCGGGTCGATGTTGGCGTGAATTTTGAAGATGAAGCCTGAGAACGCTTCTTCTTCCGGGTGCACGTCGCGGGCATCCGCAGGACGTGGGCATGGATCAGGGGCAATGTCGATGAAGGTGTCCAGCATCTCTTGGATGCCGAAATTGTTGACAGCACTTCCGAAAAATACGGGGGCAAGGTCCCCATCGAGGTAAGGCTGGGAGTCCCACTGTTCATAGACACCGTTGATGAGTTCGACATCCTCCCGAAGCTGCCTAGCTAGTGGTTCGGTGACCAAATCGTTGAGGATGGGGTCCTGGATGTCTTCGATGGATACCACGTCTTTGGCAATCTTGGTTTTGTCCGGATTGAACAAACGCAGTTCGGAATCGTACAAGCTGTATACGCCTTTGAACGATTGCCCTCCACTAATGGGCCAGCTCAAAGGGCGCACTTGAATCCCCAACTTTTCTTCAAGCTCGTCCAGCAAATCAAAAGGATCCTGGCCCTCCAAATCCATTTTATTGATGAAGATGATGACGGGCGTCTTGCGCATGCGGCACACTTCCATCAGTCGCTGGGTTTGGGCTTCGACCCCTTTGACGCAATCAATGACCAAAATGACGCTGTCAACGGCTGTCAAAGTTCGGTAGGTGTCCTCCGCAAAGTCTCTGTGACCAGGAGTATCGAGCAAATTGATCAGCCGGCCACGGTAGTTGAAGGCCATCACCGAGGTGGCGACAGAGATCCCCCGTTGCCGTTCAATCTCCATAAAATCCGATGTCGCGGTCTTGGTAATTTTGTTGTTTTTCACCGCGCCAGCCGTTTGGATGGCACCGCCGAACAGGAGGAATTTCTCCGTCAAAGTGGTCTTGCCCGCATCCGGGTGACTGATGATGGCAAAGGTTCGCCGCTTGGCGATTTCGTCTTGGATTTTCCCCATGGCCCAGCAAATTTACGATGCGCGACGGGGAGGTTCGTCAAGGAGTTTCAACCAACTTTCAACGGCTGCACTTTTGTGGAAAGAAATTAAATCGTGCTCGGAAGGGCGGGGGATGGCATGATAATGGTAGAGCGCATTGGCCAAAGCATCGGCATCGCCTGGCGGTATCAACGCGCCGTGCGTCCCGTGGCCCAACAATTCCGATGTGCCTCCACTGTTCGTTCCAATCACCGGAAGGCCCGAGGCCAATGCTTCCAATGTCACCATGCCAAACGTTTCGCTGACACTGCACATCGCGTAAACGTCGCAAGCGGCATAAGCGTTCTGCAAAGAATCCATTTGTCCATGCCAATGAATGCGATCCTCAAGTCCACGTGAAACGGCTTGTGCGCGCAGTTCGTGGCCCCAGTCTTGGTCAACATTGGCCGTGTTGTCCCCAACAATCAGAGCATGCCAATCGACCGCTGTTTCCAGCGCCTTGAGCAAAAGGTCTTGCCCTTTCAGCGGGTCGAGCCTACCAAAACAACCAACTACTCGGGTGTCATCAGCAAGGCCAAAGGTCTTTCGCGCAGAGCTTCGATCCACCGGATGTTCAAACCAGTGGGATTCTAAAGCCAAAGGAATGCGAGCAATTTGGTGAGGCTGCAAGGGCGTATTCCGCAGAGCTTCGGTTTCCAGGATTTCCAAGGGGGTGACCCAATGATCGATTTGTGCGAACCTCCAGCGATGCCATGGTTTCTTCTTTGGACGGTCAATCTGCATGCCTTGCTGGAAAATCAGACGGCACGGCAAACGGCTCACGGCCAATGCGACCAACGGCAAATCGCGGGGATCTCTCATCCAAACGAAGTCGGTGTGATGGGCCTTGAGGCGCTTGCGTAGTTTCAAAGCCGCCCGCCAAGGAAGGTGCCGTTTTTGACGCGCCATCAAGATGATGGGCAGGTCAAGTGCTGTGGCTTGATGATGCAAGGGCGTGTCTGCCACGGTCATGATGGTCACAGCATGTCCCGCTTCTCGCATCCAGTTGGCATAGCGCAACAAGTTCTGCTCCAGGCCTCCCCAACCCGTGGAACTGGATAGAAAGACGAGGTTCATCGCAAATCGGGACGAACGGTGATTTCGCTGAAAATTCCGTGTCCCTTGGATTCGATCGCGAGAACAATGGCCTCCGCAATGAATTCTGGGGCCATGCCTTGGTCAAATGTGGGGCGGTATGACTCCCGCAATTCCAAGTTGGTCGTTTGGTCAATGAAAGCGGTGTTCACTGCGCCCGGATTGATCGTGGTCACGGCGAGGCGGTCTCGGAATTCAATCCGAAGGGATTCACTCAAGGCGAGCACGGCATGTTTGGTGGCGCAATAGACGCCGCTATTTGGAAAGACATTCCGAGCGGCTACCGAGCCAATTTGAATCACTTGCCCCTTATTTTCCAAAAGAGAATCCAAGCACGCATGCAAACCATTCAACACGCCCTTGATGTTCACGTCGATCATCCGATGCCAGTCGGACAAATTGGCTTCCGCCAAAGGAGAGAAAATGCCGACTCCTGCATTGGGGATACACACGTCGATGCCGCCCCATTGATGCATCATTACTTCAGCGGCCAACCGCATGGATTCTGGATCCGTTGTGTCCCCTTCATGCATCAAAACATGTGCATTGCCCTCGGATTCAGCCCAGGATTTCATGGCGCTCAAATCTCTTGAGATGAGGAGTACACGGTGGCCTTTTTGGGCCAATAAGCGGGCGGTAGCAGCGCCAATTCCGCTGGAAGCACCGGTTAAGAAAATGCGTTGGGATTTCACAGGCGAAAGGTACGAAGTGAACCGCTTGCCATCAATAGACGGCAGAACGGCCCGGTTGGAAGCCGATGACCCGGTCGTAGCCGGAATCGTCCCAATAATAGGCGATGACCTGGTAGCTATTGTCCGCGGCTGCATGCGAGCCTTCGATGGTGGAAGTCCGCGCAGCGCCTCCCGTTAGAGCTTCCGAATCATGCCGGTTGGCGGCCCATGTTGGGCGTGTTACGTATGTGTAATTGTAGTACCCCTGTTTCAAAAACAAGGCGAGTTCATACCGTCTATGCTGATCATTCCACTGCATACGGTGTGTCAATGGAAACATCCAATCGGAACACTGCCCAAAGACGTAAACATCTTGATCGGGATAGCGGTCAAAACAGGCGAGAGCGAAATGGGCCATGACGTAATCTCCGCCGGTGTGGTCGTCTTGGCGCTCATTGGAAATGACATAGGCTCCATTGAGATCGCTTCGCGCTTGGTGGTAAGCATAGGTGCGCAATTCATCCGGCTTCAAGTGCATGTGCGTGTGCTGGCGCCCTTCTTCAATGCGGTCAAGGCCTTGGCTGATGTATTGAAGGCTCTTCAAATCGGCAAATCGCCAGCTGTTGCCTCCTTCAAAGGGATGCTCGCCTTGTTGGCTGAAGACGACTTCGGCTCCTTTGACGAAGATAGGCTCCAATCCAGCAATGGCCTGGTCCCAGCGGCCGTTTTGGAGGATGGTGGTTTGCAGTGCATCGTATGCATCTTGAATGATGAAACGGTCGGAACTGTGGGTGATGGAAAAATCCAACTCTTGGTGGGAACGCTTGAGGGGAATTGATTTGGCTTCTTGCACAATCAGCTCGATGTCGACCAGGTTTTCGTAGACCACAAACCGCTTCAGTATCAAAGGGGTTTCGGGTTCTGATGGGTCCACAACGGATAGCAGATAGTTGCCGCTTTTAGAGAACCGCATCAAGTCGTTGGGGAATTCGGTCGAATAATGCGTGTAGCCGACACGGGTATTGAAGCTAGCCTCGGAGTCGTTGAGGCTGAGAGAGGTAAAGCCCTGGATGTAGTCGGCCGGGATGAGGTCGGGAGAGTCATACCAGTCAAAAGTGCAATGCTTCCAACGAATTTCGAGCGTTCTGTAGGAGCTGCTCAGGTCGTCAAATTTAAAAACGAGGGTACCGGAATCCAGTGAAATGAAGGGCAATTCCGCTGGCAGCCCTTGGGGGTGAAGCAGAACAGTCTGTATGTCTCCTGAGGCATAGGCAATGGGGTAGGGCGTGTCTTGACCGTAGGCGTCTTGGCCTGGCCAATAGATGGTGAAAAAAAGCCAAGCCACCAAGAATTTCCACCCTCGCCATGAGGGGGCTGATGTCCAAGCGGAGGCTTTCTGCGCCCTCAAAAGGGTAAATTCTCTCTTTAGCAACATGCCGACGTTAATTCTGTGAGCAAATCATAGGGGTTTCACCGATTCTCAGTCCTACCTTTGCGCCCGAAAAGTAAACATTCGTGAGCTGATGTCCCGCACGATAAGGATCCGAAAAGGAGCTAATATTCGATTAAAAGGTCGCCCGTCGTCCTCAATTGTCGATGCTCCACCAGCAGCAATATACGCTGTACAACCTCCAGATTTTACGGGGGTCATACCCAAACTTCGCGTCAAAGAAGGAGACGCTGTAAAGGCAGGCAGTCCGCTGTTTTACAGCAAAGACAGTCCTTCTGTACTCTTCACTAGTCACTTTACTCTACCAGTAGCCTGCCGTGAGTGGATCGGTGAAAAGCATCGTTCGCGGCGAAAAACGTAAAATTCTTGCCGTCCTCATTGAGGCCGATCAGCAGGGAGGCGCTGAGTCCTTTCCGGTCGTTGACCCGAAAACAGCGGATCGCACGGCAGTTTTGGGAGCGATGCTGAATTCAGGGCTTTTTGCCTTTGTGCAGCAACGACCCTTTGCAATCGGTGCTGATCCTGCGATTCAACCGCGCAGCATTCACATCAGCGGTTTCAACTCAGCGCCCTTAGCACCTGACATGTCCGTTGTTCTTGATGGCCGCATGGCGGACTTTCAAGCGGGAATCCATGCACTGGGTCAATTGGCAGGAACCCACGGCGTGCACATCGGTGTGCGTTCTGGCGATGATTCATTTGACGGAATTGACGGCGCTGTAAAGACCTCATTCGAAGGTCCTCATCCAACGGGCAATGTGGGGGTGCAAATTCACCACGCCGCGCCGCTCAGCAAGGGAGAGACACTTTGGACCATGCATGCTGAGGACGTTGCCAATCTCGGTACATTGCTTACACAGGGTAGCTACCAGCCGATTCGCGTTGTTGGAGCAGGAGGTTCAGAACACCCCTCGCCACAGCACATGCGCACTTTGGCTGGAAGTGCCTTGAGCACGTTGGTTGCCGGACATTCGGATGCGGAAAACACCCGTTACATTTCCGGTGATCCTTTGACAGGAACGGATGCGGGGGCTGCTGGATATTTGGGCAGCTTGCACCACCAAGTGTGCTTGCTTCCAGAAGGCAATCACCCGAAATTCTTATTGACAGACGGTTGGTTGAGCCCAGGGTTGAAGATGTTTTCTCTTTCGAGAAGCTATCCTACATGGCTCATGCCCAAATCAAAGGAGTTTACCATGGATACCAATTCCAATGGAGAAGAGCGCGCATTTGTTGTGACCGGTCAATATGAGCCGGTGTTCCCGTTTGACATTTATCCTGTGCAGCTGATCAAGAGCATCATGGCCAATGACATTGACGGCATGGAGAAGCTCGGAATCTATGAAGTAGCGCCTGAAGATTTTGCTCTTTGCGAATACGCTTGTACATCCAAGATTGCCGTTCAGAAAGTGGTTCGGGATGGTTTGGACATGTTGAAGAAAGAACTTGGTTAATCAGAGATCATGAAAGCATTGCACAACATCTTGGATTCAATCCGACCTCATTTTGAGGAAGGAGGAAAGCTGAGCAAGTTTTGGGTGGTTTTTGACTCCCTCGAAACATTTGCCTTCACTCCAGGGCACACGAATAAACACGGAGTTCACATCCGCGACGGTGTGGATTTGAAGCGCACCATGTTCCTGGTGATTTTGGCTTTGGTCCCCGCTTTGCTCTTTGGAACGTGGAATCAGGGCCACCAGTACCTGCTATCCATTGGAAAAATTAGCGTGTCTGACCCTTGGAATGCCATGATTTGGGACAAGCTGCTGATTGGAGCTTGGAAGGTGTTGCCCCTTGTGGTCGTTAGTTATGGTGTCGGTTTGGGCATTGAATTCCTGTTTGCGGGCATTCGAAACCACAGCATCAATGAAGGCTTCCTCGTTTCTGGAATGTTGATTCCGTTGGTCATGCCGATTGACGTGCCGTTGTGGATGGTGGCTATTGCCGTTGCGTTTGCGGTCATCATTGCCAAAGAGGTGTTTGGAGGTACCGGCATGAACATTTTGAACGTGGCCTTGACGGCTCGGGCTTTCTTGTTCTTTGCTTATCCGAAACAGTTGTCTGGAGAAATCTGGATCCATGAGGTAGCCGCTTCCAAGGCGGATGGCCTGCTCGTGGACGGTTACACTGGGGCCACAGCGTTGGGGGAATTGGCTTCGACAGTGGGTAAACCCCTCGAGGATGCAGGTGTTACCGTTGTCATGGGCATGTTTGAACCGGGCGGTATGTTCAGTTTGAGCAATTCTTTCTTGGGTCTCATCCCCGGTTCGATAGGAGAGACCTCAGCATTGGCTATTTTGATTGGTGCGGCGCTCCTCATTTGGACGGGCATCGGTAGCTGGAAAGTGATGAGTTCCTTTTTAGCGGGTGGCCTGGTGATGGCGTTCCTGTTCAATCTGATGGGATTGAATGCGTACATGACACTGCCTCCGATCCACCAAGTGGTGATGGGAGGATTCATGTTCGGCATGGTCTTCATGGCGACCGACCCAGTCACTGCGGCCCAAACGGAACGAGGCAAATGGATTTACGGGTTTTTGGGTGGACTCTTATCGATCATGATTCGGGTATTCAATCCGGCCTATCCTGAAGGCGTGATGATGGCCATTCTGTTCATGAATGTCATGGCCCCCCTCATCGACCACTATGTGATTCAAGCGAATGTGAGCAAGCGTGAAAAACGCGCGACCCTTGCAGCCGAACAACGTGCCACAGCATAAATCTGGAGTCATGGCAATCAATAAAAACAGCACGATCTATACGTTTGGCTTCTCCATTGTGATGGTCATCGTGGTTGGAACGTCGTTGGCGTACACGTCGTTGTCCTTGAAGGACCGACAAGATGCCAACGCGGCCGACAAGAAGATGATGAACATCCTTTCTGCCATTGGGGTGGAAGCGAATCGGGAGAATGCGAGCGAATTGTTCGCGGACTATGTCGTGGAACGCGTGTCCATTGATGGCTCAGGCCGCCAAGTCAATGCCACTCTAGAGCCGGTCAATGCGAAGGACAAGCAAGATCCCTTCAGCATCGAGGTCATGAAGGATTACCGTTCCAAAATCAAAACTGCGGTCAAAGCAGCTGACGGCGATGCAGCAGCGTTGCAAGCCGGGCTCGAAGCCGCAGACTTGCAATTCCCTCTCTATCGTTGCATGAAGGACAGCCAGAACCTTTTTGTCGTTCCATTGGTTGGTTCTGGATTGTGGGGGCCGATCTGGGGATTCGTTGCTTTGGAGGACGATATGACGACCATTTACGGTGCCAATTTTGATCACAAGACAGAGACGCCTGGTCTCGGTGCCGAAATCAAAGAAGGCTTCTTCACGGATAAATTCCGCGGGAAGAAACTGAACACCGCGGGCCCATTGCTATTTTCCGTGTTGAAAGGGGGAGCCCCGACCAACGAGAACAGTGTGGATGGCATCACGGGTGGAACCATCACTTCTAAAGGAGTGGATGAAATGATCAATCGAACGTTGGCGGTTTATCTCCGCTATTTTGAATCTCAATCTCAAACCCGCGCACAAAAATGAGCACGGAAACTTCACCTGCGGTCACTCGGAAGAAAGAGTCGTTGTTCTCCAAGAAGAACAAGAAACTCCTGTCTGACCCGCTCAATGACTCCAATCCAATCACGG
Organism: Bacteroidota bacterium; assembly: GCA_027593035.1. Classification (GTDB taxonomy): domain Bacteria; phylum Bacteroidota; class Bacteroidia; order Flavobacteriales_D; family Sanyastnellaceae; genus UA16. Next base: position 1,481 of record JAQCJQ010000029.1, on the reverse strand, counting down.
TTCAGGTGTTGGGCATTTGTTCTGCACTTGCCATTACGGTGCAGTTGCAACAGGCAGTGATCATGAGCTTGTCGGTACTCTTTGTGATGATTGGCGGCAACGTGATCATCTCGTTGATGCGGAATATGGTTCCCGATCGAATCCGAATCATCGTTCAATTGGTCGTCGTAGCCTCTTTGGTGATCATTGTGGACGAAGTGCTGCAGGCTTTCCAGCCGGACATTTCAGAAAAGCTGTCCGTATTCGTAGGGCTGATCATTACCAATTGCATCATCATGGGGCGTTTGGAGGCATTTGCACTGGCCAACAAACCCGGACCGTCTTTCTTGGATGCGATCGGAAATGGAATGGGCTACGCATGGATCTTGCTCGTGGTCTCCATCGTTCGGGAAATATTTGGTAGCGGAGCCATTTCGCTTCCTGGAATGGGACAAGTGAAGTTTTTACCAACGAGCTGGTTCATCAGTGAAGGCGGGCTTTATGAGAACAACAACTTGATGATCTTACCTCCGATGGCGTTGATTACTGTCGGCATCATCATCTGGATTCAGCGGAGTCGAAACCAAGCTTTAATTGAGGAGAACTGATGGAATACTTGAACATATTTGTCAAAGGCATCTTCATTGAGAACATGATTTTCGCCTATTTCTTAGGGATGTGCTCTTACTTGGCCGTTTCCAAGACCGTAAAAACAGCCAATGGCTTGGGCCTCGCTGTGATTTTCGTTTTGGGAATTACAGTTCCGATCAATTATTTACTAGAGAACTATGTCTTGAAGGAAGGGGCGTTGGCCTGGTTAAGTCCAGAATATGCTAACGTTGACTTGGGCTTCTTGAGTTTCATCATGTTCATTGCAGTCATTGCTTCCATGGTGCAGTTGGTGGAGATGATTGTCGAGAAATTTGCACCGGCTTTGTACGGTGCTTTGGGGATTTTCCTTCCATTGATCGCCGTGAATTGCTCCATTTTGGGCGGTGCACTCTTCATGCAAGATCGCCAGTATCCGAGCATCGGCGAGGCTACGGTATTTGGTCTAGGTTCTGGCGTGGGCTGGTGGATTGCCATTGTGGCCATCGCAGCGATTCGTGAGAAAATCCGTTATTCACATGTTCCAGCACCTTTGAAGGGTTTGGGCATTACGTTTATCATCACCGGACTCATGGGCATTGCCTTCATGAGTTTCATGGGCATTGAAATCTGATTGAGATGGCGACGACGATAGTATTGACCATTGCGTTCTTCTTGGCAGTTATGCTGCTTCTTGTAGGACTGCTACTTTTTGCGAAAGCGAAGCTCTCACCAAGCGGTGATGTGAGCATTGTCATCAACGGCGAACGAACATTGCAAGTCGGTGGTGGGAGCACTTTGCTCACTACGCTCGGTAACAATGGAGTCTTCTTACCATCTGCTTGCGGAGGCGGAGGAACTTGCGTTCAATGCCGTTGCCAGGTTGATAGTGGAGGAGGAAGCATACTCCCAAC
>JAQCJQ010000028.1 GCA_027593035.1 Bacteroidota bacterium | reverse complement strand
TGAAGTACGCTTGATTGACGAAGAACATCTGGGTAATGATGTATTCAGCGCCGTCTTCTACTTTGCGTTTGAGCCAGCGCAAATCGCTCTCCAAGTTGGGAGCTTCGAAGTGCTTCTCCGGATATCCAGCAACGCCGATACAAAAATCTGTGGCGTTGGTGTTTTTTAAATCAGGATCGAGATAACGGCCGTTGTTCATAGCCGTGACTTGGTTGAGTAAGTCAATGGTGTAAGGGTGGCCATCAGCTTCCGCCTTGAAACGACCTTCCGATCGAATGGCATCACCTCGCAGCAGCAGTACATTTTCAACCCCGACGAAATCCAAATCGATCAAAGCGTTTTCCGTCTCCTCTTTGGTGAACCCGCCACAAATGATGTGCGGAACCGTATCCAAATTGTATTTGTGGCTGATCGCCGCGCAGATTCCAACGGTGCCTGGACGTTTGCGGACGGTACGTTTTTCTAACAATCCGGAGGTGACCTCGCGGTAAACGAATTCTTCACGGTGATAAGTGACATCAACGAATGCAGGATTGAACTCCAAGAGACTCTCGACCGTCGAATGAATCTTCTGGATGTTTTCTCCTTTCAGCGGGGGAAGCAGTTCGAAGCTGAATAGCGTGTCTTTGGCTTCTTTGATGTGTTGCGTAATCTTCATGACGTGTGGAGGTTGGAGGCGAGCCAGCGAGCGGCTGAGTCGCGCGAAATATTGCGCCTTTTGGCGAGGTCTTGCAGCTGGTCTTCGGAAATGAGACCGATGCCGAGGTAGCGGCTTTCCGGATGGGCGAAGTAGTAGCCTGACACCGACGATGCGGGAGTCATGGCCAAGGATTCGGTCAGTTGAGACCCGATGGTTTGTTCCGCTTCAAGCAATTCCCAGATGAGTTGTTTGTCCAAGTGGTCTGGGCAGGCAGGATATCCCGGGGCGGGGCGAATGCCTTGGTAGCGTTCACGGATTAACTCTTCATTGCTCAGCCCTTCATCTTGTGCATAGCCCCAAGCATTCATTCTGACGTCACGGTGCAACCACTCTGCCAGGGCTTCGGCCAAGCGGTCACCGATTGCTTTGACCAGAATAGCTTCGTAATCATCCCCGGCGACCTCATGGATTTTGGCGATGGCATCCACCCCGTGGATGGAGACCGCAAAACATCCAATGTAATCGATGGGGGCCGCCGAGCTAGGGGCAATGAAGTCAGCAAGAGATTGCTGCAAACCATTCTGTTGAACGATCTGCTGTCGCAGGAATTCAAATGATCCGAGCGGTTCCTCCGAAGATTCAGGGTCATACAAGGTGACCGTTTCATCTGCTGATCTTAAAGCGGGAAACAGCCCGTAGACCGCCTTTGCTTCGATTCCTTCGGCATCTTTTTCCAGCAGATCCAAAACACGTTGGGCATCGACGAAAAGTTTTTCCGCCTCTTCACCAACGACCTTGTCCTTCAAGATCCGGGGGTATTGACCGGCCAATCCCCATGAACTGAAAAAGGGAGACCAGTCGATGTAAGAGCGTAAGGTGGATATGGGGACCGAATCCACTGTGTGCACGCCCAATTTGCGGGGAACAGCGATCTCGGTGAATTCATATTCGGGGGCTTTGCTTCTCGCAGTAGCGAGCGGCATCATTTTCTTTGCAGCACGATCACGAGCATATTGTTCCCGCACCTTGGCGTAATCGGCGTTGATCTCTTGCGTAAACACCTCACGCCGCGAAGTGGAAATCAGCTGAGCAGCAACGGGCACGGCTCGGGACGCGTCGTTGACATGCACAATCGGTGAATCACTTCTTGGAGCCAACTTCACGGCGGTGTGCACACGGGAGGTGGTCGCTCCTCCGATGAGCACTGGAGTGGTCATCCCTCGTCGTTTCATCTCTTCCGCCACATCGATCATCTCTTCGAGGGAGGGCGTGATCAATCCGCTCAGGCCAATGATATCGGCACCGACCCTCACCGCCTCATCCAATATTTTCTCTTTGGGAACCATCACGCCGAGATCGATGACATTGTATCCGTTGCATGCGAGGACCACCGAAACGATGTTTTTGCCAATGTCATGGACATCGCCTTTGACCGTGGCGAGCAATACGGTTCCTGCTCCCGTGCCCGTGCTGCCCGCTTTCTCCTCTTCGAGATAGGGAGTCAAGTAAGCCACGGCGCGTTTCATCACCCGTGCGCTTTTCACCACCTGAGGTAAGAACATTTTACCGGAGCCAAACAAATCGCCAACGACGTTCATGCCGTCCATGAGAGGGCCTTCGATGACGAGCAAGGGAGAACCTAACTTGACCCGGGCCGCTTCGGTATCTTCCTCGATGAAATCGGTAATGCCTTTGACAAGGGCGTGCTTCAAACGTTGTTCCAAGGACTCTTCACGCCAGAGCTGCACACTGGCCTCGGTGACTTTGTTTTTTCCTTTGAAGGCTTCGGCAAAATCGAGGAGTCTTTCGGTCGCGTCTTCGCGGCGATCCAGCAGCACATCCTCCACGTGATCCAGAAGATCTTTGGGGATGCTGTCGTAAACCTCTAGCATGGTCGGGTTGACGATGCCCATGTCCATCCCCGCTTGGATTCCATGGTATAGAAAAGCGGAATGCATGGCCTCTCTAACCGTGTTGTTGCCGCGGAAAGAAAAACTAACGTTGGAAACTCCACCGCTCACATGGGCGCCGGGAAGGTTTTCGCGAATCCAGCGAGTCGCTTCAAAAAAGTCCAGCGCATTGCGGCGGTGCTCTTCCATCCCCGTTGCAACCGGAAAAATATTGGGATCGAAAATGATGTCTTCTGGAGGGAAATGGACTTCGTTGACCAAGATCCGATAAGCGCGTTCACAAATTTCAATGCGACGTTCATACGAATCGGCTTGGCCATTTTCGTCAAATGCCATGACGACGGTCGCGGCGCCATACCTTCGAATGAGCTTCGCCTGGCGAATGAACTCGGCTTCACCTTCCTTCATGGAGATGGAATTGACCACGCTCTTACCCTGCACCACCTTGAGTCCGGCCTCGATGATGGACCATTTGGAGGAGTCAATCATCAAGGGAATTCGAGCGATGTCTGGCTCCGCCGCAATGAGATTGAGGAAGGTGGTCATGGCGGCTTCCCCGTCAATCATTCCTTCGTCCATGTTGACATCCAAAATCTGAGCGCCTCCTTCAACTTGATCTCGGGCAATGGCCAACGCCTCGTCGTACGATTCTTCGCGGATGAGACGCGCAAACTTTCGGCTTCCGGTCACATTGGTTCGTTCGCCGATGTTGATGAAATTGGAATCTGGCGTCACGATGAGCGGCTCGAGTCCCGAGAGCTGCAACGAACGAAAAGTGGAGTTGTGGCTCATGACGGCAATGCGTTTGGGCGGAATGGACGCGGGGCATAGCGGTTTGCCATTCGAGCAATGGCGCCAATGTGGTCGGGCGTGGTACCGCAGCATCCACCGATGACATTGACCCAACCTCGCTCCAAAAAGGGTTCGATCGCTTGCGCCATGGCTTCAGGCCCCTGGTCATATTCGCCCATTTCATTGGGCAATCCGGCGTTGGGATAAGCACTGACACCAAAGGGTGAACGCGTTCCCAAGACTTCGAGGTAGGGCGTCAATTGCTCCGCCCCCAAGGCGCAATTCAAGCCAATGCTAAACAACGGTACATGGCTCATGGAAATCAGAAAAGCTTCCGTTGTTTGTCCGCTCAACGTTCTCCCTGAAGCATCGGTAATGGTGCCGGAAATCATTATGGGCAAACGCCAACCGACGCGGTCGAAGGCCGTTTCCGCGGCGAATAGAGCGGCCTTGGCATTCAGCGTGTCGAAAACGGTTTCGATGAGGATGATGTCCGCGCCGCCAGCCATCAGACCGAGAGTCTGCTCTTCATACGCTTCAGCTAGCTCATCAAATGTCACAGCCCGGTATCCGGGGTTGTTGACATCGGGGGAGAGGGAAGCGGTTTTGTTGGTCGGCCCTAGCGCTCCAGCCACGAAGCGCATCCGGTCTGGTGTGCTGAGCGCATCGGCGGCTTCCCGCGCGATGGCTGCAGATGCACGGTTCATCTCGTACGCCAAGTGTTCTAAACCATAGTCTCCTTGAGCGATGGTGGTGGAGCTGAATGTATTGGTCTCTACAATGTCTGCGCCTGCTTCTAGATAGGCGAGGTGAATGCCGCGAATGACCTCGGGTTGGGTCATGGACAGCAAGTCGTTGTTGCCCTTGAGCGGTCGGTCGTGGCTTTTGAGTTGGGCGCCACGGAAATCCTCTTCCCCCAAGCGGTGGCGCTGGATCATGGTGCCCATCGCTCCATCGAGTACCAGGATTCGCTGAGAAGCGGCCTCATGAAGCGCTGCGGTTCGTTGATCGGCAGATTCCGCCGTTGGGAATTGGCTCAAATCCAACGGGATTTGTTCGGATGATTTTGTTGCCATGGCGGGCAGAAGACTTGATTTTTCCCGAAATCGGGGTTGAAAAAGGTGCTTCCGCCAAAGCCGTATGTACGCAGGAATTCCTTTGTACAAGCTTGCTCATCTTTCCACCTTTCGGTAGTAGGATGTGGCACCCGGCCTCATTCCCGGGTTGCCAAGACATCGCAGGGCCTTTTCCCTCCGTCTTTCGCGATAAGCATTGCAAATATACAATCGTACAAGCGACATTCTGGTGTCTCGGTGACTACTTTTGCCTCATACCATGAGCTACTTCTTTACCTCCGAGTCCGTTTCAGAAGGACACCCTGATAAAGTCGCTGATCAAATCAGCGATGCTTTAATCGACCATTTTTTGGCTTTCGATCCTCAATCGAAAGTGGCTTGTGAAACGATGGTGACAACCGGTCAAGTGATTTTGGCGGGCGAAGTCAAAAGCGAAGCGTACTTGGATGTGCAGACGATAGCAAGACAGGTGATCAGCCGCATTGGTTACACCAAGAGCGCTTACATGTTTGAAGCACAATCGTGTGGTGTGTTGAGTGCGATTCATGAGCAATCCAGCGACATCAATCAGGGAGTTGAGCGTGCGAATCCGGAAGATCAAGGAGCAGGAGACCAGGGCATGATGTTTGGTTATGCGTGCCGCGAAACGGATAATTACATGCCACTTCCGTTGGATTTGTCTCACCGATTGCTTCAGGAGTTAGCGGCCATCCGCCGAGAAGACCCGAGTCCGATGCCTTATTTGCGTCCGGATTCCAAGTCTCAAGTGACGATTCAATATGCAGATGACAATACTCCTGAGCGCATTGAAGCGATTGTCGTCTCAACCCAGCATGATGATTTTGATGCTGAGGAAGTCATGCTTGCAAAGATCCGATCGGATGTAAAAACCATCTTAATTCCGCGTGTCAAGGCAGCGATGAGTGCATCCATTCAAGGTTTGTTTGGTGATGATATCAAATTGCATGTGAACCCAACGGGTAAGTTTGTGATTGGTGGACCCCATGGCGATACCGGACTGACCGGTCGCAAGATTATTGTAGACACCTATGGTGGCCGCGGGGCGCACGGAGGAGGTGCTTTCAGTGGCAAGGACCCTTCCAAGGTTGATCGCTCAGCGGCCTATGCTGCCCGTTACATCGCTAAAAACTTAGTCGCTGCAGGTGCGTGCGATGAAGTGTTGGTGCAGTTGGCGTATGCCATTGGCGTTGCAGAACCGGTTGGTTTTTATGTGAACACGTACGGAACGAATAAGGCCAAGGCGTCCGACGGCGAATTGGCTGAACGCATCCGAGAGATTTTCCCGACGAAGCCTTACCACATCGAACAGAAGTTCAAGTTGCGCACGCCCATTTATGAAGAGACGGCTGCCTATGGGCACATGGGACGCGCGCCTGAGATGAAGACGAAGACCTTCGTGAGTCCTGAAGGACGTGAGGTTTCGATGACTGTGGAGCTCTTCCCGTGGGAGAAGCTCGATGCAGTCGACGCTGTGAAGACGGTGCTAGGATTGGCTTAATTCGATTGACTCGGCGTCTGCGTTTGGAGCTTGACCAATTCACATTGTCAAAAACGGCAGCGCAGTGCTGAATCGGATATTATCCCATCAAAACAAAAAGTCGTAGCCTTCGAGCTTCATCTTTTCGTACTTGTCCTTATTGAAGCTGAACAGCTGCGAACCTTTGTGCTGGCCTGAACCCTTGCCATCGGCATTCTTTTCCAAGTCGATGAGGAGCGTGGTTTTGAATAGCTTCTTGCGGAAGTTGCGCTTATCGAACGTTTTGCCCAACGTCGTTTCATACAGAGTCTGCAATTGACCCAAGGTGAACTCTTCAGGTAGTAAGCGAAATCCAACCGGGCGACGTTTTACACGTCTCTTGAGACGCTCCTTGGCGTATTGTACGATTTCGTTGTGGTCGAAAGCCAGGTCTGGAATTTTCGAGTAGGGCACCCACTGCATGTCGTGTTGGTCCCATTGAGAAGCTTGGAAGTCGTCCTTGCTGACGAGCGCATAATGGGCAATGTTGACCACGCGGCCTCCTGGATGCCGAAAAACTTTACCAAAAGCCTGCAGCTGTTCAATCATCGACGGATCGTCGTAACTAAATAACTGCTCAAACATGCGCCTTGCGGACAGCATCAATTCATCATCGCGGTTCAAGTAACGGCTGGGCAAGAACAAAGCACCTTCAAATGGGGCACGCGTGCTACGAGCCAAAAGCACTTGCAAATCCACGCCATCAAAGCCAATGAGGACCAAAGAGGTAGAAAGAGCAACCTGGAAATCGGGTTCTTCTTGAGGGAATTGAAGCATGAGCTAGATACTGGAAAGTAAATCCCGGACATTGGCGGGTTCCAGGAACAAATTTAGGTTGCTGCAATGGTTTTGTTGAGACACATTCAACTCAATCACCGCGGATTTAAGGAATCATAACAAACCCGACATCCACCGTCGTCATGGGCAAACCTTCCCAAAGCAATGTGGGTGTCGCCTCGTTGTATCCCCAGCTCCAGACTTCATGAGCCGTTCCTTCAAGATTCGAGGTCAGCCAAACGGTCGATTCAGGACCTGGTCTGGAGCAGACGACCTCCGTTGAAACAGGCCATTGGCTGCCGCTTGCGACGTCTCCAATAACCTGTCTGCAGATGGTTTGTCCACGTTTGAAAATGGCGTGACCATTCGATTCTCCCCAAGTCGTCAGGTGACTCTCATGCAAATCGCCTGAGCCAATGAGTGGGCACAGATCGTCCAATTGTCCTGTGCTGGGTTCGCACAAGGTCAGACCTTGCGATTCGCTGGTCAAAATCAACCCTCCCGGTGAAGCGGATGCGTGGGAATCAACGGCGCCAAATCCCTGTACGGTGAAGGGCAGCACGATGATCGGTCCTGCGGCACCGGTCGTGTAATTCCATGACCGCAACCGGTCATTTTGCGTGGCTTCATTGCGTTCCCAAAGGACGAGCTGATTGCCGGAGAAGACGGCGTCGACGGGGTTCCAAGGCGCTTCGGTAAACCGTTCAAACAAGAGCTGTCCAGAGGGTGACAACGCGACCATCCCCCCCGCATGGACGACCAAAAACCCCGCTTGTGGTTCGAGTGGATGTACCCGACGAATGAAAGGTTCGGTGCCCGATACAGCCGCATCAGTCCAGGAGCCAATGGACTGGCCAGTAACGACGTCCACCACGGTTACCTGGGCTTCTTCGACATGCCCCAAAGCCATCGTGTTTTGCTGAATGGCCAATGTATGGCTCAGCGGAAGGCCCGTGAGTACTGCCGGTGATTCGCTGGGGTCCAATCGCACGAGCACTTGCGATGTCCCATCGGATTCTTGCGTGAGCGCTAAGGATGTTTCAGGGATGTCATCTGAACCGATGTAGTTGAAGTCTTTGAAGTCTGCTGCGCGATTGCCTGCAGCGTCATCCACTACCACGGCCAGTGTCATGGCACTGGTGCTCCATTGTGGGGCGTTCAATAAAAAAGGGGCCACCAAGGTATCGGTGGAACGCCCTTGCCACAGCCCTGTCTGGGATGCGAGTACATTGATACCGTTTTCTGAACGCAATTCAACCGTCCAAATTCCGCCATCTTCCCGGTCATCCTCTGCGATGAATTGTGCAAAAAAGACTTCGCCAAATGAAATGTCACTTCCGTCATAGGCGGGGTTGGTGATGGATACACTGGGAGGTGTCTTGTCCCGATTGATGCAGGATGTAACCGTCAAAACAACGGAAAGGAGGGCCAGAAATTGAAGGCGATGCAACCCGGTTTTGGAATGGTTCATGGTGCGAATTTACAGGCCTTTGGTCGATGTTGGAAACGTTGTCAATGCGTTGTGCATTACGTTCCGCGAAAACCGATTGGAGGTTGTTACCTTCACACCCCCAATTGCCATGAACGAATTCAATCCCGCCGATACGCCGACCGCTCGAGGTCGATCCCGAACATCCAGTGCTGTGCCTGCCCATGAGGTACTCGGTAAGCTGCAACCCCAGGCATTGCAGCTCGAAGAGGCTGTATTGGGAGCGATGATGATGGAGCAAACCGCGGTGAATTCCGTGATAGACGTCTTGAAACCGGAGAGTTTTTATCGGTTGGCGCACCAGCACATTTACACCGCAATTGTGGATTTGTTCAATGCCTCAGAGCCCGTGGACTTGCTGACGGTGACGGAAACATTGCGGAAAAGCGGTACTCTTCAGCAGGTCGGTGGGGCACAGGCGGTGGCGCAATTGACGGTACGAGTGGCCAGCACGGCCAACATTGAAGCTCATGCGCGCATTGTTGCTCAGAAGTACATCCAGCGTGAATTGATTCGCGTGTCAGCTCGGATCACACAAAAGGCTTTTGAGGAGACAACGGATGTGTTGGACTTGCTGGATGAGGCGGAAACGCAATTGTTTGAGGTGGCTCAAGGCAACATTCGGAAGAGCTATGAGTCGATGAGCACCATCATGCGCAAAGCGCTGGAGGACATTGACAATGCACGAAACCAAGAAGGTGGAATGAGTGGTGTCCCAACGGGATTCACTGATTTGGATAAGTTGACCGGGGGATTCCAACGTTCAGACATGATCGTTCTCGCGGCTCGACCTGGTATGGGAAAGACGGCTTTTGTTTTGACCATGGCCCGCAATGTGGCGGTCGATTACAAAACGCCAGTGGCGGTGTTCTCTTTGGAGATGTCAGCGGTGCAATTGGTGCAGCGATTGATTTCAGCGGAGACAGAGATCAGTTCGGATAAATTCCGAAAGGGTAGTCTTGCGGCACACGAGTACACTCAATTGCACGAGCGGATTGGCAAACTTTCAGAAGCTCCGATCTTCATCGATGACACGCCGGCCTTGAGTATTTTCGAATTGCGCGCAAAATGTCGGCGTTTGAAATCTACTGCTGGCATTGAAATGGTCATCATTGATTACTTGCAATTGATGTCTGCCGGTTCGTCTACAGGTAACCGAGAGCAAGAAATCTCCAGCATTTCACGATCGATCAAGAGCATCGCCAAGGAATTGGACATCCCCATCATTGCCTTGTCACAGCTTTCGAGGATGGTGGAAACCCGGGGCGGAGATAAGCGACCGATTCTATCGGACTTGCGTGAATCTGGTGCCATTGAGCAAGATGCGGATATCGTAGCCTTCATCTACCGCGCGGAATATTACGGATTGACGGAACATCCGGATGGAATCGATACCGCAGGTTTGGGCGAGTTGATTATAGCGAAACACCGGCACGGAGCTTTGTCAACGGTGAAGATGAGGTTCATTCAGCGATTGGCGAAATTCACCAATTATGACACCTTCGCGAATCCGGTATTTGATCGGGGGGAACACCAGGATGGCTTGCGCCCCAATGCCGATTTCATGACGGATCAACAGACGGTCACCGTCCAATCCAAGATGAACGATTCGGGAGAGGAGGGTTCTCCTTTCTAATGGAGCATTGGATTTCGGCAACCCCAGGATGGTTGTAACTTCGAAGCCATGATGAATACGCGGAATGGAGGACGGTATCTGCTCTTGGTAGCTTGCTTGTGGGGAGCCTTGGGCACGCGGGCATCGCAATTGCTCATCCCCATGGATGACAGCCAGTCCAATCATTTGAAAGCCTATGGATTGGCTTTTTGGCTTTTGCAGCAAGAAGTGGAAATTGAGTGGTTGCTCAATTACCGAGGAGGAAGTTTCATGCTGCCCAATTTGCCTTCGGCGGTGAATGAATGCGTCATTCGAGGCATCAGCCACCAGGTCATTGCAGACGTTCAAGCCAGCCAGATTTTGCTGGAAATTGCGGATCCGGAATCCAACACGGAACGCGTGAAATTGGAGGTGGCACCGAAAATAGCCGTTTACAGTCCTTCTGGAAAACAACCGTGGGATGATGCGGTGACCTTGGTGTTGACCTATGCGGAAATCCCGTATGAAGTGGTGTACGATGCTGAAATCATGGCTGGAACTTTGCCTGTTTACGACTGGCTCCATTTGCACCATGAGGACTTTACAGGTCAATATGGAAAGTTCTATCGCTCCTACCGCAGTGCGGCTTGGTACCAGGACGAAGTGGAGCGCCAAGAAGGCATGGCCCGGACATTGGGTTTTGAAAAGGTCAGTGTGATGAAACGCAATGTGGCCCTTGAAATCCGCGACTTCATTCTGGGGGGTGGGTTTCTTTTTACCATGTGTTCAGGGACGGATTCATTTGACATTGCCTTGGCTGCTGAGGAAACAGACATCTGTGATCCCGTATTCGATGGCGATGGCATCAGCCCCGGCGCGCAAAACAGTTTGGATTTTGATCGAGGCTTGGCGTTTCAGGATTACAAAATCATCACCGACCCCATGGTGTATGAATTTTCAGACATCGATGCGACGGAGGAGCACGGCAAGACCAAGCAGCTCAACGATTTTTTCACGCTGTTTGAATTCAGTGCCAAATGGGACATCATTCCCACCATGTTGACACAAAGCCACGAACGGGTCATTCCGGGATTTATGGGGCAAACAACGGCATTTCGAAAGCGCTTTGTGCGACCGGACGTCACCATCTTAGGGGAAACAAAAAGTACACGGTCGGCGAAGTACATCCATGGAACCCTGGGCCAGGGGCAATGGACCTATTATGGGGGACACGATCCGGAAGATTATCGGCACTTGGTCAATGACCCGCCTACGGATTTGAATTTGCATCCCAACTCAGCAGGATACCGATTGATCCTGAACAACATCCTTTTTCCAGCAGCTCGGAAAAAGGAACGCAAGACGTAAAATTAGTTTTTGACCATGACGGCCAACGTGAAGAGAAACATCTCTTCCTTAAATTCCTTGAAGTGATAATCGAGCGGCCCATTGGTTTTCTTGGCCATGCTCAAAAGTCCGAGACCGGCACCTCCTTTTTGACTGAATTCACCTTGGCAAAGGGCATCGACATAGCGCACTCTCAATTCCTCGTGCGTGAGGCCATTGACTTCGGACAATCGACTGCGCAATTCAGCGGCCATTTCGAGGTCCACCAAATTGCCACATTGAATTTGAAATCCGAGCGGGGTGAGCTCAACGGTCAAGTGCAAATCCAATTTTCCGTTGTCATCGATCCAGCCGTGGCGTGATACATTTTGCAAGCATTCAATGAGCACATTGCCGATTCGGTGCATTTGTTTGCGCGTCGCTCCGGCACCCGTCACCGCCGATTCTGTCAATAGAAGCAAGGAATCGGTAACGGTGCCGTTCAATTCTCCCGAATACCCCATCAAGATGTTTCCATCCTGATCCACCCCAATCTGCTGCTTAAAAGCAAGTTGCAGCTCTCGGAGGAGTTGGGGTTGTCTGATTGGGTTCATTGCGCAATTGAGTAGTCAAATGTACACATTCAATCGACGAAGTGTCAAATTAAATGGACTAAAATTAATTCAAGGCAATTTAGACCCATCTTGGACGATTTGATTCTGGCCGAGGGTAGTTGTTTTCAACCAAAAACAACAACTTGTTGATTGGTGACGCTTGATAATCAGTCAGTTCGTATTTATTATGTTAAATAAGAGCGGTCGAATGTCAGGCCACAAAACGGCGCAGACGTCGTTCATTCAGAATATTTTCTCCTTCGGGCGTCCGAATCATGTCGTAAAAAGTTGGATGAAGAAAATTCAAGGTGCGGTTGAAGTGCTTCTTTTCTAAATGACATTTCCAAACGAGCAAAGCCAAACGCTTGGTGGTTGACCACGCATGGGTATTGAAGCAATCTGGACGAGAAAACCCATCAATCCAACGTTGAGCTTGTGCCAAAGTCGTGATGCTAGAGTACTCTTGGAAAGCGGCAGGATTCAGTGGAATGGACATGGTAAACCTTGTTTTGAGTTTGTTGACATGACAAATCAAAAAAGGCGGACCGTAATGGATTTACGGAGCCGAAAAAAGAACGACTAACGGTACTGATCCAGTGTTTTTTCAAGCTGGTTTTTGATGAGCGATTTGAGCTCAAGGGGTTCGATGACTTCGACCGCAGGTCCCAGTCCCATCAGGAATTGAACCAACTCAAAGGTGAGCAAGACATGGAGTTTCAACTCGAAGCGATTCTCGTCGATTTGAGTGAGCTCCTGGCTGGAATGAACGGGTTGACTGGAAAGGTATTCATGTTGCAATCGATCGCAGCGGATGCGAATGTCGCGCGGATGCTCGCTGATTTTGGAAATGCCAAAGCTGTGGACGAAAAACTCGTCGGCATTGAAGCTCGATTGCGGCTGGAATGTTTCAGTTGTGGATTGAACGGCTTCAATGCGGTCCAGCCCGTACGTCCGAAATTGTCCTTTGAGTGCATTCCAAGCAATGACGTACCAGCGATTGCGGTATTCTCGCAACAAGTAGGGGTCAACGCAATAATCGGTTGCGTCTGTAGAAATGAATTTGCGGTGCGAAAGGAGGAGGCGCTTGCGGTTGCGTATGGCCTGTAAGATGGGAATGAGATGCTCAGAACCTCGCGTAGAAGGGGCTGATTCAAATTGGACCACAGCATCCAAAGCTTGGGTGTCCAAGTTCGGTGCAAGCCGGAGCCGGTCATCAATTTTGCTAATGGCTTGATCGAATTGGGAGAAGATGGGCACATTCCTGAACTGAACAAGCGTTTTGGCAGCGAAGCGAATGGCGTCCAACTCTTCATCATTGAGCTGCAGGTTTTCAATCGAATACCCCTCGTCTTCATAATAGTATCCGCGTTCGTCGCGGTGATAAATGATGGGCGCGAGATACCCCAGCGCACCGTCGTTGCGCATGGCATTCAAATCTTTCTCCAACGTCGAAACGCTGATGCGGTCTCCAGCGCTACCGTATAACGCTTCCTCACAGGCCAAGCGCAGATCTTCCTTGCTCGGATAAGCATTGGATCGATTCGTGAGGCATCGGTCGATGGTGCGGTACCGGATGAGGGCATATTTATTGGCTGGCATGTCCGTGTGCTGTCTTCAAGATTACGACGGAATCGTTGGATCTTTTTCCTCGGATGGCGGCTCCGATGAATAGCGGTTCATCAGGTGCAATCCACGGGCAACATAATCCGGGTGGTATGTCTGGGGTTTGCCACTTTTCGGGAATGGCTTGCCGGTGTTGTGCAAATGAAAAGCGTCTTGATACGCTGCGCGCTTGAGGTGGCTTCCGTACGTCTGGTTGATCCAATCAGTGCCGAATCGAATGGCCTCGTTGCCACGAATGTCGCGAATTTGGACTTCCAGCAAGATGCACTTGTATCCCATCAGTTGGAAGGGACCCCATGATGTGGCGAGATTGCTCAGCGCCTCATCGCTGGCATCAGCGAGATGGACCGCGGTGACATTTTCATACGCGAGCCGGCGGCCATCTCGGACGGCTTTCAATTGTTCGAAAACGTGGGGTTCGAATCGCTTCCCTGCAGGTTTCCTACCGCCGGATTCCAATTGGATCAAGGCCATCAGGTAGGGGTAAGGCAAATCGTAGGCTTCAGCCCATTTCAATACATCGTCGCTGTAGTTGCTCTTCGTGGCCCGGATGCCCCACCAGTCGCCGGGTCCCGTCCATTGCCCGTCCAATCGCCGTTGGAATTCCCAGCCTCCCCAGCTCAATGCGCCCAATACCATCAAGGCCACAAGCGTCCGGACCCAACGAGCTGGGCCGAAGTCGATATGAGGCGATTTCCGGGGGGTTGAATGGGGCATGTTCTAAGCAAGCACTTGGGGCCAGAAGGCCTGCAGCCAGGCCCCTGCAGGTTTCATGAAGGGTAGCAAGAAAAACGCTGGGATGAGATTGAGCAATTTGAACGATCGAACCCCCAGCAAATCCATACCCAATGCCAAGAGTAAGATGCCTCCCAATCCCGTATAGTCCTGAATCAGTTCGTCGGACCACTGGGAGCCAAAACCTTGGAACATCCAAGTCAGACTGCCTTGTATGATCAAAACGGCCGGCGCCGCGAGCAGGACTCCACGGCCCAGTGCCGCGGCAAGAAATGCAGCACTGACAAAATCCATGGTGCCTTTGATGAGCAAAATCGTCGGGTCACCGTGCAAGCCATCATTCATGCAGCCAATGATGGTCATGGCACCGGCGCAAAAGAGCAGAACGGATTGGGTCAGTGCACTGCCGGTCCCCGCGCCCAGGCGTTGGGTCCGTTTTTGCACCCAGGCATCCCAATCCATGGCGTGGCCGAGCAATCCACCCCCAATGAGCGCAAGAAAAACACCAAAAGGTTCGTTCATCTCTCCACACATGAGGATGCCGATTCCCAAAGTGAACAATCCGAGCGTCGTAAACGCTGAATTTTTGAGCCCAACGGGGATTCTGGAGCCCAAAGCGCATCCCAATGCTGCACCGAGCCCAACTGCTACCGCATTGTAGAAGGTTCCTACCATGCTCCGAAGTTACATTTGCAAACCCATTCTTGATTCCCATGCCACCGCTTACGTTTGATATCGAAGCCCAAGACCCGGGCTCAAGTGCACGAGCAGGCCGTGTGACCACTGAACACGGCGTCATTGAAACACCCATTTTCATGCCTGTTGGCACGGTGGGCAGTGTGAAGGCGGTTCCGCAACGCGACCTGACCGAACAGATCAAGGCCCAGATCATCTTGGGCAATACGTACCATTTGTATCTCCGTCCAGGGACGCCGATTCTGGAGGCAGCCGGCGGATTGCATCGCTTCATGCATTGGGATGGTCCCATATTAACCGACAGCGGAGGCTACCAGGTGTTCAGCTTGGCCGACCGCAGAAAGATTACAGAAGAGGGGGCGACTTTTCAAAGCCACATTGATGGCAGCAAGCACTTGTTCAGTCCGGAAAACTCCATGAACATTCAACGGAGCATTGGCGCCGATATCATCATGGCTTTCGATGAATGTCCTCCATATCCCAGTGAATACAAGTATGCCCGCGAATCCATGGAGCTCACGCACCGCTGGTTGGATCGTTGCATCGAACGCTTGCGTACAACCGAGCCATTGTACGGCTACCACCAAGCGCTATTCCCCATTGTACAGGGTTCCACCTTCAAGGATTTGCGGACTCAGGCCGCTCATGAGGTGGCAAACCGCCAGGCCGAAGGCAATGCCATCGGAGGACTGAGCGTGGGGGAGCCCCATGAGGATTTGTATGCCATGACCGAATTGGTCTGTGGCATCCTCCCCAAAGACAAGCCGCGTTATCTCATGGGCGTCGGGACACCGGCCAATTTATTGGAGAGCATGGCGCTTGGAGTGGACATGTTTGATTGCGTCATGCCCACGCGGAATGCCCGCCATGGTTTGCTGTTCACTTGGGAAGGGACCATGAACATGAAGAACGAGCAATGGTCCAATGACCACACGCCGTTGGATCCGAATGGCACGGCGGATGTGGACACGTATTATTCCAAAGCGTATGTGCGGCATTTGCTCAAGTCCAGTGAATATCTCGGGTTGACGATCTGCAGCATTCACAATTTGGCCTTTTATTTGGAGTTGGCTCGTCAGGCTAGAGAGCACATTGTCGCCGGAGATTTCTCAACATGGAAAGACCGAGTCATCCCTCAATTGAATCGAAGACTTTGATCTGCGCTGCATGAAACCATTCCGATTGCCGCGCTTGGATCGTTACATCATCCAAAAGTTCCTCACCACGTTTTTTTTCATGGTGGGTATTTTTTGCGTGATTGCCGTGGTTTTTGATTTGATGGAAAATGTGGGGAGGTTGCTGGCCAATGAAGCGCCATTGGGAGGTACGGTGCTCTATTACCTCAGCTTCTGCTTTCATTTTGGCAACTTGCTCAGCGGCTTCATTGTCTTCTTGACCATCATTTGGTTTACCAGTCGACTGGCTCAGCAAACGGAGATCGTGGCCATGCTCAGTTCTGGGATGAGCTTTGGACGCCTCATGCGGCCCTATTTCATGGCGGCTTCGGTGCTGGTGGTGATATCGCTGGTCATCTCCCACATCGTATTGCCTCGGGCCAATGAACGCAAGGTGGATTTTGAGGTGCAGTATGTCCATGTCAATTTCCACATTTCCGATCAGCACATGTACCGGGAAATTGCACCGGGTACGGTGGTTTACTTCAGGAGCATTACGGTCGATCGGAATACGGGTTATCGCTTTCAATTGGAACGTTGGTCGGAGCATGGCCGGTTGGAACAACGCATTCTTGCGGCCAAAGCCACGTGGAATCCTCAGGACAGCACATGGCGACTAATCAATGCGCGAGTCCGCGACATTGAACCGGATGGGAAGGAGCGATTGAACTACCTCACGCGACTGGATACGGCACTGAGCATGCGCATCAGTGACTTTGGCCAGCGGTCGGCCTTGGTGTCGACGATGTCCACACCGGAATTGAGCGAACACATTGAAAGAGAAGCGCAACGGGGAGCGCCCGTTAACTTGCTGAAATTGGAAAAGCACGCGAGAACATCGAGTCCTTTCTCCATCTATGTGTTGACCTTGATTGGGGTGGGGATTGCGTCTCGAAAGTTGCGAGGGGGCATGGGATACCACTTGTTTCTCGCAGTCGTGATTGGCTTCTTCTTTGTGTTCACGTCCAAAATCATCACTGTTTACGCGGCTTCTATGATCCTGCCTGCTGATGCTTTGGTGTCAACGGATCAATGGCTGTTGATAGCTGCTTGGTTGCCCAATACGCTCTTCGCGATTTTGGGAGGATTGATTGTTTGGAAGGCGCCTAAATAGGGTTGTCCTTAAAAGGCGCAGCAATGCGTTCGCCAACCTTTTTTAGCTCCCCATCGGGAGGTTTCGGTGGCATCCCGTTCGTTGCTAAACAGCCCAAAAACAGCGGATCCTGTCCCGGTCATTTGCACGTAAGATGCACCGGATTGCTGAAGTTGAATGATGGCTTGATCCACAACAGTATGTTTTTTCCGAATGATCCCTTCGAAGTCGTTGCGAATGAGATCACCCCAGTCTTCCACGTGATGATGGGGCAATTCCCTCAAGTCGAACGGAGCAGGTGAAGGTTTGATTGCGGCAAATGCTTCGCGTGTGGATACGTGCACTCCCGGATGAAGAATGGCGATGTGCCAGCCCTTGAGGTGGGTCAGAATGGAAGGGTTGGGTTCGATGCGTTCGCCCCTACCGTAAGTCATCGCGGCTTCGTCTTGCATGAAGAAAGGACAGTCAGATCCCAAAGCGGCCGCCCATTGGTTCCATTGTTCCGGTTCTGCTTCCACCGAGCAAACGTCCTTCAAAAGGCGCAACATGTGCGCTCCGTTGGAGCTTCCACCTCCGAGTCCCGCGCCGAGCGGAATGTTTTTGACGACGGAGGCATGCACTCCCGGGATGTCGCAGACGCTGGCCACGAGGTGGTATGCCTTCACAATGAGATTGTCTTCGAGCGCCCCAGGAATCGGCAATCCATGGCTCGTGAGATGGATGCCCGGTTCTTCGTTCAATTCAATTTCTAACGCGTCCTTCCAAGGGATGGGAATGAAAATGCTTTCCAAGTCATGAAAGCCGTCGTTCCTGCGACCCGTCACAAATAGACCGATGTTGATTTTTGCAGGGGTGAACGCGATCATGGCAGCAATTCCTGTTGAAGACTTCAGTCGAGATAGCCGAGACGACGGAGTTTAACTTCATCATCACGCCAGTCTTTATCGACCCGCACATACAGATCGAGAAAGACTTTCTGTCCAATGAATTGCTCAATGTCCTTGCGAGCATCGGTGCCGACGCGTTTGATCATGTTGCCTCCGCTACCAATGACAATCTGTTTCTGGCTGTCACGGGCTACTCGGATCTCAGCACGAATCTTCACGATGGTAGGTTCCACATCATACGACTCAACGACCACTTCACACGAATAGGGAATCTCCTGTTTGAAGTGCGTCAATATTTTCTCTCGGATGATTTCGGAGATGAAAAAGCGCATCGGCTTGTTCGTCAATTCGTCCTTGGGGAAATAGGGAGGGCTAACGGGTAGCTTCTCGACAATGCGTTCCAACAAGGAATCGACATTGAATCCATGCAGGGCACTGATTGGGGCAACAGTAGCACGCGGCAAACGAGCTTGCCAGAACGCGATTCGTTCCATGGCCTTTGCTTGATCCGTGAGGTCAACCTTGTTGATGAGGACAAAAACAGGAATGTCCATCGCCGCGATCTTGGTGAACGTATCGGGATGTGCCAAATCGTCTTCGTAGATATCCGTCACCAAGAGGATGAGGTCGGCATCTTGCAGGGCCGTTTTGACAAACTTCATCATGCCCTCCTGCATTTTGTACGAAGGGTCCAAAACACCAGGGGTGTCGCTGTAGACAATTTGCCAATCGGGCTCGTTGACGAGTCCCATGATGCGGTGCCGTGTTGTTTGCGCTTTGCGGTTGATGATGCTAATGCGCTCACCCACAAGCTGGTTCATCAGCGTACTCTTCCCTACGTTGGGAGAGCCAATGATGTTCACAAATCCGGCACGGTGTCCTGCTGGGACACCTTCCGATAAAGGCTGTTGTTCGTTTGATTCCACGGTTTGCATGATGCTGTCGGTACTGCGAAGGTACGCTTGGCAGCAGTGAAGAACATCGAGTCAAATTCAATTCCTGTTTAGAGCATCTTTTTCTTTGTTGGAACGAAAGGATGCACGTATCTTTGACGTCCCAAACAAACAGAGTTTCTCTGGGTTTGTGGTAAATCGCGGGGTGGAGCAGTTGGTAGCTCGTCGGGCTCATAACCCGAAGGTCGTCAGTTCGAGTCTGGCCCCCGCAACTCAGAAGAGCAATCAGAAATGGTTGCTCTTTTTTGGTTTAAGGCACTCAAGGTCAGCGGCTTTCCAGCGTGCATTCCAAGTGTGTCTGCCTGTGGTTCTTCCGTCGTTCCGTGCAAAGCTTGACACGGTTAGAGACCAAACGATTTAGTCCGTTTGCCACGGGGTGTTCAGGAACAACCCGATCTGAACATACCAGTTGCCATTCCAACCATTGGCCGAATGAATCGCTTGTCGCAAGACGCCGACCTGGAAGTTGAGGTGGGTGGAGGCTTGGTAGCCCAAGCAAGCGAAGAGACGATTGCGATCCCACGGGGCATTCGTCGGATTCACGAAGATTTCGTTGTAGAGTCCTAAGTAGGAAACTCCCGGGCCGAGACTTTCGGCTTTCAGGGGCCAAAAACCCATGAGGCGGTAGCGGTATCTTGTTTTGAAATCGGCATTGACAAATCGCTGCTCAGTGCGGACACGGTGCTCCAATTTCAAGCGGCCAAGTCGATGCGCACGCAAGAATTGCTGCCAAATACGATGCTCGGTGGTCTCAGGACCATCTTGCGCGCTTTCGAAGGCGTAGTTGGTGATGTGACCGTAACCTGCAGTCAACGAATTGCCCGATGCGAAGTGGTAATTGACTCCTGTCCGAAGCAACAGTTGTTCCAAGTTGTTGGGGGCGACGGTGTAATTGCGGTGCTGCACCTCTGAGTGGATACTCCATTGAGCATTCAACCGATGGTTGCCAAAATACATCAGCCAATTGCCGCCCGTATCTTGAGCCTCGGTGGTGGAATAACATAGAATTGAGAAGACAAAGAGGAGAAGATACCGCATGCCGTTAGTTCCTTAAAAATACGGGAGTTCAAACACTCGAATCAAGGGCAGACCTCCCCATACAACGTTAAAAACTCGAGCAAGTCAGCGGATCCAACTACGGCATTTCCATCCAAGTCGTAGGGACCATTCCAGTCGTTTCCAAAGGCACTGAGAAACAACAAGAAGTCACTCACATTGATGATCGCATCGGCATTGAAATCGCCGGGGCAAAACCCGCCTGCGAGGAAGCCCTCACCACCACATCCCATGGACCATTGCGGAAAGGAATAGCCTTCAGCACAATGGAAGGACTGGATGCCAATCTCTTGGCCAATCTGTCGGCCACGGCCATCATCCATGGGCGGGTGAATCCCACCCCACATGCGCGAGAGAGCACTTTCATTGGCGGCATCATAATACGTTGCCCACTGCAGTTCAAAACTCATCGATGGCCCATCTTCAAAGACCAAGAACTGATTCATGGTCACCGGAAATGTGCCGATTCCGCCGGGGAAGTACTCTGAGCCTGTGAGCAAGGTGAGCACTTCAGCTGCAGCGCGAGAAAACGTGGAATGTCCGCTGACATAGCCGGCAAACGGCGGCGTCACAAAGGAAGGCCGCTGATAGGGCCACCAGTTCTTGGCGAGAATCCATCCCACTCCCGCTTCGTCAATGAACGGGACCTCTACGTAATCGGGGCCTCGCCATGCGTAGACTTTGATTTCGCCGATGTTTTCATTGCTGAACCCAGCAAGCGGGTCGCCGTCTTCCACCACTTCGATGTAGCCCTCAATGAGCGGTAAACCGGAGGGGTGGTAATTGGTGAGGCTGGTATCCGATGATTGCCCCATCTCGGCCATGTATCGAATGGCGGAAATGGGCCGAGTGTAATCGTGATAACCCTTCACACTCCAGGTGGCCACAGCGCAATCATGCATGGCTCCAGCGAGGGCCAAATAAGCCTTCAACGTGTACTCCAACGGATCCAACTCGGGTCCTTGTCCTCTCCAACGGGTTTCAAACAACGGGCTCAACATGATTTCATTGAGCAAAGTGAACCAGTGACCAGGAGGCGTCTCGGAATCAGGTCCATCCGCCCAGAATTCTGCCAAGCAGCGGGTGTAATCTCCGCGTGGCACCCAATTGGGAGCATAGGCTTCGCCTGTGATGGGATTGACGGTGTGTCCCGTAAATCCGCCTCCGCCTTCGAAGAAATCATAGTAGT
>JAQCJQ010000154.1 GCA_027593035.1 Bacteroidota bacterium | reverse complement strand
GGCTATTGAGGAAAACTGTGTCATAAAAATACGAGAGGCTTGTGCCGTTGACCACGCTCCACCAACCCGCCAAGGTCAAAAAACCGAACAGCGTGCCAAGCAGTCCCACGCCAATGCCCCATCCCGTACGATCAAATTTCTTAACTTTCATTCAGGACAATTTCCATTGATTCAAGGTTGAAATGGCATGGTGATCGGTCATGTCAAATTGCGTCGGAACAATGCTCACGAAGCCATTGCGCAATGCCCACTCATCCGTGTCCTGGCCTTGGTCGGGATTTTTAAATTCGCCGGTCATCCAAAAGTAGGTGGCGCCGCTGGGCGAAATCCGCTTATCGAACGCATCTTCCCAATGGCCTGCCGATTGCCGGCAAATGCGCAGGCCTTGAATCTCATTCAAAGGCAGATCGGGAAAATTCACATTCAGGCAGGAGCCTTCGGGCAAACCGCGTTCAAGGACTTCCTGCGCTAGTTTTTTTATCGTGGGACCACAGGCCGAAAAGTCCGCCTCAGGGTCGTGATTCAACAAGCTAAATCCAATGGAAGGAATGCCTTCAACGGCTCCCTCAACGGCCGCTGACATGGTGCCGCTGTAAATGACGTTGATCGAGGCGTTGCTGCCATGATTGATTCCGCTTACGAGCAAGTCTGGTTTCTTCCCGAGGATTTCATAAATGGCCAACTTCACGCAGTCGACAGGGGTCCCCGACGTTTGCCAAGCCTCAAGCACCCCATCGACAGCAAACTGTCGCTTCTCCATTTGGAGGGTCTGATTGATGGTCACGGCGTGGCCCATCCCGCTCATCGGACGAGCAGGAGCGACGACGACGATGTCACCAAGGGGTAAGAGTGATTCGACCAGGAATCGAATGCCGCCGGCTTCGATGCCATCGTCATTCGTAACCAAGATCAACGGACGTTCTGAAGAAGTGCTCATGCTTTCACCGGTATGCGTGACAACCCTTCGAGGAAGAATCCCCAGAATTTCTCCACGGAACTGATCTGTACACATTCATCAGGACTGTGCGCTCCTCGAATGTTGGGTCCAAAACTGACCATGTCCATGTCAGGATAATTGGTTCCCAAAATGCCGCATTCAAGCCCGGCGTGACAGGCCAAAACACGCGGCGATTCGCCAAATTGTTCTTCATACAGCGCTTTGAAAAGCGAAACGACGTCACTTCCAGGATTGGGAGTCCAGCCCGGGTATGATCCGTCGTAGGAGGTTTCTATGCCTGCAAGAGCAAAGGTTGCCGCAATGCTTCGGGCGTGGTCATCTTTCTCAGAATCAACCGAACTGCGACACAAACACAGCAAGCTGACAAGTCCATCTCCGACGATGACCTGTGCCAAGTTGTTGGACGTTTGCACCAACCCTTCAATCTCAGGGCTCATGCGATGGATCCCAACGGGACAGGCTTGAATGGCGAGGAGTAGGAGCTCTTGTTCTTCTTCTGACATGACCTCTTTAATGGCGTCAGTTCCTTCAATGAGTTCCCAGTTCAAATCAGGGTCCGTGGTGCGATGTTCTTCCTGAACACGGCTCATCTCGTATTGAACGGATTCTTTAAAAGTATCCCAATCGCTGGGGTCAATCACGAAGCGACACGTGGACTCTCTCGGGATGGCATTGCGCAACCCTCCGCCTTGTATGCTCGCTATTCGGAAATCGACCGATTCAATGGCCACCAGCAAAATGCGATTCATCACCTTGTTGACATTGGCAATGCCTTTGGTGATGTCCATTCCGGAATGACCGCCTGATCCTCCTTTGATGGTGAGCCGAGCATGCATAACGCCATTGGCGATAGGCTCTTGGCCATATGACCCAGACGAAGTGACATCCACACCGCCCGCGCAACCAATCGACAGCTCATCGTCATCTTCGGTGTCCAAGTTCAAAAGGATCTCACCCTTCAAGAAACCACCTTTCAACCCCAGCGCACCCGTCATGCCCGTCTCCTCGTCGATCGTAAAGAGGGCCTCCAGTGGAGGGTGAGGAATGTCATCTGAGGACAAGACTCCGAGAATCGCAGCCACGCCGATTCCATTGTCAGCGCCTAATGTGGTGCCGTCAGCGCGCACCCAGTCGCCATCGATGTACATGCGAATCCCGTCGGTGTCAAAATCGAATACGGTGTCATTGTTTTTTTGACAGACCATATCCAAGTGACTTTGTAGGACGACCCCAACACGGTTTTCCATTCCGCTAGTCGCCGGCTTTCGAATGAGCACATTGCCCACTTCATCCATGGTCGTCTCCAGTCCCCATTCTTGTCCCAATCCCATCACCCAAGCTTGGACGCGTTCTTCTTTTTTACTCGGTCTTGGAACCGCATTGAGTTGAGCAAAATGACTCCAAAGGGACTTTGGATTGAGCTGTGAAATTGAATCTGACATGGGGCGTAATATTTCAAGTCAAATCTAGGATGTAAAACGCTACACGACGGTTGTAAATGGCATGAACCACAGTTTGTCGATAAAAGAGTATATTTGGACGACTACCAAATTGTCATTTTCATGCGAACCCTCACTTTAGCCCTCATGCTTTTCAGCATGGTCTTGAGCTCTTCAGCTCAGTATTCATTGGTTGTAGAAAGTCACGCTTCGGACATTGTTCCCGGAACAACGACGTATCGTTTCTATGTGAACATGGCCAACACGGACGATTTCTTCAGTTCAGTTTATGGCAATGAAGACTCGCCTTTGTCGATGACAACGGCCGATGGTTTTTACAACAGCCAGTTCGGTTCGACGACAGCGGGTGGTATCAATCCGGCGTTCTTGCCATTCTTCCCTGATTTGCCAGCAGACAGCTGGGTCACGATTGGCATTGAGTCTCAGCCTACGGGCGATCAGGCTCCGATTAGCACCGTAGAGAGTGCTTCTCAGCCTTGGGTTTCTGCGTTTGCGTTTGCCTCAGCCAATGACGGCGGTGATTTCGCGATGGACGATGCGACGGGCGGTGCATGGTATGTTTTGAACGGTTCTTCGAACGGTTTACCCGATGCGGTGAACAACCGGGTTTTGTTCATGCAGATGACGACTTCAGGCGGATTCTCTGGCGCGATGAACGTTCAGGTATTTGAGCACGGCGTAGGAGCGGAGTCGCTTTATATGACCTTTAGTTTCGACGGAGTGGGAACGTATTCTGCGGACGGAGACGGCGGCGGCGGCGGCACGGGCAACGCTTGTGGATGTACGGATGCTACGGCGACGAACTACGATGAGGGCGCTGAGTACGACGACGGCAGCTGCGATTATGCGGTAGCGGGTTGTACGGATTCAACGGCTTGCAACTATGATATGGACGCTACGGAGGACGACGGCTCTTGTGCTGTGAATGACGAGTGTGGTGTTTGTGGCGGCGGCGGCATTGCTGACGGCGATTGCGATTGCGCTGGTAACGTATTGGACGAGTGCGGTGTTTGCGGTGGTGAGGGCATCGCCGATGGCGACTGCGACTGCGCCGGCAACGTATTGGACGAGTGTGGTGTTTGTGGCGGTGATGGCATTGCCGATGGTGACTGCGATTGTGCCGGCAACGGT
>JAQCJQ010000153.1 GCA_027593035.1 Bacteroidota bacterium | reverse complement strand
ACCGTCTATATCCCATTGGAACCCTTTGGTTTGGCCCTTTATTTCGGGCTTGTTTTTCGCTTGGAGCCTGCTCGTCATCGCTCAGCCCAAGCAACGCCAATTGTGGTCCATGCGCTGTCTCATGGTCAGTTTATTTATCCTGCCTTGGCTTGGGCCATGGATTGTCTAAGAACCCTGCGATCGAAATCTATTCAACCAATTCTCTTTGACGCGATGACTGGATACAAAGCCGCCCATTCAGTCGAAACCGAACGGGCGAAAACATCAAATTCAATAAGTTTCAATCGGCGACCTCCTGCGCCTAGAGCGCCTTTGTGTCCTGCCGAAATTTAGTTCAGATGAAGAAGGTTGGTCAACACTTGATCCACATACCCATTCCATTCAGGCAAGTCTGCAATCGGAAGAATGGCATTTACCCGATTGTTTCTTCGAGAATAAATCGCTTCAACGTAAAAATCATCCAGTTCGAAAATGCATAAAATGTAGCGGTTCTCGACAATGCGTTGGGCATGGCATACACCATGATCCCACATATAGTTCGTTTTTTCGTCGAGAGGCAAACGGTTGAAAGCTGTCAAGTTCATGGTCCAAGAGTGTAATCGTGTTCCCCTCCTACGTAGATTCTTTCGATTTGGTTACATCCGAGGCATAAGCCCTGTGGCCTAACTTTGAGTCATGCATGCTGTCCATTTGGTTGAATGTCCGCGAGACGCCATACAAGGCTGGCCGCATCTTATCTCGACAGACGATAAGATTGCGTACTATCGTTCGTTGTTAGATGTCGGTTTCAATACTTTAGACCTGGGCAGCTTTGTATCCCACAAGGCTGTTCCACAAATGGCGGACACGCACAAGGTCATTCGTTCATTGCAAGAGGAAGGAAAACTGGAGGGGGCGAGCCGCACCTTGGTGATCGTGGGAAATGAACGTGGAGCGATAGATGCATGCCAGTTTGAGGGCATTGATGACATCGGATTTCCGTTCAGCATCTCTGAGCAATTTCAATTGCGCAATACAGGATCCAATATTCAAGGTGCTTTAGAGCGCTTAAGCCGGATTCATGAGCATGTGCATCGCAATGGCAAAGCATTGACCGTTTACCTCAGCATGGGCTTCGGCAATCCCTACGGTGATGATTGGAGTCCTGATCTCCTGGTGGATTGGGCTGGCAAAATCATTGAGCAGTATGCTCCCCGTGTCGTGGCTTTGAGCGACACCATCGGAAAGGCGAATTCAACCACGATAGCGGGCAGTTTTTCCGCACTCATTCCGGCACATCCGGAAACCTCATTTGGCGCCCATTTGCACGCAACACCATGGGATGCTCTGGAAAAAATAAAGGCGGCCCACAATGCAGGCTGCCTTCGTTTCGATGGGGCGCTCCGAGGTGTCGGGGGCTGCCCTATGGCACAAGATGAACTCGTTGGCAACATTCCAACGGAGCGCATGATCGAGTATTTTATGGAATCAGACCTTTGGTCCGTCTTGGACCATCGAGCGTATGCTCAAGCCCAAAGTATCGCCGCTGATTTATTCTAGTCTTTGTTCAATTGAGGCAGTACTCAAATTGATTCACTTCAAAGCGATGGCGGTGTAAATAAATCTGCTCGAATTTATTGACATCAATGTGGATACGGTAGTGTTTCATAAGGAAGGTTAAGTTCACCTCATTACGAAATCAACTCAATAATGTTACGATTAATCGAAGATTTATTGATTTCCGTCGGTCAAAACCCCGTTGTCAGCATCGCCACGGCCAAGCCTGCGATGGTCACCAACAACTTGTTGCGATTGAATCGATGCCCATCGCCTGTTTCGAACAGAATCGTGGTGCTGATGTGCAACAAGATTCCAATCAAAACTCCCCCTGCTACAAGCGGTACGTGTTGAGCCCAACCTGCCCCGGAATGCACCAGTGCCTCATAGATCATCATGCCTGAAAAGGGCATCAAACCAAACACCAACATGACGGCCCAACGACGCGCCTTACTCATTCCAAATGCATTGAGCATGCCCATCAAGACGAGTGCAACCGGGAATTTATGCA
Organism: Bacteroidota bacterium; assembly: GCA_027593035.1. Lineage (GTDB taxonomy): Bacteria > Bacteroidota > Bacteroidia > Flavobacteriales_D > Sanyastnellaceae > UA16. The sequence continues at coordinate 1,509 of JAQCJQ010000153.1, read as the reverse complement.
GAATCAAACCGAAGAAAAGGGCCTGGTCCAACTGCTCCACTCCACTGGCGTGGACGTGGCCATGGTGATGACCTTCATGTCCCGATGACTCGGTCAAGGGCATGGATTCTATCAAAGCATGGAGACAAAGACTGATGATGATGCCCCAAGGCATTTTGGCACCATCCTCCTTGATGCCATGCAAATGAACATGTCCATGTTCGATGCCTTTGGACAGGAATTCCAAAAAACCCTGAAACAAAAACCCAAGGAGCACAAACCAACCAGCATGCGCACTCAAAGCGTACGTTTCAGGCACAAGGTGATTGAAAATAAGCCCCATAAGAAAGGCTCCTCCAAAGGCCAAGATCAAAGGCAGGTGAACCTGAAGGGATTTGCCGGCCCACTCATAGAGCGCTGCTCCGGTCAGCGCGACCAGAAGTAAAAGAAATGAAGCTGTCCACATGGCTATTTACGGGCGACAAGTATACACCTTGGGCTGCTATCGACCAAGTCATCCATTTGATAATTCCCGTAGAATTCAAGTTTTTCAAACCCTTGCAATTCACACATTTTTTTTAAATCATTGGCAGTTAAGGCACGCACTCGCTCTACAGCATGGGACTTCACTCCTTCATCCGATTCACAACGAATCGACTTCTCGACCCATCCCTCATGAATGCGACGATCAATGTCAAAGCTCCACCCATCCCGTTGGACCTGTTCATGCCCAACCAATTGGCTCTGGACCCAATCCAGATTGAAATAATCCAATAGCAAAATGCCCCCAGGACGAAGGATTTGTTTCACTTGGGCCAGCACCTCTTCATCATCCTGATCGTTTTCGAAATAACCAAAGCTGGTGAAAAGCAGTAAAACGCCATCGAATGTATCCGCCTCAAAGTGAGTCCTTAGCTCACGCATATCGGCTCTTACAAAAGACAATCCTGACTGATCAACATGCGTTGTCCGAGCAGAAGCGATGCTGTTTTCACTAAGATCAACTCCAATGACTTCGTGTCCAGATGAAGCCAAGGAAACCGCATGACGGCCCTTTCCACATCCCAAGTCCATCAATCGTTTCCCTCCTGGTGAAAAAAATCGCTCGGAAATAAGGCGTGTGAATGCAGAGGCTTCTTTGAAATCTCGATGCTTGTAGAGCACATGATACGCTTCCGTATTGAACCATTCTGCAAACCAATCCGAGTTGCTTTTCCACAGGTCTTGACTCATTACTCTTCGTTATAGTTCCGGAAGTTCTGAAAGGACCTTGTAAATTCATCACATGTCCAGTGGTTTTCCTTCAAAACAAAAAGGCGCGTCCAATTCTGCAGGGCAATTGGAAGGCGAACAGCTCGAGCTTCAGTGGCTTGGGCCCATTGGAGAGTCATCAATTCAGTATATTTTACAATGGCTTGAGGCTCGATTGCAGCATACGACCTGTCAGCCCCTTCAGAAAAAGCGGCTCATTCGATTGGTCGTGGAACTGTTGCAAAACTTGCACCATCATGCTCATTCAGATTCCAAGCA
>JAQCJQ010000027.1 GCA_027593035.1 Bacteroidota bacterium | reverse complement strand
AATCTTCGAGCAACCGCGCTCCATCTTCGATTCCATTCGGGGAAGAATGAGCCTCCAGCGCGGCGAAATTCGCATGTCGGGTATCGACGATCATTGGGGCAGGTGGGAAGCGGCAGAGCGGATTCTCATCATCGCTTGCGGCACCAGTTGGCATGCCGGCCTGGTAGCCGAATATCTCTTTGAAGATCTCGCTCGCATTCCCGTGGAAGTCGAATATGCTTCTGAGTTTCGTTACCGCAATCCGGTCATCCGACCCACGGACGTCGTCATCGCCATTTCTCAATCCGGCGAGACCGCTGACACGCTGGCCGCCATCCGATTGGCCAAAGACCACGGAGCGCACGTATTTGGTCTGTGCAATGTTGTTGGGTCGAGCATCGCTCGAGAAACCGACAGCGGAGCGTATACCCACGCAGGACCTGAGATTGGTGTGGCGTCCACGAAAGCCTTCACCGCTCAAGTCGCTGTTTTGACCCTCATGGCCATGTTGGTTGGAAAGCGCAATGGCAATCTACCTGCCAAGCACTTCAGTCGACTGCTCGTTGAGATCAATGCGATTCCAGAGAAAGTCGAAGCCCTTTTAAGGCAAGACGGAGCCATTCAAAAAATTGCGCACGCCTTCAAAGACTCCACCAACGCGCTCTATCTAGGGCGAGGCTACAATTTCCCTGTTGCCTTGGAGGGCGCTTTGAAATTGAAAGAGATCAGTTACATCCACGCGGAAGGTTATCCATCAGCGGAAATGAAACACGGCCCCATCGCGTTGATCGATGAACACATGCCAGTCTTCTTCATCGCCACACACGACGACGTATACGAAAAAGTGGTTTCCAACATCCAGGAAGTGAAGGCGCGGGGGGGACGTTTGGTCGCGCTCGTTTCCAAAGGCAATTCGGATTTGTCGGAACTCGCTGAATTTGTTATTTCCATCCCGAAATGCGATCAGTCCTTGGCTCCATTGTTGACTTCCATTCCGTTGCAATTGCTCAGTTATCACATTGCGGTTTTGCGCAACTGCAACGTGGATCAACCTCGGAACCTAGCGAAGAGCGTTACCGTGGAGTGAGATTGCGTGCCGGTCGTGCGTGTACCAAAGTGATTTCTGCGATATTGCCATGAAATCAAAGGGTCCATGAGCTACATCGAAAAAACTTTGACCACCGACGAAGTGGTTGTTTCCATCTTTTCAATTCACAAGCTCTTCTATGTCATTCCCGCAGTGACCTCATTGATTCTCATTGGCATTGCCCCTCTTTTGAAGCTCGTCTTCACGGAATATGGCTTGACCAATAAACGGATTGTCGTCAAAACAGGCATCATTGGCCGAAGCACCGAAGAATTGAAGTTGAGTAAAGTGGAAACGGTCGAGCTCCGCCAGTCCATTTTAGGAAGAATATTTGGGTTCGGAGATGTCGTGCTCAGTGGTACGGGAGCAAGCAACCTTGTTCTAAAAACCGTCTCTGGTCCAATAGAGGTCAAAAGGACCATCGACAACCAGTTGATCTGAATCGTTTTGCGGTCCATTCAAACGTCAAAGTTTGGTTGCTCGTCCAAACGACTGCACACACTTCATCCCTGAGGCAGTTCCTGACCAATGGCCTCCAGCCCCATGAAGTCTTCCTCTTGGGTTAACGGGTTTTGGAATGTGCACCGGAGCCATGTTTGTCTCCCAAATACAGTCTTCACCAAGTAATAAGGCCCTTGATCAATCATCTGCCGGCGCAAGGCGTCGTTGTCAAACTGCGTTGAACGGAAGCAAACGATGTTGGAATTCGGGTGATTGAACAGCTCCCATCCCGGTCTTTGGTCCACGGCGCGGGCAAAGGCTTGCGCGTTCTCAATGAGCCGATCCACCAAGCTCTCCCACAAATCCGGCCCGTGGTTTTCCCAAATGCCATAGACCGCTGCACTGAGCATGCGCTTGGTGCATTCAAACGTGCGCTTGCTGAAATTCCACCACTCTTCCTCCTGGGATTCGTAGAGGTAATTCGCTTCGTGCGAAAACGCCGCGTACCCGTCTTGGCCATTGCGGTAAAACAGCCCGGTACACAAGGCTGGAACCCCTAACATCTTATGGAAATCCATGGCGATGGAATCGGCGCGCTCCATTCCTTTCAGAACCATGCTATGTGTTTTCGAGAAAATCTGAGCTGCGCCGTGGGCGCCGTCCACATGAAACCACAGGCCATGTTGTTCGGAAAAATCTGCCATCATCTCCAGATCATCAAACGATCCAGACGACGTCGTGCAGGCGCTGCCCACGATGGCCAACACTTCAACGCCTCTGTTTTTCGCTTCCTGAAAAACTTGCACCAACGCCTCTGAATCCATTTGGTGCTGGTCATTCGTGGCCACTTTCAAAACCCCCGCCTCTCCCCAACCCATGACTTGCGCCGCGCGTGCGACACAATAGTGCGCCTGATCACTGACCAAAAGCGCACAGGGCTTGCTCGTGCCATCTCGCCAGGCGTTGCCTGGATAGCGCCGCTGTCTCGCCGCGAGAAGGGCCGTTAAATTGGCCAATGTTCCTCCATGACATAGCACACCATTGGCATCCGGTCCCAACCCCATGAAATGAGCAATGGAACGCATCACCGCCTCCTCCATGGGGGATGACGCTGGGCCCATTTCATCGATGGCCATGCCGTTGTTCAACAGCGACGTAGCAGCCTGCAACCAAGCCAGTTCAGGAAATGGCACCGCCACTTGATGTCCTGCATATCGCGGATCATGCAATTTATTCGATCGATCGACCATCCTTTCGATCAGGTCATTTCGAACAAGGCCCGTATCAGCATCCTCCTTAGGTCGCTCCAATTCAGATTGCCACTGCGCCAGTCGCTCTTCGGGAGTCCCCTGCGGCAAGACGCGATCAAACTTCCTAGACCAAGCCGATTCTAGATAGTGAATCAACTCTTTCTGAACAGATTCACCGCTTTGTTCAAAGCCTTTGAGGCGATAATGAGTGGCCCAATGAGAGCGGTCAGGCGACTGAGAAAACTCTTCCATGTGCGAAAGTTCGCAGGTATAAGGCGGAATTCGGTGTTTTTTCCGTTTCTTGCATTCGAAATTCTAGAAACACAACACACTACCATGAAGAAACTCATGTTCACACTGGCGCTTTCAGCGCTCGTAACAATGGGCACTCAGGCCCAAAAGCAAATGGGTGACGAGCACAACATCGAGGTGAGCTTCACCCCGTTCTCAGGCAGCCCCATTGACGGATCAACGATCAAGTACAGAAACTTCATCGAAGACAACCGCGCTTTCCGTTTGTCCTTGGCTATTTCCAATTCCAATGACCTGCACGCTTGGTATCAAGACGGTGAGATTTTGGAAGCTGACCCTGTTAGCCCACAATTGAACATCACGACCAAAACGTCGTCTTTTGGCTTCGCTCCTGGTTATGAACTTCACTTTGATGGAACAGACAACTTGTCTCCATATTTCGCATTCGAAGTGCCAATCGTGATTGGAAAGCGTTCTGACACACAACAGTTCTGGGGACCAGAAGACATCAACGATGCAGGACAGCCTGATCAGTATGTTGTTTGGAACGTCGGCAACGAGCAAGGATCCACTTCTGTTGGTTTCAACATCTTGTTCGGAGCAGACTACTACTTCTCTGATGCCATCTACCTCGGTTTTGAAGCGGGTCTGGGATTCGGAAAGACCACTTTCGGAAATCACAGCATCACCACGGACAACTTGACTGCTTTCAACATGTTCTTCAACAACGCTTTCTCTACGGATGCAGCCGGTGCTGAAGTCATGGGTGAGTTTGTTGGTCAGTTGCCTTTCAGCGCCATTGACGGAGTCATTTATAGCGAGTACTACCCTGACGGCAGCGGTCCCGACGATGTTTACTACACTTGGCCAAACCACATTTCCAACACTTCTTTGGGCAACATGTTCCAAGGCTCGTTGCGAGTTGGCTTCTTGTTTGACTAATCGATTTGAACGTATTTTTAAAGGCGACTCCAATGGGGTCGCTTTTTTTTGCTCCAAAATTATCGCATGCAACTATCCATTCATTTTGAAGGAGTCGACTTCACTGCCAGCGGTGAGGAAGCCGTTGATCTCAGTTTAGCCTTTCAAGCATCCGGCGGGCCCAGCGCTTGGTACGTTGAGCCCATGCAGGTTGAGCCTGTCCGAGCGAATGGCTTTTTGGGGTCTGTTGCTGAAGGTGGCGATGTCAATTTTCGGGATGTGACGTTCAATCCACACGGGAATGGCACCCATACCGAGTGTGTTGGGCACATTTCTGAGGCTGCTCACTCTGTGAACAGAATCTCGATTCCCCCTCTGATGCCGTGCTTGATCGTGTCCATACAGCCAGAGTTCAAAAATGAAGACCACGTCATCACGGCCAAGGCGCTAGAATTGGCTTCAAAGCGCCACTGGAGCGGCCAAACAGCACCACCTTCCCTAGTCCTTCGAACGCTCCCAAACAGCGCTGAAAAGCGCTCTAAAAACTGGTCCAACACCAATGCTCCGTATTTGGAGGCTGCAGCGGCTCAGTGGTTGGTTGATCGAGGGGTCGAACATTTGCTGTTGGATCTGCCCTCTGTTGATCGTGAACAAGACGGGGGGGCACTCGCTGCACATCATATTTTCTGGCAATGGCCCGCAGATCTTAGAGAACATGCAACCATCACAGAATTCATCTTCGTTCCAGATACATTGAAGGATGGATTGCACTTGTTGAATTTACAAACGGCTCCATTCGAATTGGATGCCACGCCGAGTCGACCGGTTATCATTCCTTGCTCATGAAATTTTCTTTCTACCCTATTTTCCTGCTTGCCGTCATATCGCTTGCCGGTTGCACTCAGCTAACACAAACCACCAAACTCGCCCAAGGGCCTGTATTACTCGCAATTGAGCCTGTTCGTGCCGAGGTGGATGTAGACACCACGGAAACATTAATCGGTATTTCTCGAACCACGTATATCCTCGGAATCCTCCGCGTTGGTAACAAGGAGTATGCGGATTACCCAAGCCTATCGTTCGGGCTCGTTGGCAACACCCGAGAAAAACGAGCTGCCATATACAATGCCATTGAAGGACGTGATCTGGATGTGCTCATCAATCCAAAGTTTATGATCCAAGAAAAACGAGCTATCCTGTTTCGCAAAAAGACCGTTCAAGTGGCGGGGTATGGCGGGAAATTCATTTTCGAATGAAGTACACATTCCTCCTTGCTTGTTCCATTCTTTCTTTCAATGTCTGGAGTCAAAAGCTTGACCTCAACTTAATGGCTGATAACAGGGGTGTCCAAGATGGGTTTCAATTCAGTGATCTCGAAGTCCCTCAATCACATTGGAGTGTTGAGGTCACATTGGGGTTGTCCAATTGGTCACCTTTTAGTCTTCCCAACGGAGAAGCCATAATGAGCTCATCCCTAGAGACCTTCTATGACCTTTCGGTAAGTGAAATGAGTGTCACTATGGACCGATTGCGTTTCAACACCAATGTCATCAACCATTGGAACAATCGATCCTATGGCTCCTCAGGCGAGGGTGTCAATACGTTTCGAGTTCGCTTGAGACCTTTCGAAAATAAACCCATTTCATTTTCTTTTGGGACCGGAAAGGCCGTCGGTTTTTTCTTAGCTGAATCCCAACGAATCGAGGGAACCAATTCCATTACGACCCCCGTTGGACTCAACCAATCGCAAGCAATCAGCTACGCGGCCTTAGACTCCTATTTCCATCTACAGTCCATTTATGGTGAATGGATTCCTGTTGACGTAGAATTACCAGAGCCATGGGTGTCCCGTTTTTATGAAGTGGGTGTGGGATACAGCATTCTTCCTCAATTCAATCTTTACGTTTGTTACGCTCCCATGCTTTTGAGTAAAAACGATTTAGAATCCTGGTTTGACGAGATTCTTTCCAAAACACACAATCCAACACTAAGTCCTCTCGAAAACATAGCCATTGCAGATCATGCCGTTATTGGTGGTCAGTTAACCGCAGGACATTTCATGCTAGGCTTGGAGCGACGATGGACCTATTTCACTCAAAGCGCAGCGAGCTATTATCAGCTTGGAGCACGTCCTCTGGAGGAACAGCTTTCATGGGCCATCAACGTGGGATACCATTTTTGATTCCTCTTTTTCCACGGTTCGTCTAACGACATAAAAAAGGCCCCGCTTTCGCGGGGCCTTTCTTTTCACTTGTGTGGAGCGCTTAGTTCACGTCCCACCACATCTTATCATTCCAGCTATTGCCTGCAGAAGCTGCTGACCAATTCGCATTGTTCAACGTCTGCTCATCAATTGGATACTCGAAACGCGCAGGAACTGATCCGTCGCCTTGCAACGCACCATCAGCACATGCTTGCAACAGACCGAAATCCAATCGACGGTATTCCGCCCATCCTTCGTATCCCTGCATGTACAATGCTACCCACTTTTGGCGGCCAATCTTTTCGTTCCAAGCACCATCAGCCGTGCTGTATGCCACAGACTCTTGAGCGAGATACGCATCGATCGCCGCTTGATCGTCAATGCCCCAATAGTTCATGTTCAAACCAATGGCTGCATTGTAGTGCTCCTCAGCAGAAAGGATGCTCGCCCATCCACGTTCCGCAGCCTCAGCGGCCAAGAAATGCGTCTGAGCCGCATCGAAGTAAATGCCTGCCAAATTGCCGGCAAGAATGCCCGCTCCGCGTTGCGAAACAGCATCGTCCGGTGTCAATGCCGCATTCTCTTCACTTAAGCCATAGGTTTCACCCACATATTCACCAGAGGCGACTGACGGGCTGAAGTAAACGCCCATGCGAGGGTCATTCAATGAAGCCAGGTAGTCTACCATGGTGTTGGATGCTGCGAAATCGTTTCGTGTCTTCGCATCCTCGTTGATCGGGTTGTTGTTCGGAGCACCGCTGAGGTAACTGAAGAGCGCATTGTCTTCATTTCCAGCAATGATGGACCCACTAGACAACGCCGCTTCCGCAGCCGCCTGAGCAGCTCCTGGATTGACATCAGCCATGCGCATCGCAACACGCAGCTTAAGCGAGTTTCCAAACTTCGCCCATTGCGCCATGTCACCGCCGTAGATCTGGTCCCCTTGAGGTCCTGCTCCACTGACGTTCATTCCGCTCAGCGCTCCGTCGATCAAATCCAACAGACCGTTGTACACAGCTTCCTGCGAGTCATATCCCGGTGTGGTATTGGATACGCCTGCTAGGGCTTCCGACATCGGAATAGCACCAAAGGCATCACTTAGATGCTGGAATGTCCATGCTTGGAGCAATTGACACACCGCAATCTGATTCACGTTGTCACCATACCCCGAATAATCTGCAGCATTGTCGCCAGAATTCAGGTCGATGATGGTTTGTAAATCTTGCAAAGGACCCGCGTAAAAAGACGCCCAAGCACTATTGGCTGTATCATCACGGTACTGGTATCGGCTTTCGTTGGAATACTGATTAGAACTCCAATATTGTGCTGTTTGCATCGCGCGTCGGCTTCCCCAGAAAGAGTCATAGACTCGGTCCATAGTGGCCTTTTGAGCGCTGGTCAACAAAAACCCAGGAGAAACCGCAGTTGGTTCGTTGGGATTGGAATTGATCTCCTCGAAGTCCTTGCGGCACCCCGTGAAGGCGAGGGCTCCAATCAGGCCCACCATGAAGAAAATTTGCTTATTCATTTTCGTAATTTTTTATTGGTGGGAAATCAGAGGTTGAATTTCAAGTTGAATCCAATGGTGCGCTCAGCTGGAAGCTGGCCCCCTTCAAATCCTTGAATGTTCGAAGACGAAGTTGCCACCTCTGGATCGATGTGTGGTACGTTCTTGTGCAAGATGGCCAAGTTGCGACCATACACTCCAATGCTGATGTTGCTGAATGGCAAACCACTCGTCATTGAAGCGGGTAAGTTGTAATCCAATCGCATTTCACGCAGCTTTATAAAGCTTGCGTCGTATTGGTCTGCCGCGTGGATGATGTAACCTTGGTTATAGAAGAAGTGACTTTGAGCTGAGATGTTGGAGGTGTTTGCAACTCCTGTTGAAACATATTCCCCGTCGTCATTCATTTCTGCTACCATGCCTTCTACTACAATGCCTTCCTCACGGATGTCATTTTCAGCCGTCTCTGCCAACGTACCTGAGTACTTACCCCACTGGTTGGAATAGCTGTGGACAGAACCACCTTTTTGGAAGTCAACCAAGGCGCTGAATGATAGATTCTTGTACTGAAGGTCTGTGTAAACACCTCCTGTCATGTCTGCCAAGATGTTACCAATTGCAACGACTTCGTCTGTGCTGAGGTAATATCCGTCTGCATCAACAAGTTTGTTGCCATCGTCGTCGTACAAGAAGTCATATCCGTAGAATGTGCCCAATGGCTCTCCTGGACGAGCTTCCAGTGTTACACCGAAGAGCGACGTGTACCGGATGTTTTCCACACCATCAGCCAACTCAACCAATTGGTTTTTGTTTTTGGCGAGGTTCAAACCGATGTCCCAACGGAAGTTTTCCGTTTGAACTGGCGTTCCAGATAGAGACAATTCAATTCCTTTGTTTTCTGTCTTCCCTGCATTCAACACGGTGCTCGTGTATCCTGAAGTTGCCGATACAGGCACGTTGAAGATCAAGTCTTCTGTAGTGCTCGTGTAATAGGTCAAGTCCACATGCAAACGATCGAGGAAAAAGCTCAACTCCGGGTTAACCTCTTGGAAAACAAATCTCAACAACCGTCCACGCCCCGTGTAAGCTTGACACTTTTATTGTTCCGCTAAGCTGTTGTACGACCGATTTTGTAATGCTCAGCCCCAGCCCGCTACCATTTTTTTTCAATGTGAAATGCGGTTGAAACACCTGCTCTATCAACGATTCTTCAATTCCGACACCATTGTCTTGTATGGTGATTCTCCACCCCATATTGCTCTCAACGCAATCCAATCGCATGACCTTATCCGTTTGTTTGGCCATCGCTTGAAGCGCGTTGGTCATCACGTTGTTGAAAACTCTCAAAAGGTGAGAGCGTGACCCTCGAACGAAAACATCCTCGTGAAATCCATCAATATCCCATCGGACTCCGTGGTCGGCTATTTGAAACAAGTCCACGACTTCGTCCACAACGCTTGACAAGCTTACCCTTTCCAAGTCCTGCACTCCGATATCTGCCAACGATGCAAAGTCTTGTGCGATTTCTGCCAAAACATCAATTTGTGTCGATGCCGTCTTGCAAAAACGCTTGAGCCGTTCATCGAAATCAGGACGATCATCCATCCATGCGCGCTCCAATTGTTGCACGCCCAACTTGATCGGAGTTAGCGGGTTCTTAATCTCATGAGCGACTTGCATCGCCATCAAGCGCCAAGCGCCCTCCCGCTCCTTTTGAGCAAGTTCAGCGGTTGTTTTTTGCAAATGCCTCAACAAGGCGTTGTACTCAGCAACCAACTCCCCGATGGCATCCGCTTGATCGTATGGAATCGGACTTTGCTCTTGGGTCGGGTCCAGTTCCCGCATGCGGTCGCGAATGATTGTCAGGATTCGAATCAAACGATTCGAAAGCAACGCCGCAATCAGGGCACCGCCTAAAATCAATACCACATAAAGAGGCGCCAACTGAATCAGAAAACTTTTAAAGTCCCCTGTCTCTACCGTGCGCTTCTCGTAACGCACTTGGGCAATGCCCACCACCTCGTCGTCCAGGTTGTTGAAGTTCCAATACGCGAGGACAACCTGACCAAGGTCCACACGCTTCACTTCATTCGGGGTTTGTGCAAGCGGTGATAGAACGGCCTCAGGTAACTGAATCAAGGTGGCCTCGTCGGTAGAGAAGGATGATTGCGTCAGCAAGCGTCCATCTGGAGCATACAAACCAATGTCCAATCCATGCACATCAGCCAATTCACAAATGCGATCGGAGAAGACCAATGGAATGTCACCAGTTTGAAAAGCGCCGGGCATGCGGTCCAGCACATATTCCATGCTTCGCTCAATAGCGGCTTCCTTTCGCAGGAGCCGCTGCTCATTGTATTCTGCGTCCTGACGGACTGCAAACTGCCAAGCCACCCAAATCGTGCCGATCAACGACAGCACCATCAGGAGTAACATGGAAAGCAGGATGCGAAATTGAAATCCCATGAGCCGAATCTACGCAGACCTCATCGGAATCAAATGTCGTGCCACTCAGGCTTATCGATTAAGAGCTCAGCGCTTCTGATCCCGCGACGATCTCAAGGATCTCCGTCGTGATGGAGGCTTGGCGTGCTTTGTTGTAAGAAATGCGCAAATCACGCAGCATGTCGCCTGCATTTTCCGTCGCTTGGTGCATGGCCGTCATCCGGGCTCCATGTTCCGCCGCATTGCTATCGAGCAATCCTTTGTACAATTGAACCTTCAAAGAGCTTGGAATGATCTCTTCGACAATCTCTGCTTGAGAGGGCTCAAACAAGTACTCGGTATCTGTTTTGGTCTCTGTGTTCGATGGCAGGGCTACCAACGGTAGGAAGCCTTCCTTCGTAACATCCTGAACCCCCGCATTGACAAATCGATTGTAAATGATCTGAACAGCGTCGTACTGGCCGTTGGCGAATTGGGTCATGATGTCCGTCGCAACCTTTTGAGCGCGACCGAAATTCAAGTCATCATAAATCTTCCAAGCGTCCTCATCAAAACCGACTGGCTTTAACTCGCTGCGCTTTACGAACGCTTCATGCGATTTTTTCCCCAATCCCAAAACGTGGTATTCGACGCCCTCTAAGGTCATGGCCGCATTCGCTGCTTTCACGATGTTGTTGTTGAATCCCCCACACAAACCACGATTCGATGTGATGGCCACAAGCAACACCCGCTTCACCTCGCGCTGCTGAGAGTATACACTATCGCTGCTATCCAATGAAGCGCTTACGTTGGATAAAACACCTTGCAGTTTTTCCGCAAAAGGGCGCATCCGTGTAATCGCATCTTGGGCCCTGCGAAGCTTCGCCGCTGCAACCATTTTCATGGCCGACGTAATCTGCATCGTGTTTTGCACCGATGTGATTCGTTCCCTGACTTCTTTGAGACCTCCAGCCATGATTCAGATTATGCGTATTGCGCCGTCAATTCGTTCGCTGCCTTCGTCAACACCTCAATTTGATCGTCTCCGTACTTGCCGCTCTTGAGTGCGCTCATTACATCGGGATGCTTGGAGTGCATGTAAGAGAGGTAAGCCTTTTCAAACTCCGTGACCTTCTTGACGGGTACCGACTTCAAAAGACCACGGACACCACAAAAGATGATAGCGATTTGATCCTCGACCCGCATTGGGCTGTTGAGGTTTTGCTTCAAAATCTCCACGTTGCGCTCTCCTTTGTCAAGGACCGCCTTCGTAGCATCATCCAAGTCAGATCCGAATTTCGCGAAGGCCTCGAGCTCACGGTACTGCGCCTGGTCCAACTTCAAGGTACCAGAGACCTTCTTCATGGATTTAATCTGCGCGTTACCTCCAACACGACTCACGGAAATCCCTACGTTAATCGCAGGACGAATTCCACTGAGGAACAAGTTCGACTCCAAGAAAATTTGACCATCCGTAATGGAAATTACATTCGTAGGAATGTAGGCCGATACATCTCCAGCTTGGGTTTCAATGATCGGCAAAGCCGTCAATGAACCTCCGCCTTTGATCTTGTCCTTCAAGGAAGCGGGCAAATCGTTCATCTGTGATGCAATTCCTTGCTCACTGATCACTTTCGCAGCACGCTCCAACAAACGACTGTGCAAGTAGAATACGTCTCCCGGGTACGCCTCACGTCCTGGAGGACGACGCAACAACAGCGAAACCTCACGATACGCCACCGCTTGCTTTGACAAGTCATCATAAACCACCAACGCCGCATTGCCTGTATCGCGGAAGAATTCTCCTACCGCGGCTCCTGTAAATGGTGCGTAAAACTGAAGTGGCGCTGGGTCCGATGCCGTAGCCGCAACAACGACCGTATAGGGCATTGCTCCGTTTTCTTCGAGCATGTTCACAATCCCAGCAACCGTAGATCCCTTTTGACCAATGGCTACATAAATGCAGTACACGGGTTCGCCGGCATCATAAAATTCTTTTTGGTTGATGATCGTGTCGATCGCAACAGTGGTCTTACCCGTCTGGCGATCACCAATGATCAACTCCCTTTGACCTCGGCCAATCGGAATCATCGCGTCAATGGCTTTGATTCCGGTTTGCAAAGGCTCACTTACTGGCTGACGGTAAATAACACCTGGAGCTTTCCGCTCAATCGGCATTTCATAGAGGTCGCCTGTAATCGGCCCCTTACCGTCAATGGGCTCACCCAATGTGTTGACTACCCGGCCCAACATGCCGTGACCGGCTTTAATTGAAGCAATGCGGCCTGTTCGCTTGACTGAAGAACCTTCTTTCAGGTCCCCGGAAGGCGCCAACAATACGGCTCCAACATTGTCCTCCTCGAGGTTCAATGCAATTCCACGTACCCCGTTGTCGAATTCGATCAACTCACCGGATTCTACATTGCTAAGACCGTAGATTCTTGCGATTCCGTCACCGACTTGCAAGACGGTTCCTACTTCTTCCAACTCTGCGGCGGACTTTACGCCGGCCAATTGCTCACGCAATATGGAAGAGACTTCTGCTGGATTGATTTCTGCCATGATAAAGGCGGGTTTCAGTTTCGTTTGACCGGATTAAAATTCCGGTTCGTAATCGTGGTCATTGATTCGGCGACGTAGGAGCTCGATTTCGCGTTTGATGGATGCATCAAGCATGCGGTTGTCCATCAACAATTGGAATCCGCCGATCAAACTGGCATCAACCCGCTCCTCCAACTCTACTTCGCCTTCGTGCATTTTTCTCAAAGCCGCTGTCACGCGCTCACGAATAGCGTCGTTCATAGGCACAGCGGTCCTCACTTCAGCTGTTTTCACATTGCGCATGTTCCGAATCAATCCCAGCGCCTCATCCATAATGGAGGGGAGCAGGGACTCACGGCCTTTGCGAACGAGAATGCTTAAAAATGACATGGACAATTCTCCCACATTTTCAGCAAAAATCAGCTTCAAAATACGCTCCTTCACATCCGGCTTGATGACCGGTGATTTCAGCATGAGCTCAAGCTCATCTGATCCCGCGATCGCCGCTTGCACCGTTCGTACATCGACTTCCATCTCCTCCAACCCTCCTTGCTTCTCAGCGAGGGTAAAGAGTGACTTGGCATATCGTATGGATGCGCGTGAAGTAGCCATGATTTTAGTTCAATGGGGATTCGTCGATTAAACGATTGACCAAGGCTTCTTGCTCGTCAGATGACTGCAACTTGTCTCGCAACAATCGCTCGGCAATTTCCAAGGACAAGGTGCCGACTTCCGCCTTCAATTCTGCGATGGCCGATTTCCGCTCCAAGACAATCGCTTCCTTAGCGGAGGCGACTTCCTTATCAGCTTCTTCACGAGCCTTGCCTTTGGCGTCCGAAATCATCTTGTCCACCATCTCGCGCGCTTCTCGCAACATGCGATCGCGCTCGGCGCGGGCTTCCTTCAACTGGCTCTCATTGCTGTCAGCCAAATCTGCCATTTCCTGGCGTACTTTTTTGGCTTCATCCAATGCGCTTGCGATGGTTTCTTCACGATCACTGAGGGCCTGTAAAATAGGTCCCCACGCGAATCGACGAAGCAACATCAGCACCACAAGGAATGCGATGGACGCCCAGAAGACGGTCCCGAATGCGGGTGTCAGTAACGCTCCCATAATGTCTTATCCCTGTGTAACAAGCAGGCAAACGATGATGGCAAAAAGGGCAACACCCTCGACCAAAGCCGCCGCTACAATCATGTTAGAACGCAAATCGCTCGTAGCCTCTGGTTGACGTGCCATCGCTTCCAAGGCAGAGCCTCCGATACGACCTACACCAATACCAGCGCCAATCGCTGCTGCTCCTGCGCCCAGACCTGCAAGGCCTTGACCGATTCCGACTTCAAAAAGAATGCTCAACAATTCCATAATGTTGGTTTTTATTGGATGGATTTCAAACTCAATGGTGTGCTGGTTCATGAGTGGCGTCACCGAAGTAGATCGCCGCCAGCAGGGTAAAAACAAATGCTTGAAGGAATGCAACAAGCAATTCCAAGGCATACATGAAAATCATAAACAGCGTGGAGAAAACTCCCATGCCCGCACCTGCACCAATGGATTCGCCTCCGTTTCCGAAGATGAAAATCAAACTGGAGAAGGCCAAAATAATGATGTGTCCCGCGGAGATGTTCGCAGTCAATCGAATCATCAAAACAGCCGGCTTCATGATGATGCCAAACACTTCAATGGGGACCAAGATGAACTTCACCGGAAGCGGCACCCCTGGAGGCCACATGATGTGACCCCAATAGTGTTTGTTGCCGTTGAGGTTGGTGAGTAAGAAGACCAATGTTGCCAAGACCACCGTCACACCAATCGTTCCTGTGATATTGAATCCACCGATAAATGGAACCAAACCCAGGAGGTTGCAGAAAAAGATGAAGAAAAACGATGTCAGGAGAAACGGCATGAACTTATCTGCCTTAGCCCCAATCGATGGCTTCGCGATTTCGTCCCGGATGAACAAGATCAATGGCTCCAAGGCATTCGCCATGCCCTTTGGTGCGCTACCAGGGTTCTTCTTGTACTGCGATGCGATGCTGCCAAACACCCAGATCATAATGGATAAGATGAGCAGCATACCAAATACCGACTTGGTAATGGACACATCCCAAACACTCAGCTCTTGACCGTCTGCGTTCGCTGAAATGGATCCGGCCGCCGCAATGGCTTCCCCGCTGTCTCCAAGAACATCTTCGGCGTGCATGGTATAATGCACTCCTTCCGTTGATTGATAATGGCGATCTCCATGACCATGACCTTCGAGAGCGCTGCTCATAAACACCTTGAGCCCGTGCCCTTCGATGTAGAGGATTACAGGAAGTGGAATGTGGACCTCGCCAAACAGATGGATGTCATGAGCATCTGCAATGTGATGAATGATGAATTCGCCAGCTTTGAAATCAGCGTGTTCCGCATGGTCGGTATGATCATGATCGGCGTGGTCGGCATGGTCGTGCTCCGTGTGATCGGTTTGCTCAACATGTTCATGACCGGCGTGGTCGGAGTGATCCTGGTCTCCCCCCGCAACTTCGTCCGCGTGGCCTGAATGGTCCTGTTCCGCTGCTTCGTTGTGATCCGTGTGGTCGTGCTCTGCACCCTCAATGTGGTCAGCATGTTCCGTATGACCATGGTCCTGCGCAACAACCTCAGCACCGATCGACGAGACGACCAAAGCAACCAAGGCAAATAAGGGGAGGATCAAGCGATTCATGAAAGTCCGTTCATCAGAATTCCGCGCAAAAGTAGTCAACTAAATCCGTGGTACATAAAGGAAACTTCATTTTCTTCATCGAAAACGCACACACCGAAATGTTGATGATTCCTTCAGCCATGGTTAATTTTCTGAGATGCCATAACCAGCAAAAAGGTGTTGGCCGCAAACGCTGCAAATAAACCGAGAGCAAATGGAATGCGATACTCCCCCCCAACCGCCACAAGGTAAATGGTTACAATGGCTAAGGAGGTGAGCATTTTCACTGCCGTGGAACCATTGACAGCGGTTACAAATTTTATCGGAGATTTTTTTGCCGCACTCACAATCCAACCGAACAACAAGAGGGTGAGGAGCGCGTATCCGACAATCAAAAACAACCAAGCCCTGGTTCCTGCAAATTCAGAAAATCCAGGAATCAATCGACCACTCGCGTAGAGGCCTACGTTCACTAAAAGTGATGTCTTCAGGAGTGACTTCATTTTGAAAGCTCTCGAATGACCAGCCAAATTGCAAAAACGGTTCCGAGTAGACCTCCGATGATAGTACCGAAGGGGACTTCGTGGTTCGCACGTTCATCCCACACTCTTCCCAACCAAACAAAAACCCCAATGCTCGCGGCCATGGTAAATGCCATGCCTGAGAACCTGAGGATCCCGTTCCGATTGTCTGAATCTCGCTTTGGAGCGCTTGGCATTGACCTAGTAGGTCAGACCGCTGCGGGTTGCTGAGCGCGAACGTTATCCTGCGAACGTGCCGCCTCTCCTTTGGTCTTGTCCAAATTCCGGTCTTGACGCATGTCTTTGACCTTGGATGCCAAATGAAGATTTCCTGTTGCTTGGGCGCCATTCTCAACGGACAACTGCCCGTATTGAATCTCGCCATGCACGCGCGCTGTAGACTTCAACACAAACAATTCTTGCACTACGATTTGACCCTCAATGGATCCTTCAATTTCACAGTGAGCACAAGAGATGTTTCCGCTTACGCGGCCTGATGCACCAATGACCAGACGTCCTTTGGTGACCAATTCACCTTCAAACGTACCGTCAATGCGCACATTGTTTTCACTTTTCAAGACCCCTTCAAAAGAAGTGCCTTCTGCGATCCGATTCACCACATTGTCTGAGGTTGCTTCGGAGCGATTTGATTTCTTAGACGTACCAATCATGACACAAAGTTAATTCGAAAGGTTCATTTTTCAGCCGAATCATTTGGCTCCCTGCAAGTAAACCTCTTCAAACCAATTGATGTAGCTATCGAGCTGCTTGTTCTTGAACATCTCGACATAATTCTCCGTCGAGATCACGAAGTTGCGATAGCCCGAAGAGTTGATTGTTTTGAGTGACTCTTCGTTGTTGTTGAAGATTTCAAAATAATCCAAACTATAGTCCTGACGGACGAAACTTTTGATCAAAACGATCTGAAAGTTGCGGTCAATCAAGTTGGCGGTCACTCGAAGCTCTTGTGATTTATAGAACTCCGTATTGAAGTCGGCGATGGTCGCGCGCAACTCCTCCACATTCCCTCGACCTACCGGAACCAGCATTCCGAAATAATGTTCGAGGTAAGGTTTGTGCTCCCAAGGAACCTCAACCAACTCTTCCTCCTTCTCACCCTCTTTTTCTTTGGGATTCTTATCGCCGCCTTGACCTAGCGCCGCTAAAGTCTCCTGGGCAAAAACACCTTCTTCAGATTCCTCACACTCACGAACAACCACTTGGAGCGCATCATAATAAGCCTTGCGGTCACCCCCGGCATACGCGCTCAAACCACCAATGCACTGCGCACGAAGCAATCGGTAGCGGCACATGTACGCGTTCGTTGGTTCAAACTGTAGAACCTCATTGCAAGCCAAGAGTGTTTCTTGATACGCCTTCGCGTAGTAGCGCAACAAATGCTCTTCATATACCAACCGTTGCTCCTCTTTGATCATTTCCTGCTCGTCCGCAAATTCCGGATTCTCAATCAGCAATGACCACTCCGTGTTGGGGTATCGCTCCAAAACCAAAGCCGACCAATACTCTGAATTGCATGTCTCACAAAACGGACTCATGAAATTATCCTCCACCTCCCGTTGCAAATAAGTCCGGTAAAGCTGGTAGTACGTTGTGGCATGGAAATCACTATCCTCCATGCGTTCCACCAATTCAGTCCAAGTATCAATGGCGTTTTCTAAATCACTCAACTTCTCTTTGTAATCAAGTCCTGCGGTGTAATAAGCCTCGGCAATCATCGCGATGGAAGCGGCTCTCTCTATGCTATCACAAGGTAAGCCCGCCAGCAATTCTTCTTCTGTTGGAGTCCCTTCCGATTCCGTTTTACCTTCTTGTTCAGGGGCGCCAATCATGCCCTCACTTCCATCCCCAAGCTCACTGGAGAATGCCGCCATCATCTTCATAGATCGGCGCCAGTTGTCTTCCAAAATTCGGTCCCCCCAATAGTCCCTGAAATTTCTACGGCCAGCCACCTTCAGTTGGCTGTTATACGGCCAGAACATACCTGATCCCGAATTGCCTGCGGATTGGATTTCTTCCAGCGCAGCAGCCTCTGCGGCTAAACGCTGCCGCTCTTCTTCCGCTTCCAAGTCCTCAATGATCTGCGCAATCTTCTCATCGCGTTCCTCATCCGTCATGTCACAAATCGCAAGCAAGCTGTCTTGTGTCGATATGATCACCAGGTTATCGACCAAATCCGTCAGGTTGTCTGCCATCGCATCCACCTCGTCAAACCGTTCGTTCTCCTCCTCCATGAAAGTCCGGGCGCTGTCGTAATAGGCCTGAGCATTCGTATAATCCAAATCCTCCATGTACAAATCCCCCAACATCAAATAACTCTTCATCCGTTGGCGCGTGTTGTCCGTGTTGGCAAGCAGTGATTCCAATAAAAATTCCACCCCATCATCGCGACGACGTTCCTCCAATGACAACGTGGCCAAGGCGTAGAAAATCTGATCGCGGTAGATTTCATTCTTATCATCGTCCAACATGTCGTCGAGCAACGCAATGATGGGTTCGCTGTTGCCGCCTCGACGATCAAACGCCATCGCTTGTTTGATTTTGGCATAGAACTCCAACTCATAAGGCGTTCTTAGCTCAACAACTTGGTTGTACCGTTCGATGGCGTCTTGCGCTTGACCGCTCGCTTCATAACACTGGGCCAGGATGAAAAGCGTGCGGGCTTGATCTTGCTTTTTCTCTATGAAATCCAACGACTTCTCCAGTTTATCAATCGCCGCTTCGACCTCATCGTTGTTGAGGTGGTATGCCGCATACACTTGATACACATACGCGCGCACTGAGGGGTCATCGACCTGGTCAATCTGAGCGGCCTTGATCAGGGTGTTACTTGCTCTCACGCGATCACCCATAGCCATATAGGTTCGGGCCATCCAAGCATTGGACCACGCTTGGGCATCCGGGTAATCCAATGTTCGAACGAGGTACTGGAATATTTCCAACGCCTTCTCTTCATCTCCCTTGATCAAATGAGCGCGGGCTATGATGTCATAATTCTCATCAATCCACTTGTTGAGTTCCGGACGCTTGATGTTTTTTTGATCCCGCCGGGAAGGTGACATCGTGTGTTTGTCTACGACGTTCGTGCATTTCTCAATCGCACGTTCCATCAACGGATACACTTGCTGGGCTGTGGATTCATCCACTGGAGGAAACACCGGTAATATCTCGTCCCAATTCTCTTCGTAGCCCTCCCGCAAGGTCAGCTCCGCTTCATCCATGGCCTCCATAGCATAGAAGTACCCATTGAATCGTGCGTTGGTGTTATGATACACCCGGTACATCACACCATCACGTGTATTGGAGCAACCCGAAAGCGTGAGCGCAATTAGCGCCACGACGCAAGGAAAGAATAAAGTCGTTTTTGACATGTGCATGACCCGGAGCTGCAACGGGGAATCCGCTAAATTATTCCAAAGAATCTGAGGAATCGCGCAGAAAGGAATATCTCTTCCGCATACTTCTGTGAAACACCGATATTTGCCGCGTGTCAAACGCCCAAAAAAAGTCCAAACGCTCTTGGTGGTTGCAGCCTTTCCGGCTAACCTTACTCGAAGAACAATCGTTTTCAGAACGCTGGCAAATTTCAGTGACGCGATGGGGGACGTTGGTTACCCTGATGCTTCTAGTGGTCACCATTTCTAGTTTGACCTACGCGGTGGTGGCTTGGACGCCACTTCGAGAAAGCGTTGTCCCTGGATATGTGAGTGAGGCGTCACGACAACAGGCCATTTCCTTGGAGTTTCGGGCGGACAGCGCGCTGAATGTTTTAGAACAAAATCAACGGTATCTCGCTGTTTTGAATGTTTTGCTTCAAGGCGAAGTCCTCGATGAGCCCGGTGAGTTGGACCGATTGCTTGAAGAGGCTGTGGACACATCCGCCGTCACGCTTCAGGATTGGGAATTGCCTGTTGAAGACGTCTCTTTGCGCAATTTGGTTGAAGAGGAGGATCGTTTTGTCTTGCAACGCGGTCAATCTGAAGTTGACCCCAACCGAAGCATTCCATACCCTCCTATTCAGGGAACCATTTCGTCATCATTCGATGCGGCTTCTGGACATTATGGCGTGGATTTCGTTGCTCCCGAAGGCTCGATCATTCACGCAGTCGATGACGGAGTGGTGGTCATCGCTTCGTACACTTCTGACGGGGGTTATGTGGTCAGTATTCAACACGAAGAGAACCGTTTGTCTGTCTACAAACACAACAAATCGCTGTTAGTCGAATCGGGAGACCGCGTCATTGTGGGCGATCCGATTGCCGTCCTTGGTAGCACCGGAGCCCACAGCACGGGGCCGCACTCTCATTTCGAATGGTGGGTGGATGGCCAGCCCCTCGATCCCGCTAATTGGTTGCCCAATTCGCCTGTTTCGATCAATCCTTGAGGAGGATATCGAAGTCTACCAAGTCCACAAAGCGCTGAATCCGGATGTCCAGTTCCGCTTGGGTCAGCTCCATCAGGCGGTCTGTTCCGAACTTCTCACAGGCAAACGACGCCATCGCAGAACCCAAGACCACCGCTCGCTTCATGTTGGTAAACGACGTGTCGTCTGTGTGGGCGAGGTAGCCGATGAAACCACCCGCAAAGGTGTCGCCGGCTCCGGTTGGGTCCAACACCTCTTCCAATGGAAGGGCTGGCGCAAAGAAGATCTCATCTTCATTGAACAACAGAGCGCCGTGCTCACCCTTTTTTATCACCAAGGTGCTCGGTCCCATCGTGAGAATTTTGTTAGCCGCCTTCACCAATGAGTGCTCTCCGGATAGCTGTCGCGCTTCCTCATCATTGATCGTCAAAACATCGACGCGTTCCAATACCTTTTTCAGGGGCTCAAGGGCGATATCCATCCAGAAGTTCATCGTGTCCAACACCACGAGTTTGGGTCGTGCGTACAATTGATCCAATACACTCAGTTGTACGGACGGGTCGAGGTTGCCGAGCATAACATACGACGCGCTTTGGGCCGCCTCAGGTACGCGCGGCTGGAAATCCGCGAGGACATTCAGTTCCGTCGTCAAGGTGTCCCGTGAGTTCATGTCCATGTGATACTTGCCCTCCCAGAAAAAACTCTTCTCGCCTGCCCGGCGCTCCAGCCCTTCTGTCTGAATCCCGCGAGACTCCAATTCCTCGACAAAGGCTTGTGGGAAATCATCTCCAATCACAGAGATGATGTGTTGTTCTTTGACAAACTGGCTAGCGCTCAATCCAATGTATGACGCTGCTCCACCTACAACTTTTCCAGACGATCCAAAGGGGGTTTGGATGGCATCAAACGCTACAGTTCCAACAATGATCAAGCTCATGGTGTGTGATTTCTATCGCCTGCTTTCGTCGCAGACGCGGCAAATTTACGAGGTGAAGCGTTGGAAAATAATGCTATTCCATTGAAACCTTGATGCGCTGAGTTTCGTAACCAAGCGTCCAGACTGACGCGCAATGCAGAAAAAGTTCTTGCAATTCGTTTGAATTAACGGAAAGCGCTATCTTTGCCGTCCGAATATTCCTCCTTAGCTCAGCTGGTTAGAGCATCTGACTGTTAATCAGAGGGTCCTTGGTTCGAGCCCAAGA
>JAQCJQ010000026.1 GCA_027593035.1 Bacteroidota bacterium | reverse complement strand
ATTTGGTGAATCGTAATTAATAATCCAACAAGCGATTGAAGAATGCCAAGCCGGGCAAGCGGGTTTTGGGCGAGTTGAACAAGACCAGCGCGGTTTTGCGCGATGTCCTGACAGCCGATTGCACGAGCATACGGGTCAACGACCCGGTGCTGGCTGATGAGGTCAAAACATACTTGCACACCATCGCCCCGGATAAGGAAGGCGTGGTCAGCGTGAGCAAGGACAAAGATTTGTTCAATACGCTTTCCATTCATCGCCAGATCAAAGCGGCTTTCAGCACGCAGGTCAATTTGAAGAGTGGAGCATATTTGATTGTGGAGCAGACCGAGGCCATGCACGTCATCGACATCAACAGTGGTGGACGAAAGGCCGGAGCCAAGGACCAGGAGGAGAATGCCTTGCATACGAATCTCGAATGTGTCAGTGAAATTGCCCGAATCTTGCGATTGCGGGACATGGGTGGCATCATCTGCATCGACTTCATTGACATGGCGAAGCGAGAGCACAACAAGCAGTTGACCGATGCCTTGAAAGAGGCCATGCAGGCGGACAAGGCCAAGCACAACATTTTACCTCCAAGCCGATTTGGCGTGGTGGAAATGACCCGTCAACGGGTCCGGCCTGTAGCGACCATCAAGACGTCTGAAAAATGTCCCACCTGTTCTGGTACAGGTGCAGTTCAATCTTCCATCCTTGTTACTGACACGATTGAGAGTAGCATCAGCTATCTCGTTGAAGGGGAAGGGCATCGACGGTTGACGATCATGTTGCATCCAATGTTGGAATCGTACATCAAGCAGGGTTGGTTGAAGTCGATTTTAAAAGGTTGGCAAAAGAAGTATCAGGTCAAAATCCGTGTGGAGTCGAACTCCTCGTTGGAATTGCTTGAATACCATCTGTACAACCAGCTCGGCGAAGAGCTATCGGTCTGACAGGCTCAGGCTCTTTTCAGAGCTTTTACTTTAGGTACTTGGGATAGCACAAGAAGGATTTGACAACGAGTGTGGTCAAATTCTCCCGATTCCAGTGGTCGGATGCGTCGCCGAAATCTTTGGCCGTTCCGTCTTTGAATCGTATTTGAATGCCACCGGCTTCATAGATTCGGTTGTCAATTCGTTCACTGATTACGAAGTAGCTGGCATCCTCAATGGAGAGGTTGAAATCGGCCGCCACGCGCTCCAGTTGGATGTCCAATTCATCCTTTGAGAAGCCCTGGGAACGCAGCTCGATTTGAAACAAATCACGGTTGATGATGCGGCGACTGAGATTGCTCAAAATCGGGTCGCGATGATGCTGCCATGCCTTCAATGCGCAGAGAATATCACTGTCATCCAATTGACAGAAATGGTCTAAGATGCTGGGGTCAGCCATGAATCGGGCTTTGTCGAGGGATTCGTGCAAGAAAATCTGCAACGACGGCGTCGTAAACAACTCGGGATCATCTTGCGCAACATGCTTGGCCCTTCTCAGGGCAGACATGAGCATGAATTCAGCACACAGAACGGTGCGGTGCAGATAGACCTGCCAGTACATCAGGCGCCGTGCCATCACGAATTTCTCAATCGAATAAATCCCTTTCTCCTCAACGACCAATTGGCCATCCTCTACCGCCAGCATTTTGATGATGCGCTCACTCCCGACTCGGCCTTCAGCAACGCCAGAATAAAAACTATCCCGTGACAGATAATCCAACCGGTCCATATCCAGTTGAGATGAGATCAATTGGTGCAGAAACCGTTTTGGGTGGTGGTCATTGAAAATGTCAATGGCCGTATCCAATGCGCCGTGCATTTCATCATTGAGCCGGTTCATGATCAATACTGAAATGTCTTCGTGGTTGACTCCTGTGACAATACTGTGTTCCAAGGCATGGCTAAATGGACCATGGCCAATGTCATGCAGCAAGATGGCTACACAGGCTCCTTCAGCTTCGGATTCGCTAATGTCAACACCTTTTGATCGCAACACGGAGATCGCCTCTTGCATCAAGTGCATGGCGCCAATGGCATGATGAAATCGGTTGTGAACAGCTCCGGGATAGACGAGGTGAGAAAGTCCCAATTGGGAGATCCGACGCAGCCGTTGCATGAAAGGGTGATCCAAAAGATCAAACGTCAAGGAATGCTGGATCGTAATGAATCCATAAACCGGATCGTTGAGTATTTTGTGTTTGTTGTGATTCAGCATCTTCGGGCCAGATAAGAAATGGGCGGCAACTGCGTTGAGAATAGCCGCAAGATAACTTGTTGCGACCACCTCGGACTTACCTTTGAACAGACACTTTGAAACGATGCAGCGAACTCCACGGATTTTATGGGCAGATGATGAGATTGAACTGCTGAAGCCGCACGTGCTTTTTTTAGAAGGCAAAGGGTTTCACGTGACGCCGGTGAACAGCGGGGTGGAAGCCCTCGAGTTGCTTTCGAGCGAGATTTTTGACTTGGTATTTCTCGATGAACAAATGCCCGGACTCAATGGATTGGAAACGCTGCAGCGCATCAAGGAGCAGCGGCCTCATCTTCCGGTCATCATGATCACAAAAAGTGAGGAGGAGCAAATTATGGAGGAGGCCATTGGCTCCAAAATCAGCGACTACTTGATCAAGCCGGTCAATCCGAATCAGATTCTGTTGGCCGTCAAAAAGAATTTGGATGAAAAGCGGTTGGTGAGTGAGAAGGCCATGACGGACTACCAGCGGGAGTTCCGAGAGCTGTCAATGAAGATGATGGGCCGGTTGGACGCTGCGGATTGGACCGCGATCTACCAACGTTTGGTGCACTGGAAATTGGAGCTGGAAAAGTCTGAGGATGCCGGCATGCGCGACGTATTGGAAATGCAATTCAAGGATGCCGACCGGCAGTTCTCAAAGTTTTACCAGACCTCCTATGAGGAATGGATGGCCGCTCCTGGGGATGATCATCCTATCCTGTCGCATCGCTTGTTGCCGGAACGGCTTCCCCAAGTTTTGGCGGATGCCGGTGATCAACGTCCGGTTTACCTGGTCGTCATTGACAACCTGCGCATGGACCAGTGGAGGATGATCGAGCCGCTGCTGCTCAATCGTTTTCGTGTAGTTCGGACCGAACCTTATTTCTCCATGTTGCCGACCGCCACGCAGTATGCACGAAATGCTTTGTTTGCGGGTCTGACTCCTGCTGAAATCGCCCGCGTATATCCGGAATATTGGGTGGATGAAGACCAAGAAGGAAGTAAGAACAAATACGAAGCCCAGCTTTTTGATCAGTTGTTGAAGCGATTGAATTATAAAGGCAAATCCGGCTACCACAAGGTGACCAACTTGGCCGCAGGAAGAAAGTTGGTGGAGCAATTCCACCAAACCAAGGACAATGATATCACTGCGGTGGTCTACAATTTCGTTGACATGCTATCCCACGCACGAACAGAAATGGACGTGCTCAAGGAGCTCGCTGAAGACGACGCAGCATACCGATCTCTGACGGTGTCTTGGTTTGAGCACAGTGCGTTGCGTGAGTTGTTTGACCAAATGGCGGCCTTCAATGCGCGGGTCATCATCACCACAGATCATGGAACCGTTCGGGTCACCCGTCCCATTCAAGTCAAGGGGGATCGAAATACCAATTCGAACTTACGCTACAAGGTGGGTAAGAATTTGGGGTACAAAGCCTCTGATGTGTTCGAGGTTCGTGATCCGTTGGCCTTTGGATTGCCGCGTCCGCAAGTGAGCTCCTCGTATATTTTTGCTCGAGAAGATGATTTCTTGGTTTATCCCAACAACTACCACCACTTCGCCCAGAATTTCAAAGACACCTTCCAGCATGGGGGTATTTCCATGGAAGAAGTGATCATCCCTTGGGTTGAAATGGATCCTGTCGATACCCTATGAGCGAGATTCTGCAAAAACAACTTTTTGACTCCGGTTGGTATACTCTGAGTGAATTGGACTCCATGGTGGGACGATTGGATGCCGCCATGAGGCAAGTGCTATTGCCCAATGGAAAGGGCGGCTATTCGGGCGTTGTTGCCCTCCACGGCCCGATGGGTTCAGGGAAGACGACTTTGGTCAATGCGCTCTGTCAATTTTGGGGAGTGAAGGGAGGAACTGCTAGTGCGACATTTGGCTTGGTCAATGCCTACAAAGCGGGAGATTGGTCCATTTTCCATCAGGATTTGTACCGATTGAGCGGAGAAGAAGAGGCTTGGGAATTGGGGCTTTCGGAGTACTTCGAAGCGGATGCTTTGAATCTGGTCGAATGGCCGGAACGCGCTCCAGGCTTGATGCCTAACAATGCTTTGTTGCTGGAATTGCAGGTAGAGGAGGCGTCGGATTCTCCTGAACGAAGAGCGATTCTTTGGCAAATGGAAGCTTCATAAGATTGGTTTTAGTACTTTGACCCACGGACATGAACGAAAAAAGCAAAGGCATCCAGTCACTGGCCCGCGAGGCGGCGCTTCTCCCTCAGGAAGAAGTGTTGCAAATCACCGCGAAAACGAGTGAGTTGGTCATCGGCATTCCGAAGGAGGAGAGCTTGCAAGAGAAGCGAGTCGCCTTGGTTCCAGAGGCCGTGGCGCTGCTTGTGGCAAGAGGCCATCAGGTGCTGATTGAAACTGGGGCGGGTGCTCAAGCCCATTATTCGGACGCCGATTACAGTGAGTCAGGCGCACGCATCGTATACGATCGTCGCCAGGCATTTCAGACGAGTATTGTGATCAAGATAGAGCCGCCGACGATGGTGGAGGTTGAATTGATGGGCTTGCGCCAGACGTTGATCAGCGCATTGCAATGGACGGTGCAACCAACAGGATTGTTGGCGGCACTGGCGGCTAAGAAGATCACGGCCATTGCTTGGGACTTCATTCAGAATGAAAATGGGATCTACCCGCTCGTTCGGGCCATGGGCGAAATCGCTGGGAATTCAGCGGTGCTCATTGCGGGTGATTTGCTCGCGGGTCCCCATGGGAGAGGCACCTTGTTCGGAGGTGTTTCCGGTGTGCCGCCGACAGAGGTGGTCATCATAGGAGCGGGCACCGTCGGTGAATTCGCCGCACGTGCGGCAGTTGGTTTGGGTGCCACAGTCAAATTGTTTGATGATAGCCCCAATCGGTTGATTCGTCTTCAAAACGCGCTCGGACAGCGGCTATGGACTTCGACGCTGCAGCCTTCCGTTCTCAGTGA
Source organism: Bacteroidota bacterium (assembly GCA_027593035.1). GTDB lineage: Bacteria > Bacteroidota > Bacteroidia > Flavobacteriales_D > Sanyastnellaceae > UA16. The sequence goes on along the minus strand of JAQCJQ010000026.1, from coordinate 16,612 downwards.
AGCCTTGCGCACGGCGGATGTCGCGATTGGAGCGATCCGAGGAACCGGCCAACGCACGCCGATGGTGGTTTCTGAGCCCATGGTCGCGGGAATGCGAAAAGGAACAGTCGTGATTGATGTGACCATTGATCGCGGAGGATGCTTTGAGTCGAGTCGCATTACGTCTCATGAACGTCCGACCTTCATTGAGATGGATGTCATTCACTATTGCGTTCCCAATATACCTTCACGGGTGAGTCGCACCGCTTCAAAAGCCCTGAGTAACATCATGGCGCCGTTGTTGTTGGAATTTGCTGCCGACGGTGGTGTGGAAGATTCCATCAAGCAAAATCGATTGGCTCGATCCGGCGTTTACATGTTCAATGGAAACTTAACGCACGCGGGTCTTGCCACGGAATCCAAGCTTCCTTTCAAGGATTTGGGCTTGTTGCTAGCAACGCTTTAACCCATCCGACATGGATGGCTCCGTGCAGCCATCAAGCATCACTGCGGGGTTTACTCGCTCCACTGACCGCTTTCTGAATTTCATGCAGCTTGAGCAGGGCATCCAACGGAGTGAGTTCGTCGATTTTCAGATCCAAAATCTGTTCTCGGACTTGCTCCAATACAGGGTCATCCAGCTGGAAAAAACTCAGTTGAACATCAGATGCAGTGGGCAAAGCGACACGACTTACTTGGGGCCCAGTGGCTGTACTTGTTTCCTTGTCCCAATCCGTTCGACTGGCTTCGAGCTCCCTCAGCACTTCTTCTGATCGTCGAACGATGGACCTGGGCATGCCCGCTAATTTGGCGACGTGAATACCGAACGAGTGGTTGCTCCCTCCGGCCACGAGTTTCCGTAAGAAGACAATTTGTTGGTTGACCTCGCGGACGCTCACATTGAAATTGCGTATGCGGGGAAAGCGTTCTTGCATCGCATTCAATTCGTGGTAATGCGTTGCGAAAAGCGTCAACGGGCGGATCGCGGGGTCTTGATGAAGGAATTCGGCGATCGCCCAGGCGATGCTCACGCCATCATAAGTGCTGGTTCCACGACCGATCTCATCCAATAAGATCAAACTGCGGGACGTCAGGTTGTTGAGAATGGAAGCCGTTTCATTCATCTCAACCATGAAGGTGGACTCTCCGGAGGAGATGTTGTCCGATGCGCCTACGCGGGTGAAAATGCGATCAAGCACACCCAAATCAGCCGAAGCTGCCGGTACAAAGGAGCCCATTTGGGCCATGAGACTGATGATGGCTGTCTGCCGCAAGAGAGCGGATTTTCCCGCCATGTTGGGTCCGGTAATCATCAGAATTTGCGCTTGTTCCGGGTCGAGCGTGACGTCGTTAGCGATGTAAGATTCTCCGAGAGGGAGTGCGTTTTCAATGACAGGGTGTCGCCCTTGGGCAATTCGAAGTCCTTGTTCCACATGCATGCGGGGTCGCACGTAGCTGCCGGCATCGGCGAGCACAGCCAAACTCGAAAGGACATCCAACTGCCCCATCACCAGAGCATTTTCCTGCAACGCCGCAATTTCATCCCCAACCGCAAGTACGAGTTGCTCGTAACAGGCTTGTTCCAGGCGGCCGGAGCGTTCCTGGGCATCCAAGATGCGGGTTTCGAGTTCCTTGAGCTCCTCTGTGATATAACGTTCTGCTTGCGTCAGGGTCTGTTTTCGAATCCACTCCTCGGGCACCTTGTCTTTGTGCGTATTGCGCACTTCCAAGTAATACCCAAAAACGTGGTTGTAATCAATCTTGAGTGAAGTAATTCCTGTGCGCTCGGACTCGCGTTCACAAATGGCGGTCAACGCGCTTTTTGCATCGTGTTTCAATCGCCGCAAGTCATCCAATTCAGCATGCACTCCCGGCTTGATCACGGCTCCTTTATTCACCGATAATGGCGCCTCGTCTTCCAATTCCCGGTCCAATCGATTGAGCAAGGCGTCACAAGGGGTCAGTCGTTCGAGATAAGCAATGAGCGCATCGTGTCCTTCCGCGATGGCCGCAATGGCGTGCGTGCTGTGCAGTCCAAGCCGCAGTTGGACCAATTCGCGGGGGTTGATCCGTCCTGAACTGGCCTTGGATGACAGCCGCTCCAAATCGCCCATGGAGGTCAGGCGTTTTTGAATGGCTGAACGCATGTCCTCATCTTGCAAAAACACATCGACGGCTTCGTGGCGTTGGCCGATGGCTTCAACATCTGTCAACGGCATGACGAGCCATCGACGAAGGCAACGCGCGCCCATGGGGGAGCCAGTGTGATCCATCGTTTGTACGAGGGAGATGCCATCTTCCTGCGAAGGCCGTAAAATTTCCAGATTTCGAATGGTAAACCGATCCAACCACAAAGTGCCGTCCTCGGTGAGTTTGCGGATATGACGGATGTGCTTGGGGCGCTCATGCATTGCATGTTCCAGATAGTGGAGGATGGCTCCGGAAGCGATCGTAGCGTGAGATGATTCTATAAGACCAAAGCCTTTCAGAGAGCCGCTATCGAATTGATTGTGGATGCGTTCAATGGCATAATCCTGCTTGAAGACCCAATCGTCCAAACGACTGATGTGCCAGTCCGTCCCGAAATGGCTTCGAATCTCCGATTCATGGGGCTTGGAGCAAAGCAATTCCGACGGTTGGTGAGCACGTAGCAGCCGTTCAATTAAATCCACGCTTCCTTCGGCGGCACTGAAGTCTCCCGTTGAAATATCGAGCAGAGCTAGACCGCAGCCTTTTTTGGACCAGTGGACCGCGGCCAAGTAGTTGTTGCTCGAAGATTGGAGCACTTGGTCGTGATAGGACACCCCCGGCGTCACCAATTCTGTAACACCTCGTTTAACAATCCCCACGGCCTGCTTGGGATCTTCTAACTGATCGCAAACTGCCACGCGGTGACCAGCGCGCACCAACCGCGGGAGATAATTGTCCAATGAATGGTACGGAAATCCAGCGAGTTCGATTTCCGACGCACTGCCATTCCCGCGTTTCGTTAAAACGATGTTCAGTACACCAGCGGCAGTGATCGCATCTTCTCCAAAGGTTTCGTAGAAATCACCCACACGAAACAGCAACAAGGTATCCGGGTATTTGGATTTTACCCGGTTGTATTGTTGCATCAACGGTGTTTCCTTCCTGGCCATGGAGTTGGTCAGGCCACCTTTAGGCCAGTTTGGGCATCATGATCAAATCGGCTTTCTGCATAGGCGCGGTTGACCGTCAATGATTTGTTTTCCGTTCCAGGCATTTCAAACATGGCATCATTCAAAATCGCTTCCATGATGCTTCTTAAGCCGCGTGCTCCCAATTTGAATTCGACCGCTTTTTCGACCATGTAGTCCAGTCCTGAACCTTCAAACTTCAATTCGATGCCATCCATTTCAAACAGATGCACATACTGCTTGCACAAGGCATTCTTCGGTTCAATCAAAATGCGTCGCAATGCTTCAGGGCTCAATTCTTGCAAGTAAGTGATGACAGGGAAACGCCCGATCAACTCAGGAATCAATCCAAAACTTCGCAAGTCCACCGGGGCGACATATTGCAAGATTTCATCGGAATCGATGGAGATCCCTTCTTGCTGGTACCCAATGGATGACCGCTTGATCCGACGTTCGATGATCTGCTCGATGCCTGAAAAGGCACCACCACAAATGAACAAGATGTTCTTCGTGTTGATGGAAATGAGTTTCTGTTCGGGGTGCTTTCGGCCTCCTTGCGGTGGGACGCTGACTTCCGCGCCTTCAAGCAACTTCAGAAGTGCCTGCTGCACACCTTCTCCGCTCACGTCACGGGTAATGGAAGGATTGTCGCTTTTGCGCGCGATTTTGTCAATTTCATCAATGAACACGATGCCGCGTTCAGCGCGCTCGACATCAAAGTCTGCACTCTGAAGCAAACGGGAAAGGACGCTTTCGACATCTTCTCCAACATAGCCAGCCTCCGTCAAAACGGTGGCATCAGCGATGCAAAACGGCACATCCAACATCCGCGCAATGGAGCGTGCGATCAAGGTTTTGCCCGTTCCGGTCTGACCAATCATGATCACGTTGGACTTGTCTATTTCCACATCATCCCCAGTTGGGATGTAGGACAACCGCTTGTAATGATTGTAAACGGCGACACTGATGGTGCGCTTGGCATCGTCCTGTCCTATGATGTACTCGTCCAGGTGTTTTTTAATTTCAGCTGGGATTTTCAATGGGAGCTCAGGCGCAGCGGACTGCTGCACCCGCTCTTCACGAATGATACTCTCCGCTTGCTCGATGCAGTGGTCACAGATGTGTCCGGTAACGCCTGCAATGAGTATCGTAACGTCTTCTTTGCTTCGGCCGCAAAAAGAACAATTGATAGGCTGTTCACTCATGATGATCTAACAGAAAAATGGGAGGCATTATTTGCGCTCAAGAACTTCGTCAATCATACCATACTCCTTCGCCTCGGCTGCAATCATCCAGTAGTCTCTGTCCGAATCATTCCAAACTTTCTTGGACGTTTGTCCCGAATGGCTAGCGATGATGTCATACAGTTCCTTCTTGAGTTTTTGGATCTCACGAGCTGTGATCTCAATGTCGGAAGCCTGACCGCTGGCGCCGCCAAGAGGTTGGTGAATCATGACACGGCTGTGCTTCAACCCGGTTCGCTTGCCTGCAGCGCCTGCACAAAGCAACACGGCGCCCATAGAAGCGGCCATGCCGGTGCAGATGGTCGCCACATCCGGACGGATGTATTGCATGGTGTCATAGATGCCCAAGCCGGCATATACTGAACCGCCAGGCGAGTTGATGTAGATCTGAATGTCTTTTGTGGGATCCGTGGACTCCAAAAAGAGAAGCTGTGCTTGGACAATATTGGCGATGTAATCGTCAATGGCCGTGCCTAAAAAGATGATGCGGTCGGCCATCAATCGTGAGAAGACATCCACCTCACGGAATGGCATTTGGCGCTCTTCAATGACCGTCCGGGTCATGTTGTCGGCGCCGTAGGCGAAAGAAATGTAATCCCTCACGGTTTGGCTGCTGAGTCCGCGGTCTTTTGTTGCGTACTTCAGGAATTCATTGCGGTCTGTCATGTTCCAAAATTACAATTCAAAAGCCTCACGAGCCGGGGACTTTATCCAAAGACTTTTGAATTTTGTACACGAAAAACTGAACACCCGCAATCCCGTGCGCACAAGCAAGCCTCAAAGGTCCGCCTGTCCTCAGCGAACGGCTGCAGCAAGCTTGGCAAAATCCTCGTAGCTCACCTGCTTTTCCTTGATGTTGACCCGAGTCTTGAGGTTGTCGACCACCTTGCGTTCGATGATCAAATCGGCGATACGACGACGCTCTTCCTCATTGGAAAGCGCGTTTTTCGCGAAGTTGTCCAGCATTTCGCCTTCCAATGGCATACCATACTGCGCGTATTGCGCACCGATCACTCTCTTGGCTTCTTCCTCCAATTCTTCTGTTGACACCCGCATGTCCGTGTCCTTCATGACGGCCTGTTGCAACAACTGCCAGCGCATGGATTCCGAATAATTCGGATATTCCTTTTCCAATTGCTCATCCGAAAGGGGCTTCTCGTTGCTTATTTGGATCCAACGCTTTAAAAAGGCGTCGGGCATCTGGATCTTCATGTGGTCAATCAGATCGACAGCAAAGCGTCGACGAAAGACGAATTCCGCGTCTCGGTCAAATTGGTATCCCAATTCTGCGGTGACTTTTTCGCGGAAGTCCTTTTCAGCAGTGACGACGTCCTTCCCCAACACTTTGTCCCAAAGCTCTTGATTGTTTTCGTGCGGTGCGAGGCGCTTGACTTCCTTGACCTCAAATGAAAACTGGCTTTTTAAGTCATGTGCCTGTTCGTGCGTAATGCCGAGCAATTTGCCCAAATCATCGTGGTTGTGCGATACTTTGTGGGGGTCTACAACGAAGGTGTCTCCCACTTTCGCGCCCACGAGGTTTTTCTTGGTTCTACGGTCGTCCAAGTGCTCCAAGGCAATGTTGGACTCATTGGTAATGCCGTCCTCCAATGGCGTGTTGTCCGCACCCAATTCAGTGAAGACACCCATCAACAAGTCCGTGTCACTAGCCTCTGCAGGCTCGCTAATGCTACCGTGTCGTCGCCGGTGGTCCGTGACGCATGCTTCAATGGCTTTCCTGTCCACCTTAATGATGTGACGCGTGAACTTGGCACTGCGGCCAAACGTCAGATCAATGTTCGGAGCCAGTCCAATTTCATAGGCGAAAGTGAAGATGCTGGGCTTCTCAAAGTCGCCAGAAGATGCGGAGTCGGTTTTTGGGATGGGGTTTCCCAGAATTTCGAGCTTTTCTTCCTGGATGTATTGGCCCAATAGCTCCGAGATGATTTTATTCATTTCATCTGCAAGGACTGGCGTGGCATATTGCTTTCGAATCAATGCCATGGGGGCCTTGCCTTTTCGAAAACCTGGAATTTGAGCCTGCTTGCGATAATCCTTTAAGATTTTGTCAACGCGGCCTTCGTAGTCGCTCGGTTCAACGGTAACCGTCAAAGTCGCGGTCAAATCATCGATGTTATTCCGGTTGATTTGCATGATTCAGTGGGGTTGGTCTTGTACGAATTTGCTCTGAAATTCGTTCTGGACACCTTGGTTGTATGTTGCTTCTTCCCAGGCTGTGCGGGTGGAGGGACTCGAACCCACACACCTTGCGGCACTAGATCCTAAATCTAGCGTGTCTACCAATTTCACCACACCCGCAGTCCTGAGAAGGAGCGCAAAGGTAGGAATCCAAATATTTCGATGGAACTTGCAGGCAGATGAAATTCAATATTTTTATCAGACTAGGCGTGAAAGGGCTTTTCCTGCTCGTTTTTTTCACCAAATCAATGCCCTTTTGGGGTTTCGAGTCCATGCTCCAGGATTCGGTCAAAACAGCAACGCGTATTAAGATTCTAAAAGCGGATGTTATTCTTCGGGATATGAGCCAACCCGACGTGCAGCGCCTCGTGGGAGGCGTTTCACTTCAATTCAAAGAAGTTTTTTTATTCTGCGATAGCGCATGGCGATACGATGACGGCCGATTTAAAACCATGGGCCGGGTTCGGATGCACGATGAACTGAATGTGATGACAGCGGAGGTGATGGAGGTGAATCCCACGTTGCAGTCGACAAGAGCCTGGTCCAAGGACTCGGACTCTGTTGTGATGAAAGGACCGCAGGGAGAATCCCGATCTCCAACGTTGTTCTATGACATGGATCAGCGAACCGTGCGCTATGAGCTTGGAGGTGTATTGATGCAGGAGGATACCCGCATGGTCTTTGATCGGGGTCAATGGAACGAGGTGAGTTCAACCTTGATGCTGGGCGGACATGTGGCCATTGACGATGGTCAGGATTTGATTTTATCGGACTCCTTGCATCTTTTACAAGCGGACCGGCGTGTTGCATTTTTTGGAAAATCGGTCGTCATGTCGAAGGATTCCTCACTCGAATTGCATTGTGGTCGAGGACAATACAGCAGCGCATTGCGCTCAGGATGGTTCGGCGGTGGTTCATCCAGTGAACCCGCCTGGGTCCGACAAGAATCCATGCTGTTGCAAGGAGATAGCTTGATCCTGCCAGCCGATTCCTTAGCGCCTCGCGAGGCATGGGGACACGTGATTCTTCGGGATACGTCAGAACATTGGCGCTTGGAGGGCGTCCGAGCGAAACAATTCATGCATCCCATGGGTGCACAAAGAGGCGCTTCCATCTTGGTCGGAAATGAAGACATGCCGGCTTTACTCACCGATGCAAGTGGCGAGGATACGCTCTACGTCCAGGCGGATACTTTGCAGTTGGAATCCAAAAGCATCCGGGCTTGGCCGCATGTGAAACTAGAGCAGGGAGCTTCTATGGCAACGTGTGACACTTTGATTTGGAATGAGTTGGACAGTTTAATCCAACTGAGGCATGAGCCGCTCATGTGGATGGAAGGTCAATTCTTGCGGGCAGATTCGGTGACCATGACCATGGTTCAGAACACGCCTGATCGTTTGCACGCTTGGGGACACGTGGGGTTGATGTATCCTGCGGGCGACTCTTGCTATCAGCAAATTGCGGGTCGAGATTTGCAAGGGTTATTTCGCATGGGCAGGCTGAAGGAAATCGAAGTAGTAGGGAATGCTGAACTCGTATACTTCGACGCAGAATCGGAGGAGATCCCATGCGGTGAATTCAATCGAGCGGCCTGCAGCCGGCTCCGAATCGAGTTGGATAATGGCCAGGCCAAGACCATTGCGCTGCTGGATGACCCAGCAGGGGTTTGGACATCCTGGTCTTCCGGGGAGGTCAGTCCAATCATTGAATCACTGCGGTGGCAGAATCCGCCTCTGCCCATTTCTGGTTCGACAATCCACTGATTTCGTCGATCGCAAGGCACTTCATTAACCGGCTGTAAACCAGCGGTATTCTCTCGCAAAACGCTCAGCAGGAAAGCCCACTGCATCCATTTGTTTGCACTGGGTCAACAACAGGCAAGACCCCAATGGATGGCAATTCAGCGGTCGAACGCGACCGTTGAATTGTTCCATTGATTGAAGGGGCAGGCGGATGAAAAATAAGAACGTTTATGGAGTTTATATCCTGGCATGTTTGCTGGGAATTCAAGCGCACGCAATCGGTCAAATTCCCGGTTTCTGTTTCTTGGAGCATGGGGCATGGAGTCAGCCTTCGATGGCCATCGAACATTGGTCAATGTTCGACGCTTTGGCGACAAGTTTCGCATCGCCTGTTGGTGAATCTATGCACGTGCGAACGGATGCTTTATTGATCAATTCTGCACTCAGTTTGCAGGGAATGTGGGGGCATGAAGTCCCAATCGGTGAGCGAGAATGGATGGCCTTGTATGGAGGGGCGAGACGCCAGGGGTTTTCGGTTGAAGAGAGCGCTTCCTGGTCGGTCTTGTGCCGGGTGGAAGGGCTCATGACGACAGGTAAAAACACGCTGCATCCGTTCATCGAATGGTCCAGTCCAATGCTCTCTTCTGTCGATCAGTTGGCGGCAAACTTGCGTTTTGGCGGCGTCTTTACACGACCTTTCAGACGGGGTGAAATGCAGGTGTTCTGGCAATGGTTGGAGCCTGCATGGACCTTGGAGGTTCGGGTGTTTTTCCGAATCAATGATGCGATCGAATTGGGGTTTTCGGGTCAATGGCAGCCTCGAATTTGGGGGTTGAACTGCCGGTTTTCGCTTGCGGGTTGCACGGCCGATGTGGGGCTTGCTCCTGTTCCCTTAGGAGGTTGGCGAACTCGGTGGGTCCATTCTAAAAAGGTTGAGTCATGAATTGGCGTTGCTTTTCGGGGATCCTTCTAGGTCTTATTCCTTCGGGTCTTCTTGGGCAAACGGACGCTTTAGAGCGGTTCATGGAGGAACAGGTTGTCTTGGGAGTTTGGACGCCCCATGAAGCGTCCAGTGTCATCCATCACATGGCGTCTTTTGGACGTCCAGCTGTGCCCCAAGAGGCAGGAGCCATTCAAGGATTGCGACCGGCAACCATCGCCTCCTTGGCAGAGGAAGTGTCTTGGGTCAACTTGTGCACGGGTGTTTTAGGTCAATCAGAGCACAAATCACCGCAGATTTCGGGAAGCTGGACATCTCGGGTTGTCACTCCGCGTTTGGAAGCGGCAGTCGAAAACGGATTGAGCCAGTCTCTTCGGATGAAAAAACAAGGCCATTGGGCACTCCGAGTGGATCGTAGCTTGGAATCCAAGCACCTTGAACAGATCGCAGGTTATTTGTCTTTTAAGAACATTCGGAAGCAATCCCTTTTTGTCGTGGGCGATCATGTCTTGCGTTGGGGAATGGGATTGAATGTATGGGACCAAAGCCCTTTTGCCAGATTCAATGTTTCGCTCAGTGTGTTGCCATCCGCCCATTGGTTGACGCCTGTTTGGGGCGCCAGTTCCAGTCAACATCGCAGTGGCGTAGCAAGGACCCGCGAATTGGAGGCCTGGCGATTCGCTTCGAGTGTCTCCGTTGCCGGGCATGCCGTGGAGGATGATCCCGAGGAACCTTTACAATGGCGGAACCTGGGGTGGATTGAAGCGAAATCGGTTGAAGGAATTCGACGCATTCGCGAACTGAGAATGTCGCAATTGGTCCGGCGGCGATTTCATTGGGGCAGTCTGGGTGTTGTCGGAGAGGGAGGGGCCTTCCTTCACAAGGATTCTTTGAAGCATGGCTTTGGTTGGTTTGGTCTCCATGCAGAAGGACATCGGAACAATGTGCGCTGGGCGACTGAGACAATGCACTTCGGTAGCGAGCACGCGATGCGTCTCACAGTTTTGAAGAACATCGGCATGAGCTGGGATGTCTTTGGCTCCTTGCAGCATCAACAGCATGACCATCCTGCTTGGAGATGGAATGATGCGAGATCGAGTCCAGGGACGCGCTTCATTTGGGGAGGACAGAAGTTGGGCACTGCAACATCGAAGTGGAGCGGAACGTGGCGAGCGGATACATGGAGGTCAGCGGACGATGCAGCCAATAGAACCATGCGATTTCAATGCAAAGCCCTGTTGTTCTCGGATGCCGTAACTCAAATTCAAGGCCGATGGCAATGGCAAGCCACGTCAGACCTTCATGGTTGGTTCGCACCGCACTGGCGCCATTCCATACGATGGCAGCGGGATCAGGCAGGATTGAAAATGCGCATTCAGGCTTTCTTGGTCTCCGATTCTGGGGTCATCGGGGCATCTGGATTTGGAATGTCGTGCTGGATGGAAGGGCGGGAAATCCACTGGCGATGGAAGGTCGTGGCCTCCAGTTGGAGGGTTCCCGATGGCCTCCAGCTTTATGGATCAGAACCCACTTTGCAAGGTGTGGGCGCGCAGGTTATGACAGGAGTCGGGAGTCGTTTGAGCTGGTGGTTGGAGCATCAATTGACCGACGGGCTTGCGATTCATTGGTCTGGCCACGCAGCTGTTCGGTCGGACCGACTGTCAATTTCGTACTCGGGTTTTTCAACGGATGGACCGGTGCAAACAGCCATGGACTTTCGACTGACTGTATCCTTGTGATGGTATCTTAGCGAAAATGACAAGGCCATGGCGAACACAGCGGATATAAAAAACGGGTTGGTGATGAACCACAATCATGGATTGTGGCAAGTCATTGAGTTTCTTCATGTCAAACCAGGGAAGGGTGGAGCATTTGTGCGGACGAAGTTGAAGAACCTGGCCACAGGAAAAGTGGTAGACCATACGTTCAATGCCGGTGTGAAAATTGAACCGGTTCGCATTGAGGTGCATGATTACCAGTACATCTACAACGATGAAGACAACTACTATTTCATGAATCTCGAAACCTTTGAGCAGATTCCCGTTCAGAGAATCGTGATCAATGCGCCCGAGTTCCTCAAGGATGGATTGGTTTGTAAGCTACAATTTCACGCGGCTGAAGAGCGGGTGTTGAGTTGTGAATTGCCGACGCATGTGGAGATGGAAATAACCTACACGGAGCCAGGAATTAAGGGCGATACTGCCACCAATACCATGAAGCCAGCCACGACCGATACGGGTGTAGAAATCCGTGTGCCTTTATTCATCAATACGGGAGATTTGATCAAGGTGGATACGCGAACAAAAGACTACGTTGAACGCATTAAAAAGTAAACATGCCGCATAGCGTACAGCGACTCGAACAGCGTCTTGAGCTTCAGGACTACAAGCTAAGTGCTTTGTTGGAGGTGACTCGTGGAATCAATTCTCGAGCCACTGAAAACGAATTGCTGGAGATGTATCGAGAGAGCCTGTCTGAATATTTGGGGATCAATCGATTGGTTCTTTATACGTTCGAGGAGGAGTGGAAATGCTTGTTGCAAACCGGCGTTGAAGGGGCCATTCCAGCCATCACCGACCCGGCTTTTTTTGAACAAGAAGGACGCATATCCTTGCGCTCAACGGCGGGAGAACACCAATTCGATGTGGTCATTCCTGTGACGCACGATGGGATGCCATTGGCCTACTTGTTGGCGGGTGAAACGGCTGAAGGTCGTGGTGTGAGTCCCGTTGTGAAGCATTTGAATTTCATTCAAACGTTGACCAATGTGCTAGTCGTTGCATTGCAAAACAAGCGCATGGAGGAAGAGCGTGTGGTTCAGGAAGCGACGCGGAGAGAATTGGAGTTGGCAGCGGACATGCAGACCTTGCTTGTACCCACTGCTTGGCCAGCTGATCGCGACGTGGATGTCACAGCCTATTATCAGCCACACCACGAGGTCGGGGGAGATTATTACGACGTCTTTTCAGTGGATGAAGAGCGGTTGGTATTTTGCATGGCAGATGTCAGTGGAAAAGGGATTGCAGCCGCTTTTCTCATGTCCAACTTCCAGGCCAATGTCCGGGCCATTTTTCAATATGAACCGGATGATCTTGAGGGAACGGTCATGCGCTTGAACAACCGCGTGATGGAGAATGCTCGCGGGGAGAAGTACATCACCATGTTTGCGGGTGTTTACTATCGGACCACCCGAGAGTTTCGCTATGTCAACTGTGGTCACAACCCTCCGGTATTGACTGCGGCTGATGGCACGGCCAATCAACTCATGCTGGGTTCCGTAGGATTGGGCATGTTCCATGACATCCCTTCGATAGAAAGCGGTGTAGAGCACGTTCCTAGGGGTAGCACGCTCGTCTGTTACACGGATGGTTTGGTGGAACAGGAAAATGTAGAGGGCGTTCCATTTGGAATGCAACGCATGGAAGACATTATCAGTGAGCGTCGGGGCATGCCCGTTGAGGCCATTCAATCGGCTCTGCTTAAGGAAGTTGAATCATTCAGAGGCGATGAGCCTCGTTTTGACGATACAGCTTTGCTTGTAGCACGCTTCAAGTAGAAGTGCTCCGGGTTTCTTTCGATGCTTTCGCGGAGGAAGCTTGTAAATCCAATGCGAGCATGATCGCGAAAAAGCCCCAAAACAGCGCGCTGGCTTTGTCGGTGTCCAAATAGTTGTTGAGCACGCCATGAACGAAATAGGTCATGAGCCCCAAGAATACGCCCATGGCTAGGATCCGATCTTCTCGATCCGTCAAGATGCGTTGCAAGCGAAATCCCCAATGCAGGCAAAACCCCAATAGGCCGAGGACCCCAATCAGCCCGAGAACCCCTTGTTCCGCGAGAGGGCCTAGGTATTCACTGTGCGCGTTCCCCCCATCGGCATTGTTGGTGCTGATGATGGTGCGGTCTTTGGATCGCTGGAAGGGTGCATAGACAAATTGATAGGTGCCGGGTCCCCACCCAACGACGGGGCGCTCTGAGAACAATGCCAGGGCCGCATTCCAACGATTGAGGCGTTCCAAATTGGATGCGTCACTCGAAACATTGGAAATGGACTCGACGTGTTCGGTTAAGTCATCCGACGAATCTTGGTTGTTTCGTTCGAGCTGAATCACCAATGCTTCCCGAGCAAACCAGCCAAATGCCAGGACGATGAATCCAATGGACAAGAGTGTTTTCAACTGAAAAGCCGCTCGCATCAGTCCCCAGAGCACCCCCACTGCAACAAGAGAAACCCAAGCCGCACGCGTGTACGATAGAATCAGCCCAACGCCGATGATGCACAAAGCTCCCGCTAGCAATGCTTTCACAAATGGCGAGAAACGTCTAAAAAACAGCAGCCCGGCAAGCGGAGGAGTGATCATCGCCAGCACGGCACCATAGGACGTGTGGTCTTTGAAAAACGGTTTCATCACCCAGTGTCCTGCATCTTTCTCAAATCCAAATCCGGCATGTCGGATCACCGTATAGATCACAACCACACAGAGCGGAAAGGCATAGGCCATGATGAACTTGTGCCTATGAGCGGGCTGGTGCACGAAGAAGTGCCCCAAAAACCAAAGGAAGCCGACGACGAACCAAGCCCGAGCAATGAAGAATTTCACGGAAACAATGGGGTAGGAACTCGTGATGGCAGTGATCAAAATCCAAGCGAGTGAGATGCTCACAAGCCGCGAAAAAGGGTGTTGCAAGACCTCCTTGTCAACGGGCCATCCGCGCAAAGTACGCAAAACAAATAAGCCCAATAAACCGGCGAGCATGGGTTCTGTGGGCAGGTAAAGACCGATGCCTCCGACTTCGAGATCTTCGAGGCTCAGGCTCAAGGGGACACAAGCGATCAACACTAAAATGAGGGTATCCAGTCGGGCGAACGCCATCCACATCATGCCAATGACGGCCGGTAGCAACGCGAGCCATGGCCATTCAAAATAAATGGCGGCACTTAAAGCCACAGCGAACAGGCCAATGGCCCAATGGGCTAGTTTTTGCATCGAATGCGATGCCATCATACCTCCTTCGGTGCCTTGAGGTTTTCAGCAGCCAATAAGGCGAGCAAGGCAAACACCAAGACACTTGCGACACTCATAACGACGATCAGCCAGCGAATGGGCTTGGCTTTTTTATCAGCGGGTGCGGCGTAATCCACGATGAAGGCAGAAGGCATTTGGGTTTCGGCGTCCAATTTCATCAACTCGAAACGTTTCTTGAGAATCGCTTCCCGCTCGTAGGCCGCTTCGATGAGGTTGGATAGCTTATTGAAGGCATTGGCATACTGGGAAATCTCGGCCATTTGTTGCCGGATTTTCTCGGCATTCGCCGTTGAGCCTTTCGCAATGGCCGTGGCATATTGTTCATTGAGTCCTTCAATCTGCGTGGCGAAATCATAGACGCCTAGCTCATACAGTTTGCCGAGTTGCGTCTCCATGTCCAGGATCTCATTTTGCACTTGGAGCAAAGAAGAGGTCGCATAGATCAGCGCTTCACCCGCCCGGTCGTTGCGCAAGCGATTGGAGACAGAATCGGCTAAGAACGCGATATCGTTGGCCATATCGGCCGCCCGCTGGGGATCTTGATCGAGGACATTGACTTCAATGGAGCCATAGCGCGTGAGGCGCGCGTCGACATTGGAGTTGTACTCTTTTCCGAGCAAGGCTTGTGCTCCAGGGGTGTTCCGTTCGATGTTGTAATGCAGCCACAAATCATATTTCTCAATGATGCGGGAACGAATGCGATCAGAATTCAAGATCTGCAAAAGGCGCTCAGCGTCTTCTGTTTCACCATATTCCAGCAAATCGTTGCGTTTGACTTCTTCGTAGAACTGTTCGCCAATTGAATGTTGAGGAGTGGCGAACATGACGACCGAGCTTTGAAATTGCTCCGGCATCATCAAGGAAACCACAGAAGCAATGGCAGTCGTGGCGACTGCAATCAAGAGGAACTTCTTTCTGCGATTGAAGATGAAGTGCAGCAAATGGCTGGAGTCGAGGCGTTGGTTTTCGTTCATGAATCGGATTTCAGCTTGGAGGCAGCAAAGGTATTCATCTTATTGGACAGCAGCGCACGGAGGGTGGAATCATCCATGATTCCGGGAATGAAGCCAGCCAAAAGGCAAGCCACCATCACGGCCAGAGCCACCCACTCTGTGTCGGAAGCCCAACGCACGCCCATGAAACATATTGTTCCGCAGAGCAAGGAATGCAGGGCCACGCTTCTTCCCAGCTTCCACCAGGCAGAGCCAGGATGCTTGAAGATGGTGGCAGCGCACTGCACAAGGACGACGAGGGCTTGGGTCAAGGCGCTGGCCATGGCGCATCCAAGGGCCCCATATGCAGGGATCCAAAGTGCATTGAGGGTGATGTTGCCTACCGCTCCAATGGCCGCAACCGTGTTCAATAGACGCAAGTCTTTCCGAGCGGTGAGCAACGTGCTAAAGACATAGCCTTGCGCGAAAATGGCAAACGACACCATGAGCCACGGTAAAATGGGAGCGGCTTCAGCGATTTCATGGTCGTAAAACAGCTGGAGCAACGCCTCTGGCCAGAAGCAAGCGGTCCAAGCCACGGCACCACCGCCGACCAAGAGAAGCTGGCTGGCCCCTATGGCGAGCGGCCTAACGTCTGTTTTGTTGGCGAGCATACGCGAAAAATAGGGCAGTAACAAAGTGGCAAAGAGGTAGCCGATCATGTTGGCGGCTTCGAATAGCCGATAGCTCATGGCGTACCAGCCGGCCTCTTCCGCACCGTTGGATAACGAGCGCTCGAGCATGATGGCATCCACGCGATGGTAGGTCATCATCAGAAGGAAAAGCAGGGCGTAAGGCCAGCCTTGCTTGAGTTGTCCCCAGACATTGGTATCGGTATGGGGTTCTTGGGGGAGGCTCATCCGATTGAGTCGAAGACGCCACAAGGCAATCGCTCCGGATGTGATCAGTGCTATCGTAGTGCCGGCGAGCAACCAGACAATCTGGAATCCAGGTTGAATCGCAAGTAACAGTCCCAACCCGAGTAACAACATAGCACGATCAAGAATGGAAACCCAAGCATCGGTGCGGTGCGCTCCCAAGCCCTGTAGACCGGCACGAATAAACAGGATGCCGCTCAATAACATTTGGTTGAGTCCGACCCATGCTAGCCATTGCAGCGCCTCGCCTCGGTAGCCCAAAGCCCATCCCGTGCCCATTAAAACGGCGAAATAAGCGGGGATCAACAGGCCCTTTGCTCTCCACCCGGCAGTATAAGCCGCTTCCCAATCATTCCGCTGACTCGCAATCAATCGGGTCATGTGGTTGGACAATCCTGCATCCAGGAGGATGTTGAATAAGATGCCCAAACTCAACAAGGGGAAATACCGACCAAA